>CALKYM010000179.1 GCA_938003525.1 uncultured Planctomycetales bacterium | reverse complement strand
TGTACGCCAGCTCTCAAGGACGTGAGCACCATGGCCACGATCACCGACAGCCCGACTCGATCTCGAAGTCGGCGCCAAGAGCTGGCGAGTTTCGAGCTGGAGACCGTCGACTGCCGGCTATGCGGTGGCACGTCGTTCGATACGGTGCTGGCGACGCGCGATCCGCTGAAGTGCACCCGCGATGAGTTTCGCGTCGTGCAATGTCGCAACTGCGAGCTGGTGCAAACCAATCCGCGCCCGACAGCCGAAACGATTGGCGTCTTCTATCCACAGGATTATTGCTGCCACGATCTATCCAGCGCCTGGGACAACCGCCGCCGCGCCCGTTGGCGGCGGGTAGCAGAGCGGGCGGTGTTGCGGCGCGACTACAACTATCCCCCGCAACCGGTCGAGTGGTGGTCGGTCGCACTGGCCACGTTAGGCCGGGCCTGGATGCGGACTCCCATTCGCCGCAGCATGTGGATCCCGTTCCCCGCGCGTCGCGGGCGGCTGCTCGATTTCGGCTGCGGAGCAGGGGCCTTCTTGCGGCGGATGCGCGACCTGGGTTGGCGGGTGGAAGGTCTCGATGTCTCGCGCGACCTAGCGGCTGCGGTGTCCGATCAGTTGGGCATCACGGTCCACGTCGGCTCGCTGCCGCACGCTTCGCTCGAACCGCAGTCGTACGACCTGCTGACAATGTGGCAGGCCCTGGAGCACGTCCACGATCCGCGCGCGGTGGTTCGCGCGGCGGCAAACCTCTTGCGGCCCGGTGGACTGTTCTACGCCACCGTGCCAAACTTCGAGAGCTGGGGCCGCGTGCGATTCGGCCATAGCTGGTACGGGCTCGATGTGCCGCGGCATTTGACGCATTTCGCACCGCAAACGCTGGCGCGGCTGGTGGAAGCCGAGGGCTTTCGGGTGCAGCGGATCGAGCAGGTGGGCATGGACGGCTGGATTCGCCATTCGGCCCGTCGCGCGCGAGCTTTCGAGATGGGCTCCTGGCGGCTGCAAGCCTGTCGCTTCAAACCGCTGGCCAAACGCCTGGCCCGTCGTTCCGAACGTGCCAACCGGGCCGACAATCTTCTGGTGGCGGCTGAAAAGATCTAAGCACCCAGCGCGTCAAGCTGTCATCTGGGCGCGCTTGTTCGGGCGCTAGCACTCCCCAATCTGTTCCCGGTGGTCGCGCAGCGCGCCCGAGTCTGAGGGCTGCGTCGTAATTGCCTATTCCGCTCCCTGGTAGGAAGTTGGCGATCCATCGGGCCTGAGTGTAGCGATTGGACGCTACGCAGTGGCAGCACCGATATCGTGGGTGGAATCAATCTGCGCCCGCGTATCGGAGTTCCACGGATGGTACGGCCGCTCGGTGATGGACTGCGCTTCGATCGTCATCTTTTGCCGCTGATCTTGTTTGTCGCCGCGCTGGGTTTCTCAATCGCGCGCACGACGCCGTTGCGGGCCCAATGCGACGGTTGCTGCCACCAACAGAGTGCCTGCGGCTGTGACGCCTGCGACAGCGTGTTTGCCGAGCGCCTGGACCGGTTCTTCACCCGGTCGTACTGCCTCTCGCCTGCGGAACGTCGCGGGCTGGCCGACAAGCACGCGCCGGCAGGATTGATGGGCGATCACGTCCACCATCAGGGCGAGATGATGTTCGAGTACCGGTACATGAATATGTACATGGACGACAACCTGCTGGGGACGAACACGCTCTCCGACGCACAAGCGTTGACCGTCGGTCAGGCGCTGGGCACGAACTTCGCGGCCACGCCCACGCAGATGACAATGGAAATGCACATGATTCACGCCATGTACGGTCTGACGGACAACACGACGCTGTACGTGATGCCGATGTTCAGCTCGCTGACGATGGACCACATTCGCGGGCCCATGAACCCGGCGCCGCAAGGACCCGGCTCGCCGTTCACGACGCACAACTCGGGGTTCGACGACATGATCCTCGGAGCCTTGATCAAGCTGTACGAAGGTGACCGCGACGAGCTGGTCTTCAACCTGGGCTGCAGCGTGCCGACCGGCTACCTGGATCGCGTGTCTTCTGCACCGACCGGCGGCCTGGTGGAACTGGAGCTGCCCTACCCGATGCGACGGGGCAGCGGCACGTTCGATGCCCGACCCGGTTTGACTTACAAGTCGTACTTCGAGCGGATCAGCGTCGGAGGCCAGTTTCAGACCGATCTACCGATCGGTCGCAACGACGAAGGCTACTCGGTGGGCAACGAATGGCGGTTGAATGGCTGGATCTCGTGGTTGTTCACCGACCGGCTGGCTTTCAGCTACCGCACCGAGTTCCTGTGGCGCGAGAACTTCGACGGCGCCGACGCCGATCTCGTGCCCGCTCAGATCAGCACCGCGCGGCCCGACTTTCGCGGCGGCGACTGGATCAACTTCGGCTACGGGGTGATGGCGCTGCTGGGCGAGGGACATCTGCTCAACTTCGAGGCCGTGCATCCGGTTTATCAGAACGTCGACGGCATTCAGCTTGAGAGTGACTGGTGGTTCTTCGCCAGTTGGTCGAAGGCCTTCGATTGATGGCGGCCGCCGCGCCTCTCACTCCCCAATCGAGGGGAAACTGCGGTTGCACGCCGCGAGTAGTGTTTTCCAGGGACTGCCACACCCGCGACATTTTGCGCCGGTGCGTCCGTGCAATCCCGCGTTGCACGTGTTTCGGGTCGTGGTCACACTAGATTGTGGCCGATAGACCCCGCTTCGGCCGAAGACCGCCTGATGCGAACGCTCGGCATGGGTGTCGTGTCGATGTAGAGCGTGAGCCGGCGCTCCCCTACCGGTTTGGGCACGTTGGCACTACGCCCGCGCGGCCGGCTTGCCTGATCGCTGCTGCCGTCGTCGTGCTGCTCCCTCCTGGGCGACGATCGCCAAGGCCATTGCCGACCTACTAATCATTCTGTTTGTTGTCCAACGCGATGCTCTCGCCCACACGGCTGTTACAGTTCGGGCTGCCGACCGGGATCCTGGCACTGGGAATCCTCGGCTACAGCGTGCTCGCTTCGCTGAAGGCTCCGCCGGCAGAGCGCGAACAAGAAGAACTGCGTCCGCTGGTGGTCACCGTTCCGCTGACTGAGTCGGCAGGTGCTTTCGACGTGGTGGTCGATGGCACCGTGGTGCCCAAACGAGAGGTAGCCGTCAACGCTCAGGTGGCCGGACTGATTGTCTGGAAGGCGCCCGCCTGCGAAGCCGGGCTGTACGTCACGGCGGGCACGCCGCTGTTGCAGATCGAACGCGAGAAGTACGAGCTGGAAGTGCAGCGGCTGCGCAATCTGGTGGAACAGGCTTCCGTCGAGATTCAGCAACTCGAAGTCGAGCAACAGAACACCGATGCCATGATCGCGCTGTGGGAGCGTGACGTCGAGTTGCGCAACGCCGAGCTCAAACGTGCCACGGGTCTGCACCTCGACGGCACGCTGTCGGACAGCGAACGCGATCGCATCGAACTCGAAACGCTGCAAGCGCGGACGCAACTTCAGCAGGCGCTCAATTCGCTGTCGCTGGTGCCCCCGCGGCTGGAGAAAGCGCAGGCCGAACTGGCCCATCGTCGGGCGCAGCTCGCGGCGGCCGAGCTCGACTTGTCGCACACGGAGATCGTCGCGCCGATTGACGGCTACGTGAGCGATGATCCCGTCGAAGAACGGACTTACGTGTCGCCCGGCGCGACGCTGGTGCGGATCGAAGATACGTCGGCCGTCGAGGTGAGCTGTTCGCTGCGCGTCGAAGACGTGTACTGGCTGTGGAGCACGGCTGGCGAACTACCACCGGCTGAAGCCGAACTGGGCGGCGCCTACTACGAGGCTCCGCCGGTCGACGCGACGATCTCTTACGCACTCGATGGGCAAAGCGTCGAGTGGGAGGGCAAGCTGGTTCGGTTCGCGGGCAGCGGCCTCGATCCGCAGACGCGAACCGTTCCCTGCCGCGTGGAAGTGCCGCAGCCGCGTCGGTTGGGTGCCGCGCAATGGCCCACGACGCTGGTACGCGGGATGTTCGTCACGGTGCGTCTGCACGCTGAGCCCCGGATTCCACTCTTGAAGCTACCGCCGGAAGCAGTGCAGTTGAACAACGAAGTCTGGACGGTCGAGAACGGCCAGCTTCAGCTTCATCCGGTCAAGGTCGCCAAAGTCTTGCCCGAGGCGGTGCTGGTGCGGGCCGACGGCAGCACGCTTGAGCCCGGCGCGCGATTGGTGGTCACGCCGCTGACGATGGCGACGCCCGGCATGCAGGTGCGCGAAGAGGCCAGCCCATGAAGCGCGTGGTCGCCTGGGCCGTGCGCAATGGCCCCTCGATGAACACCCTGATGATTGCAATCATCGTGGTAGGCATCGGGGGCCTGGCCATGCTCCGCCGGGAAGAGTTTCCCGAGACGGCGCTCGACACAATCGCCATCTCAGTGGCTTATCCCGGCGCGACACCAGCCCAGGTCGAGGAAGGCATCTGCCAGAAGATCGAGGAGGCCATCCGCTCGATCAACGGCATCAAGAAAGTCCTCTCGGTGGCCAACGAGGGGATGGGAGCCGTCACCGCGACGCTGCACACGCACGTCGACGATCCCCAACGCGTGGTGGCCGACGTCCGCTCGGCCATCGATCAGATTCCGAGCTTTCCCGAACAGGCCGAAGAGCCCGACATTCGGGAAGTGATTATCAGTCTGCCCGCGATGCACGTCGCGGTGGTGGGGCCCGACGACCCGTCCGAGGCGGCCACCTGGCGTTTGCGGCAGCTTTCCGAGCAGATCCGTGACGAGATTCTCGACCTGCCGAACGTCTCGCTGATCGATTTTCTCGCGGCGCCGGAATTCCAGATCGACGTCGAGATACCCGAAGCGACGCTCCGCAAACATGGGATGACACTGTCGGATGTGGCACGCGCCATACGCCGCGAAAATGTGGAGCTGCCCGCCGGCAGCATTCGCACCGAGTCGCTCGAATTCCTGTTGCGCGGCACGAACCGGCAACTCGTCGGCGGCGAAATCGCGAAGTTCCCGGTGCTCACGCAAGCCAACGGCGTCGTGCTCACGGTGAACGATCTGGGGCGCGTGGTCGACGGATTTGGCGATGCCACGATGGTCTCGTACGTCGACGGGCACCCTTGCTTCTCGTTGCAGCTCGATCGCACGAGCGAAGAAGACCTGCTGCGCATCACGCGCGAAGTGACCGACTACGTCGAACAGCGCAACGAGTCGCTGCCAGAAGGCTACCAGATGGTGATCTGGTACGACGCCTCGACAGAAGTCCGCGACCGCTTGCACCTGCTATATCGCAGCGGCGCGTTTGGTTTGGCGCTGGTTTTCCTGACGCTAAGCCTGTTCCTCAACATTCGGCTTGCGTTCTGGGTCGCGGCCGGCATCCCTGTCACTGTGCTCGGCACGTGCGCCGTATTGTTCATGACCGATCAGACGCTCAACCAGTTGAGCATGTTCGCGTTCGTGATGGCGCTGGGCATCGTCGTCGACGACGCGATCGTGATCGGAGAAAACGTATACGAACACCGGCAGCGCGGGAAATCGCGCGTGCAGGCAGCCATCGACGGCACGATCGAGGTGGCTCCGGCCATCACGGCCGCCGTGATGACGACGATCATCGCCTTTTTGCCGATGTTCTTCGTCTCCGGGCTGATGGGCAAATTCATTGCCATCATGCCCCAGGTGATCTGCACGCTGCTGTTGTTCTCGCTCTTCGAGAGCCTGCTGATTCTGCCCTGCCACTTGGGCAACGCCAGCTTCAAGCCCCTGACGCGGTTCTACGAGAACCTGCGATTGTCCGTCGACCGCGGGCTGGAACGGCTGATTCAGGGGCCGTATCGAAGCACGCTGCACTGGTTGTTGCTGCGGCCCGCGGTGGGTTTCGCCGCTTCGATTGCGGCGCTGTTGGCGGTGGCCGGATTGGTGCAGGGGGGATTCACACCGTTCGTGCTGGCACCGCAGATCGACGGCGACATCGTGCTTTGTAACCTGGCGTACCCCGCCGGCACGCCGCTGGCGACCACGGACGCCGCTACACAGCGCATCGAAGCAGCGGCCCGCGAGATTGCCGACGAGTATTCCGAGCGCGGACAACCGGTGGTCGCGCACGTCTTTCGTTCGGCCGGAGCCTGGGTGGCGCAGGATCCTACCCGGCCCGCTTCATCAGGCACGAACTACGGCAACCTGTTCGTCAAACTGGTGCCCGCGTCGGAGCGGCCCTACATCTCAAGCCGCGAATTCGTCGACATGTGGCGCAATCGCGTCGGCGAGATCGCGGGCGTTGAGCGCGTGGAATTCGAGAACATGAACGTCGGGCCTGGCGGCAAGCCGATCGAATTCAAGCTGCTGGGAGACGACTACGAACTGCTTGCCGAAGGCGTGGAGCGCACGAAGACCAAGCTGGCCACCTATCAGGGCGTGTTCGATATCACCGACGGCGACGAAATCGGCAAATGGGAATTCCAGCTCAAGGTGACGCCGCGGGCCCAGGCGTTAGGGATCACGCTCGACGAGCTGGCCTCCACTGTCCGCGCGGCGTACTACGGCGAAGAAGTGATGCGTCTGCAACGGGGTCGCCATGAAATCAAGCTCATGGTGCGCTACCCCGCCGAAGAGCGGCGCTCGCTGGCGCAGTTCGAAGAAATCCGCGTTCGTACGCCTGGCGGTGCGGAAGTGCCGATCACCGAGTTGGCCGAACGCACGCTCGGCCGTCAATCGGCTCAGGTCGTGCGCATCGATCAGCAGCGGGCGGTGACGATTACGGCGAACCTCGACGAGAACTCAGCCAACGCGCGTGAAATCGTCACCGATCTGAAAGCCAGCTTCCTGCCCGGGTTGTTCGAAGAACTGCCGGGTCTAGGAGTGCGTTGGGAGGGACAACAGGAGCAGACCAACGAGTCGGTAACGAGCCTAATGTACGGGTTCATCGTGGCCATCTTCGGAATCTATTTCCTGCTGACATTGCAGTTCGGATCGTACGCGCAACCGCTGTTGATTTTGGCCGTGATTCCTTTCGGGCTGGTCGGCGCTGTATTGGGGCATCTCGCGCTCGATTTGCCGCTGACGATCTTCACGTTGTTCGGAGTCGTGGCTCTCTCGGGCGTGGTGGTGAACGACTCGATCGTGCTGATCGACTTCATCAACAAACATCGCGTGGCGGGAGCCGACTTGAACGAGGCCTTGATCGAAGCCGGCTGCCGGCGCTTTCGCCCCGTGCTGCTGACTTCGATGACGACCATCGTGGGACTCTTGCCGATCTTGCTCGAGCGATCGATGCAGGCGCAACTGTTGATCCCGATGGCGGCGGCCATCTCGTTTGGACTGGCAGTGGCCACCTTCTGGATTTTGCTCTTGGTGCCCTTGCTCTATCAGGCGTACGCCCGCTGGCTCGAGGCGCGTCCGCATGCCGACGACGAATTCCAAGAGGGACCGCCGGAACATGGCGACGACCGATTGACGCCGGAAGCCGCCGAGGTGAGCGGCAACGGGCGCGATGCTAACGAGCCCGAGCTGCCTGCCGCCGAGTTGCAGACGCGGCACCTCTAGTGCTCCGTCAACACGTGATCGTCGGGTGCGATCTGTCAGGCGGAGCATTACCTTGTTGTCTGCGCCAAAGCACTTGCGTCTTTGGCGACTGTTGCGCGTCGCCCGACTGAATCGGGCAGACGCTCCACTAGCAGTGGCGCCGCGCACCTTCGCGGTGCGCGATGTAACGCCACTTGGGTTCGTCGCCGGCGGTGTATTGGGCCCGCGTCGGACCGGCCGAGATCTCAGCGGGATTGACGGCGTTCTCAGTGCGCTGAATAATGTTTTTGATCAGTCAAAAAACCATCTTCATTCCAACGAGAGCCGTGACCGTGGGACGAATCTTCACTCTTCGCGATAGCCTTCTGCCGCTGCTCGCCTGCGCGCTGGTTGCCGGCTGCAATGATCTCGGCAATCCCGCGCCGGGGTTACCGGTCGACACGCCGGTGGGGCGCATGGTGCCGTTTGGCGGCGAGTTGCCGATGCAGGTCGTCACCACGTGCGGCATGGTGAGCGACATAGTCCGCGAAGTTGCTGGAGATCGCGGCAACGTCGTGAGCCTGATGGGGGAGGGCGTCGACCCGCACCTTTACAAGCCCACCCGCAACGATGTCCAGGAACTGCTCGACGCCGATATCGTGTTCTATTCGGGACTGATGCTCGAAGGGCGGATGGCAGACACCTTCGCCAAGGTGGGGCGTTCCGGGAAGCCCGTGTTCGCCGTTTCTGAGACGCTCGACGAGTCGACACTTCTGGAACCGCCAGAGTTCGAGGGGCACTGGGATCCTCACGTGTGGATGGACGTCGCTGCCTGGAGCGAGGCGGTGGGCTTCGTGGCCGAAGCGCTGTGTGCATTCGATGCCGACGGTGCCGAACAATACCAGCAGCGGGCGGCCGCCTATCAGGAGAAACTCAAGGGGCTCGACGAATACGTCCGCCAGACGATTGCCACCATCCCCGACGAACAGCGGGTGCTGATCACCGCGCACGACGCGTTCGGGTATTTCTCCCGCGCCTACGACATCCCGGTGCGATCGGTGCAGGGCATCAGCACCGAGTCGGAGGCGGGCGTCGACGACATCAATCAGCTCGTGTCGTTCATCGTCGAGCGTAAGATTCGCGCGATCTTCGTCGAGTCGAGCGTCTCGCAGAAGAACATCCAAGCCGTGATCGAAGGCGCCGCTAACAGCGACTGGGAGGTGACGATCGGCGGCGAACTCTACTCCGATGCGATGGGGCCGGCGGGCACCTACGAAGGGACCTACGTGGGCATGCTCGATCACAACGCCACGACGATCGCCAGAGCGTTAGGGGGTCGTGCCCCCGATGGTGGTTGGCAGGGCGAGCTGAGCGCGGGGGAGTAGCGACGCGATAAGCAACAGCCCCGATGAAGAGTCCCGTGCATCTCGAACAGCAGCAGCCGTCCGCCTCCGGCGAACAGGCCCCAGTCGAACTGGCCGCCGACGGCATCCAACCGTTGGTCGTTGAAGATCTAACGGTCGCCTACCACCGCAAGCCGGTACTGTGGGAAGTCGACTACGTCGCGCCGACCGGCAGTCTGGCCGCCATCGTCGGACCGAACGGCGCCGGCAAGAGCACGCTGCTCAAGGGCATCCTGGAACTGGTGCCGCGGATTTCCGGTCGCGTGCAAGTCTTCGGCGAGCCGTACCGGCAACAACGCGACCGTGTGGGCTATGTGCCGCAGCGCGAGACTGTGGACTGGGACTTTCCGGTCAATGCGCTCGATGTGGTGGCCATGGGACTGTATCGAGAGATTGGCTGGCTGCGGCCGGTGACGCGCAAGTATCGGCAGCGTGCGCTGGAAGCGCTCGACCGAGTGGGCATGGCCGATTTCGCCGGGCGGCAGATCAGCCAGTTATCGGGCGGACAGCAGCAACGGGTGTTTCTGGCCCGGGCTCTGGTGCAGGACGCCGACTTGTACTTGATGGATGAACCGCTGGCTTCGGTCGACGCCTCGACCGAGCAGGCGATCGTCGAGATACTCCATCAACTGCGCGAGGACGGTAAAACGGCGCTGGTCGTCCACCACGACTTGCCCACGGTGGACGACTACTTCGACCAGGTCGTACTCTTGAATATGCGCGTCGTCGCTGCGGGCCCCACGGCCGAGGTCTTCACGACCGACAACCTGCGCAAGACCTATGGAGGCAAGCTCGCGCTGTTGGACGAGGCCGGTCAGCGCCTGCGACTGACCGGAGACGAGCGATGAGCGTGCGCCGCGCGCTCTTGGGGTTCGCGCTCGCAATCGGCGTCGCCCTCGCAGGCACGAACTTCCCGCTGGCCGCAGGCGAGCATCACACGCCGGGATCGCCACCCAGCGCGAAATCGTCCGCTACTGTCGCTGATTTGTCCGATCGCGCGCGGTCGCCGGACTGGACCACGCGGCTCGTGAACTTGCTGACGCTGCGCGACTACAACACGCGGATCGTGCTGGCCGGGACCGCGCTGTTGGGCGTGGCGGGTGGAGTAGTCGGCACGTTCATGCTGCTCCGCAAGCGGGCGTTGGTCGGCGACGTTGTGAGCCATGCCGCCTTGCCGGGCATCGCCATTGCTTTCCTGCTGGCCGAAGCGCTGGCGCCGGGCGAAGGCCGAAGGCTGGAAGTGCTCCTGCTGGGCGCACTGGTGGCCGGGCTGGTGGGTGTGGGTTGCGTGTTGCTCATCCGCCGCTTCACGCGACTCAAGGAAGACGCGGCGCTGGCCATCGTGCTCAGCGTCTTTTTCGGTCTGGGGATTTCGCTGTTCACGATTGTACAAGACATGCCGTCGGGCAACGTGGCCGGCTTGCAGGGATTCATCTACGGAAAGGCGGCTGCCCTCACGGCGTTGGACGTGAAAGTGATATCGATCTGCGCGTTGGCGGCGCTGGTGCTGGCGGCCGCGCTGTTCAAAGAGCTGTCGCTGTTGTGTTTCGACGAAGGCTACGCCGCCGCGCAAGGCTGGTCGGTCGTCGGTCTCGACTTGCTGCTGATGGGGCTGGTTGCGTTTGTCACGGTGATCGGCATCGAAAGCGTCGGCCTGCTGTTGGTTGTCGCCATGTTGATTGTCCCGGCCGCAGCCGCGCGATTCTGGACCGATCATCTGCCCGCTATGACGCTCTTGGCCGCGCTCTTAGGAGGAGCCAGCGGATTGTTGGGCGCAGGCGTCAGCGCACTGGCGCCGCGGTTGGCTGCCGGTCCAGTGATCGTGCTCGCGGCGGCCGTGCTGTTTGGAATCAGCATGTTCTTCAGCCCGCATCGTGGCGTGCTGGCTCGCGTGCGCGAGCGGCGGAGGCTTACGCGGCGCATCAAACGTCAGCACCTGCTGCGCACCTGTTACGAACTACTTGAGTCGGGCGGTGAGTCGATAACAGCCGACGAGGCCACCGTTTCTCTGGCGGCACTGGAAGCAGATCGCGATTGGAGCCGTCAGCAACTCCAGCGCGAAATCGCCAAGGCCCAGCGCGATGGCCTCTTCCGCCGGACGTCGACGGATTGCATCTGCGTGACTCCCCGCGGTCTCGACGAGGCCCGCCGCGTGGCCCGCAATCACCGTCTGTGGGAACTGTACCTGATCGAACATGCCGACGTCGCGCCGGCCCGCGTCGATCGTTACGCCGATCTGATCGAACACGTTTTGGAACCCGAGGTCGTCGCGCTGTTGGAGCAGCAACTCGCCGGCCACGATCCTCACCTGCAGGAAGTGCCGGCCAGCCCACACAAGATCGCCAGCACGGCTGCGACGCCCTGATTTGCCCGCGGCTCCAATCGCGCGACCCAACATTGTCTAGCGAAGACTGACTTCCAAAGAAGCTCGCATGCCCAACTGGTTCCCATCGCTGGCCGACTGGAGTTGGCTCGACACGCGGATCGTCATCACCGCCGGTCTGGCGGCGATGGCCTGCGCGCTGCCGGGCAACTTCTTGCTGCTGCGGCGGCAAAGCATGATGGGCGATGCGCTGAGCCACGCCGTGTTGCTCGGCATTGCCGTGGCGTTCCTGACCGCACATGGGTTGCAGGCGGCCGGCATTCTCAGTCACGACAGTTACGACGCGACGCGACACGCCGTGATGTTCGTCGGCGCCGTCGTCGTGGGCGTACTGACGGCGGTGCTTTCCGAAACGGTGCGCAAACTTGGCAACGTCGAAGCATCGGCGGCGCTGGGCGTGGTTTTTCTCGTGCTCTTCGCGCTGGGGCTGCTCTTGATTCGCCTCTACGCAGACCGCGTGCATCTCGACCCCGATTGCGTGCTGTATGGCACGGTCGAAACGGCGGCCGTCGATGGGCGATTGATACGTGTGAATGGCGCGATGCTGGCCGTCAATCTGCTGCTGGTCGGGCTGTTGTTCAAAGAGTTGCGGCTGGCCGCGTTCGACCCGGGACTCGCAACTACGCTGGGCGTCAACGCCGGTGTGATGCACTACGGACTGATGGCGGTGACCGCCGCCACGCTGGTTGCGGCGTTCGAGACGGTAGGCAGCATCCTCGTGATTGCGATGCTGATCGTGCCACCCGCGACGGCCTACCTGTTGACCCAGCGGTTGTGGTTGATGGTCGCCCTCAGCCTGGTGGTTGCGGCGGCCAGTGCGCTACTGGGTCACGTGGCGGCCATCGTGCTGCCGCCGTTGGTCGCCGGACTGCTGGGATGGGACAGCAACGTGGGCGCCAGTAGCGCGGGAATGATGGCAGTCGCGGCCGGTGCGCTGTTCGTCGTGGCTGTGATCGTCAGTCCGCAGCAGGGGCTCGTGATGCGCGTGCTGCGTCGCGCGGGTTTGCGGGTCCGCATTGCAGAGGAAGATCTGCTGGCGTGGCTCTACCGGGCCGCCGAGACGCTGCGAGCGCAGCCCGCAACGCAAAGTGCGGCGGACGCACCCGACACGGCGCCGCCAAATGATCCACTTCGTCCTGGTTGGCTATGGCAGCAATTGGCCCTGCGACGCCTCGTGCGGCGCGGCCAGGTGCAACGCACCGAAAGCGGCCCGCAACTCACGCCGTCGGGTCACCAAGCCGCACAGGATCTGGTGCGCACGCATCGATTGTGGGAGTCGTACTTGCAGCGCCACTTCGGCGATCTGCCGGGCGAGCGGCAGCACCGTTCGGCCCATCAGATGGAGCACTACATCAGCCCCGAGATGCGCGAGGAACTGGCCGCAGAACTGGATCGTCCACGGCACGATCCGCACGGACAGGAAATTCCGCCGCCCGCAGAACAGGACAGCGAATCGTTGTGAAACCGTGGGATGATCGCCGTTCGCTCAACACTGGCTGGCGAGCAGCCAGTGGCACCCGATTTTAGACGTTCGTCAGGCGTTGACGGCGCGGAGTGCGGCGAGGGTCGCCTCGTGCAAATGGCCGTTGGTGGCGAGGATGCCGCGGTTGGCGGCCAGCGTGCGACCTTGTGTGAAGTCGAGCGCCTTGCCGACGAGATCGGTAATGCGCCCGCCGGCTTCTTCGACAATGAGCGACCCGGCCGCTTGATCCCAAATCCGCTCGCGATAGTCGGGCTGCTTCGGTGAGAGCAGGCGAACCAACACTTCGCCGGCGCCAGCGGCCAGCACGGCGTACTTGGCCTGGCTGTCCATCCGCACCGGCTCGGCCGTCGTTCCCAGTTGTTCTCCGAGCTGGCCGATTTGATCGACATTCGTGTGCCCTGACTCAAACGATCGGAGCATTCGGGCAGTGGCGGCGTCCGCACGGTCGGAGACGTGCAGCCGCGTCCACTCGCCGCTGGACAATGCACGGCTCCATGTGCCGCTGCCTCGAGCAGCGAGCACCAGTACACCGCGTTCGCCATCGGCGGTCTGTTTCCCCTCGGGATCGCAGCAGCCGGGGTCGAGTTGGGGGCATCCCAGTACGGCCAGTTGCACTTCACCGCTGCGCACGTATGCCAGCGCCACCGCGTATTGGCCACCGCGGAGAAAGCCCTTGGTGCCGTCGATCGGATCGAGGGTCCAGAACGCCTCGGCGGGATCGGCGGCACCATGATCGATCCAATCGCAGACGTCGCTTTCGCTGGCGCCGGAATAAACACGGCCGACGAATTGCGTCACTTGCGCGAGCGTCTCTGCCCCGTCTGGTGCGCGGAGGGCGGCGGCGTCTTCCTCGCCGACGAGCACATCTTGCGGGAACTTCTCTTGCAGCATCCTCGCGACCACCGCCTGGGCTGCGAAGTCGGCCACCGTGACCGGGGAACGGTCGCCCTTGGTGAGGGCCGGACTGACCATCTGCTGCTGGACTCCGCGCACCAAGACTGCCGCGCTGCGCGTCGCCTCCAGGGCAAATTGAGCGGCCGGGGACTCAAGTATTTTCATCGGATCTGTCGCTGTATCGCTTGCGATGTGTTGTCAGTCCAGCACGCGTGAGCGGTCTGCGAGACCAGGCCTCGGACAGCCAACCGCTGGCGTGGTGCACGGCCTGTTGAGCATGAGGGGAGTCTGGACAGTCTGCGGGCGCGGGACTACGTTCTACGAGGACTCGTGCAGAGCGTCAATGAACCGGTCGTTCGCGGTATTGACGTGGTTTTTGTGCGAGTCATTTGATGACAACACTCGATTCTCTCGCTCCTCGCACAGGAAACATGGCCGACCGACCCTATCTGACGATTGTCTCCGGTCTTCCCCGCTCCGGCACGTCGATGATGATGCGGATGCTCGAAGCGGGTGGGATCCCGGTTCTGGCCGACGGCATACGCACGGCCGACGAAGACAACCCGCGCGGCTACTACGAGTTCGAGGCGGTGAAGAAGACGAAAGAGGATGCGAGTTGGCTGGAAGGATCAGCCGGTCAGGTCGTGAAGATGGTTCACCTGTTGCTGCTCGACTTGCCGCTGGACCACAAGTATCGCGTGGTGTTCATGCGACGGCATCTCGACGAAGTGGTGCGATCGCAGAACAAGATGCTCGAGCGGCAGGGCAAAGGCACCGACGACCTGCCGGCCGCACAAATCAAGCAACTGTATCTGGGGCAGATCAAGCGCGTGCAGCAGTACGTGGCCGAGCATCCCGAACAGTTTGAGATGATCGAGATCGAATACAACGACGTGCTGGCCGACCCGGAGCCGCACATTGCCGAAGTCTCCGAATTCCTCGACGGACTCGATACGGCGGCCATGCAGACGGTCGTCGAACCCGCGCTCTATCGCAATCGCGCTGCGACGTAGCACGTATACGGCCCTGTGTTCCAGTGAGCGCGAAACCTTCAGCCTTTCGCCGTGTTCGATGGGCTAGAGAGTACGTCCCAACCCGCCTCGAGCGAGCTTTCGGGGAGCGTAGCGGAGGTTCGCCCGGTTTCCCAAGAACTCCTGAGGAGCAACTCATGTCCGGCCCTCGTACAGCTACGCTCGCACCCATCTGCTGCGCAACACTGCTCTGCGCTTTGGCTATTGCAGGCAATGACGCTTCGGCCTATGCCGAAGAAGCGAATGCCAGTGCGTTCAGCGTTCAGCGCGACCTGACCTATGCAGAAGCACCGGCGCACGAGCGACATCGGCTCGATCTCTACATGCCCAAAGATCGACAACCCGCCGGGATCGTGATTTGGATTCACGGCGGCGGATGGCAGCGGGGCGACAAATCGCGAATGGACACCAAGCCGGAGGCCATCTGCGGCGCCGGTTTCGCATTGGCCGCCATCAACTATCGCTTCGTGCCCGAGGTGACTTTTCGCGAACAAGCGGCCGACGTCGCAGCGGCGACCGCGTGGGTGATCGAACAGGAGAGCCTGAACGCCGCGAAGGATCACGTGTTCCTGATGGGGCATTCAGCGGGCGCGCACCTCGCGGCTTTAGTGGCCGCCGATGGGAAGTACCTGGCTGCGCAGGACATGTCGCCGGGCGATCTGGCGGGCATCGTGCTGCTCGATGGCGCCGGCTACGACTTGCCCGCCCGGCGCGATCAGTCGGCCGATGGTCTGGGCCGGTTCTTCGAGAACGTGTTCGGCAAGGATGAGGCGGCTATGCGCGAAGCTTCGCCGGCCATCCAGGCATTGGACGCCAGCGAGTTGCCACCGTTTCTGATCTTCCACGTCGCGGGGAGGGTCGACGCACGCAAGCAATCGCATTGGCTGGCCGAGGCCATCCACACGTCGGGCAACGAAGCGCGCGTCGTGCCGGCGAGCGGCAAGACGCACGGCACGATCAATCGTGAGTTCGGTCAGCCGAATGACGAAGTCACGCGGTTGACACTCGACTTCTTGACGAGCGGGAAAGTCCCACCAGTCGCTGCCGGCGGCTAAGGAGAAGCTCTGGCCGCGGCGGCGCGGCTGCTCGCGTGTGCGGTCTCGCGCACGACAAACGGTCGTGTCGGTATCGCCGCCGGTCCGGCTCGCCCAATAGTCAGCCCTCCGCGCGGCGGCTACAATACCGTTCGGGGCGTGTGGTTGCGATTCGCAAACGCGGCACACCCGGAATCCGGGGGCTGTGCGAATTGACGGCTAGCGTGACGCCCCCCGCTGCACGTTCAGCAGCGACCATCACACCGGGCGGCGCGACGGGCCGCTTCGAACACCTACCTCAGTTCATCGCGGTGGCCGGTCCGCGGCCCCCATCGAAAACTACGGCAGCCGGAGCAGTACGCTGAGCAGGCGGGTTATCCAGATCGGGATGCTCACGGTGGTGGCGCTGGTGCTGTTGCGCGTGGCGATTGGCTGGCACTTTCTTTACGAAGGTCTGTGGAAGAAAGATGTCGTACCGGCCTTCAGCTCCGAAGGCTATTGGCGCGCGGCGAAAGGCCCCCTGGCTCCGCTGTATCAGCGGATGCTGCTGCCCGATCTGTACGGGGAAAAGCGGCTCGATGCCGAGCTCGTCTTCGAGCGCTGGCAGGCCGAGTTCGATCGGTATGTTGCCAAGTACCGCCTGAGCGAAGAACAACGGGTCGAGGCCGAGGCAATCCTCCAGCGCCACCGTCGGGTGTTGGAGGACTTCTTGGCGGCCAACCTGGAGACGTACACCACGACCAACGCGGAGGGGGAGGAGGTCGAGCGGCCGGTCTATCTGGCTGATCTCGAACGATTGCGGTCTCGGCAGCGTAATGAATCCTTGAGCGAGATGCCGTTCGGGCGGCGGCGACTTTGGGACGAACAGCGCAAGCTGCTGGGGCAATCGGCGCCCTGGATCGCACAAGTCGAGGCCATCGAACAGGATTTGTACGACGCGCTGGGCGCTATACTGGACACAAGTCAAAAAGCGCGGGGCGAGTGGCAGCGTCCGGCAAAACTGCTCGACCGGCTCGATGGCGTCGTGATCTGGTACAACATCGTGATAGGGGCCTGCCTGATTGCGGGCTTGTTCACTCGCCTGGCCGCGGTGAGCGCGGCGTTGTTCTTGGCGACGCTGATCGGCGCGCAACCAGAGTGGCCGACGATCTACCCTCCGGCGCCCGCCAGCGCGGGACATGCCCTGCTGGTCAACAAAGAGTTTGTCGAAATGATGGCCCTGTTCGCCCTGGCTACGACGCGCGTCGGCCGCTGGGGCGGCTTGGACTTTTTCGTCCACTACCTGCTCGTGCGCCCTCTGTTTGGGGGAAAGAAACGCCATGCATCTGACGCCTGAAGAACGTGCCGTCGGTAAAGCCAACTTCTACGACGCCGTGGGTTCTGAGCTCACGCGGCGGCAGTTTCTGGAAGAAAGCTTGCTCGCCGCCGGCGGCGCAACAGCCGGACTCGGCGCCTTCTACTTCAGCTACCCCGGCTGGAATAGCGACCCGGTGCGCGTCGGCGTAATTGGTACCGGCGACGAAGGTGGGGTGCTCATAGGAGCGCTCACGCCGGACTACGTCGAGGTCAAGGCGATCGCCGACATTCGGCCCTATAGCATTCACCGGGCGTTCCATGGCGATCAATCCAGCCCCAGCGCGCTCGAAGCGCGGCCCGGGCTGAATGCGAAGTACGGCTGGGCGTCGGAAGACGAGGCAACCGATCACGTCAAGGTCTACAAGGACTATCGTGAACTGCTCAAGGACGAGGACATCGAAGGCGTGATCATCGCGCTGCCGCTGTTCTTGCACGCACCAGTGGCCATCGAAGCCATGCGGGCTGGCAAGCATGTGCTGACCGAAAAGCTGATGGCGCACAGCGTGCACGAGTGCAAAGAGATGGCCCGTGTGGCGGAGCAGACAGGCATGCTCCTGGCGACCGGTCATCAGCGGCACTACAGCGTATTGTACGACAACGCGGTCGATACGATCCGCCGCAATCTGCTGGGGCAGATTCACCACATTCGCGCGCAGTGGCACCGCGGCAACTTGCCCGGGCGCGACAGTTGGGCCGTCAAGCTCCCCGACCAACTGACGCGCGAGCTGAAGGACACAAAGAACAAACTCGACAACGAGACGAGCGGCAGCCGGATCGCGGCACTCGAAGACCGAAAGCGTTTGCTGGAACTGCAGCTCCTGGATGCCGATGTCGACGCCGCCGAGCACGGCTACGAGGAGAAGACGCTCAGCGACGGCCGCATTCGCACGCCGCTGGAGGAACTGTTGCGGTGGCGGCTGTGGGATCGCACCGGTGGCGGTCTGATGGCCGAACTGGGCAGCCACCAACTCGACGCGGCCAGCATCTTCATCAGCGCGCTGCGGACTGACGGTCAGAAAGCGCTGCCGCTGACGGTGACGGGCGTCGGCGGTCGGCACCTCTTCCCGCCCGACCGTGACTGCGATGATCACGTGTACTGCACCTACGAGTTCCCCTCGCCCGAGTACGTGGCTGATGGCACGGAAGAGGAACGCAACAAGAAGATCGTCGTCACCTACTCGTCGATCAACGGCAATGGCTACGGTGGCTACGGCGAGGTCGTGTTGGGCACCGCCGGCACATTGATACTGGAACGCGAGAAAGAGGTGATGCTCTTCAAGACCTCGTCGACGAGCACCCGCGTTCGAGTGAAAGAGGGCCCGGCGCTGGAATCGTACGAGACGGGCGGAGACGCGGCGAACAACGTCGCGCAACAGGCGCTCGGCGGAGCGATCAGCCGCGGGTACACCGAGGAAATCGAGCATTGGGCCTGGTGCATTCGCAATCCTGATCCCGAAAACAAGCCCCGTTGCCATCCGAAGGTGGCATTGGCCGACGCCGTGATCGCGCTGACGTCGAACATGGCGATGGATCGCGGCGAGAAGATCGAATTCCAGCCGAGCTGGTTCGACATCGAAAGTGACGAAACGCCCGAAGGCGTTGCCCCGTCGATTTCAACCTAGTGGAGCGTCAGCCCGATTCATTCGGGCGACGCGGAACGATCGCCAAAGACGCAAGTGCTTTGGCGCAAGCAACAAACTAGTGGTCCGGTGAACTGTTTCAGCTCGAAGACCGAGTATTGACGGAGCACCAGTGCCCGTAGCCCCCGACGCGCAGGAGCCGGCGATGGACAAGTGGCCGATCGGCGTCTTCACCAGCATTGACGAAGGCCTGGGCGTCACGCTCGACGTGGCCCGCGAGCTGAGCGTCCCGACGATTCAATTGCACGCACCATCGCACGCGCAACGAACGCCCGCAGCCGCCGAAAAATTTCTCGGACGACTGCGCGAAGCGGGTATCACGGCCACCGCAGTCTTCGGTGGTTTTGCCGGCGAAAGCTACGCGGACATCCCAACTGTCGTTCGCA
Organism: uncultured Planctomycetales bacterium; assembly: GCA_938003525.1. Taxonomy (GTDB): domain Bacteria; phylum Planctomycetota; class Planctomycetia; order Pirellulales; family JAEUIK01; genus CALKYM01. Next base: position 24,489 of record CALKYM010000179.1, on the reverse strand, counting down.
CCGTGGGCCTCGTGCCGGCGGAGACGCGTGCCGAGCGCCTCGCCGAGATGCGCGAGATCGCCGACTTCGCCAAACTGCTGGATGTCAGCGTCGTGGCGCTGCATTTGGGATTCGTGCCCCACGATCGGGAGGATGCCCTGTACGGCGAAGTCGTCGCTGTGACGCGCGAGCTGTGTGATCATTGCGCACAGAACGGCCAAGCCTTGCATCTGGAGACCGGGCAAGAGACCGCCGATGCGTTGCTGGCGTTTATCGGCGACGTCGAGCGCGACAATCTGTTCGTCAACTTCGATCCGGCCAACATGATCCTCTACGGATCTGGCGAACCGATCGACGCCTTGGAGAAAGTCGGGAAGTACGTGCGGAGCGTGCACTGCAAAGATGGTCGTTGGGCCGAGCGTCCCGGCGAAGAATGGGGCACGGAAGTTCCCGTGGGCGAGGGTGACGTGGGCTTCGAGAACTATCTGGCCACGTTGGACAAGCTCGGCTACGCCGGCCCGCTCACCATCGAGCGCGAGATTCCGCAAGATCCCCAGCGACAGAAGGCCGAAATCGCGCAGGCCGTGCGACTGCTTGAATCGTTGCGAAGCAAGTTTGTCTGAGCGAGAACGACGATGCCGAAACTCAAGATCAGCCACGGACATGAACTCAGCCGCGACGAGGCTGCCGAGCGGCTGAAGCGCTTCATTGAGCTCGCCAAGGCACAGTACGGCAGCCACGTGCGCGACCTGGTGGAAGAGTGGAGCGAGAACACGCTCAGCTATTCCTTCCGAGCGATGGGGTTCTCCACGAAGGGGAACTTGCTGGTCGAAGAGAACGAAGTTCACATCACCAGCGATCTGCCGCTGGCAGCCATCGTCTTCAAGGGCCGCATCGAGGAGACCATTCGCCGGCAACTCGCGTCCGTTCTGGGCTGATCGTCGAAGATTGGGTCGGCGCCGGTGCCACTGACTTCCCCGGGTTTTGGAGGCAACCCGGCACGAAAGGCCTTCGTCCGGGGGGCCCATCGCCAGCCGAGTTGACTAGGCCGCCGCTCGACCTATGGTTGCGTGCCTGGCAATGCGGCTACCCGCAGGCATCGACGCAAGCCACAAAAAAGGGGTGAGACAACCCATGCCCAAGCGCGTTCTCGTGGCAGACGATTCGCGGACAATGCGGAAAATCATCATCCGTACGCTGCTGGAAGTCGGTCCGGCTCACACGACCGAAGCCCGGGATGGAAGCGAAGCGGTCTCCCTGTTTCAACCTGGCGCGTTCGACCTGGTGCTCACCGATTGGAACATGCCGGGCAAGACGGGCCTGCAAGTCGTGCGGGCGATTCGCCGAGAGGACGCCGACGTACCGATCATCATGGTGACTACCGAGGCCGAAGACCGGAGGGTGGCCCAAGCCACGAAGGCCGGCGCCACCTCCTATCTGACGAAGCCGTTCACGGCCGACATGCTCCGCGAGAAGCTCGAGCAGCATCGCTGCTAGTTCGCCGGACGTGTCTTCTTGACGCTCACGCGTGCGTCGGCCGCGGCAGTCGCGTCGAATCAGGAATCGTCGTCGGGCACGATCTGCACTTCGCGTCCTTCGCGTTGGTGACGCAGGCCGGCGGGATTCAGGGCGGCTGCGAGAAGTTCATCGAGCGAGGCGTCGCTGACCTCGAACGAGACGCGCACTTCGAGTGAAAGGCCGGCGGCGGCGATGGCATCTTCGTCGATTTCTAGCGAAAGGTCGAGTTGCGCGGCGAGCCCTTTCAGCACTTTCCGCAGCGGCGCGTCTTGCACGCGCAGGCGGTGGACTTGCCGGCGTTCTTCCGCAGCGGCGCGGGGGCGACGACTCAGCGATGGATTGCTGACCGGCTGGTGATCTTCCCAGCGGCCGCGGACCACGACGTGTCCGTCAACTAGCCGCACCGTCGCTTCGGGCAGCTTGGCACGCAGCCGAGCGAGGGCCTGTTGCGGATCACGGCCGGCCGGGTAGCGACGCTCGATCCAGAGTTCGTCGGGTAGGGTGACAATCGCCGCCCGGCTCCCGTCGTGGTCGATCTCCAATCGCAGGTCGAACTGGACGAGTAACAAACTCCAGCGGGCCGGCAAATCGAGGGCAGGCAACGATGCGGCGGCCCACAGGTCGTGGGGAATCTGTTCGCCACCGACGACTTTGATGCCGCTTGCGGCCGCAAGCTGGTCGGCCAGAGTGCGCGGCTCGGCCAAGTCATGCCACGCCCAGTCGCTGCGACGGCGCCAAGCGCGAGCGGTCGACTGGGGCAGTGCTGCTAGTTGATCTCGAAGCAGGGCCGCGATCGTGTGTAGTTTTCGGACCGCGTTGGGCGGCCCGAAGTAGGCGACGCCTTCGAGGTGAGTGTAATTGCAGCCGGCGCGGTGGGCGACGTTTTCCAGCAGCTCAGCGAGTGGCAAACCGCTCGCTACGACATCGATCTTCTGATCGGGATCGATGCGTCGATCGAGCAAGCAGGCGATGTGGTGTGCTTCGCCGAGGCGCCGCAAGCCGTCGCGCAAGGTGACGTCCGACCAGGTCAACGAGACGGGCGAAGCGAGTTGCGCCGGCGAGTCGCCGGCAACTGCGATGCGCTGCTGCGAAGTGATCGCGCTGGCGAGCAGCAAAACGGCCAGCAGTGCGACGACGATCGATCGATCGCGCGAACGTGCGTCGCACTCCGCTGTCGACGGATCAGTTTGTGCCGTCTGCTCGGCAGTCGTCAATCTCGACCTCAGCCGCATATCCATCACCGCAGTCGAACGAAGTTCGCCAGAACGGTCGCCGCAGGGCTTCGGCCGGCCGTGGCTTTCACCTTAGACTCGATGCTATGGCGACGCCGTGACTCGTCCTTGGCGATCACGGCTACTCGCTGCTCAATCACCGACGCCAATGCCAGCAGAGTGACGCTCGTGGGCCAGCAAGTCCGGCATCCCGACCTTTTGCAACTGTACCACGAGTACTTGGCGGGCCCCAACTCGGCGCGTTTCATCGCGGGCGCTGCCAAGCGCTATACGCCGGAGACGCTGGCTCGCCTGACTCGGCATCCGACGGTGGATGTACGTCGGGCGGCCGTATTGGCGATCTCGCTGCTGGGCGACTTCCGCTGTAATGCGGCGGTGGGCGCCACGCTGCGCGATGACGACAACGGGGTTCGCAAGCTGGCAGAAACCGGCATCCGCTGGTTGTGGCGGCGCGACGGCGATGTTTCGCATCAGCGGGCGCTGGAGGTCATCGTACGCCTGAATCACGACGGCGCCGGCGAAGAGGCCGAGCATCGCGCGTCGCAACTGATCGAGGAGTTGCCTTCCTTTGCCGAGGCGTGGAACCAGCGGGCCGTGGCCCGCTTCATGCAGGGGGACCACCGCGGGGCGGCAGCGGATTGTCGCGAGGCGATCCAGCGGAACCCTTACCACTTCGCTGCCGCGGTAGGACTCGCACAGTGCCAAATCGAGCTGGGACAAGACCGCTCGGCCTTGGAGGCCTTTCGCCACGCGATTCAACTGAATCCGGAGCTCAAACAGGTCCGGGCCTGTATCAAGTATCTCGAAGGGGTGTTTGAAGACGAATGAGCCGCCCGCTTAGAATGTGCACGCTTTGTGACGCGTCGCCATTTCCCCTTTCCCCGGAGCGGCCTCTTGCACGCCGACAACTTTCCCGAACCTGGTGTCGGAGGTCGGCGGCAGCGCGTGCTGCTACTCTGCACGGGCAACTCGTGTCGCAGCCAGATGGCCGAAGGCTGGGCCCGACTGCTGCACGGCGATACTCTGGACGTAGTCTCGGCCGGCCATGCGCCGAAAGAGATCGATGACGTGACGATCCTGATCATGGCAGAGGCCGGGGTCGATATCTCAGAGCAACGTTCGAAACACGTCGACGACGTCTCCGATCCGGCTCCCGACTACGTCTTGACGCTGTGCGACTCGGCCCACGAACGGTGTCCGGCATGGCCGGGCGGAGTTCCCACGCTGCACGTCGGATTCGAGGATCCTTCAGCCATGCTGGAGACAGCGGAGACTCCTGACGAGGCTATCGCCGTGTACCGCCGCGTGCGCGATGAAATTCGCGAACTGATGGAACGCCTGCCCGACGTGTTGGGCATCTAACTTGCTTTCCCCCTGCGCGCCTCGTCGCCCGGCGCACCGGTGACCGTCAAGAAAACTACCGGCATCGATGCCGATCCACTCGTGGCGCAGCTGGGAGCAAGTAGCCGCCGGACGTCTGGCCGCTATATTGTCGGCGTGAGTTCTTCTGATCGTCCCGCATTGATTCTCGGTGCCGGCATCAACGGTGCTGCGCTGGCGCGCGAGTTGGCCCTTAACGGTGTACCGGTCTGCGTTGTCGACTGCGCTGATCTAGCGGCCGGCGCAACGGCTTACTCCTCGCGGCTGATTCACGGCGGGTTGCGCTATCTGGAGTATGGCGAGTTCGACCTGGTGCGCGAATCGCTGGCCGAGCGCAACCGGCTGCTGAGCCTCGCGCCCGACTACGTGACGCCACTCAGGCTCTACGTGCCGGTGACCAATCGCTTCGGGGGCGTGGGCACTTCCATTCGCCGTTTTCTCCGCTGGGAGCGCAACAGCCCCGCCACACCGCCAGCGCGCGGCATGTGGCTGGTGAAACTCGGGCTGTGGTTCTACGACGCTTACGCCGGTACGGCGTCGATTGACCGGCATCGCGTGCACCGCACGCGCGACAACGACGTGCCCCGAGTCGATCGTGCAAAATATCGCTGGCTGTGCGCGTACAGCGACGCACAGATTCGCTATCCCGAACGATTGGTGGTGGCGCTGCTGCGCGACGCGGCGGTTGCCGCCCGCCAGTCCGGTGTGCCTTTCGAGGTCTACACCTATCACGAGGCGCGACGCGACGGTGACCGCGTTGCGCTGACGCCGCTCGATCCGCTCACCGGTCAGTCTGCCGGAAACGGGCTGAGCGTCGATCCGGCAGCCATCGTCAACGCCACGGGCGCCTGGGTCGATCGAACGCTCGAGCGTTTGGAAGTCCCGTCCGACCGGCTGATGGGCGGCACCAAGGGCAGCCACATCGTGTCGTCGCACCAGGGGCTGCGAGAGGCGCTGCGCGGCCGAGGCATCTATGCCGAAGCGGACGATGGGCGCCCCGTCTTCTTGTTGCCGTGGGGCAATCAGACGCTGGTAGGCACGACGGACGTGCGCTTCGCCGGCGATCCGGCGGACGCGGTGGCGAACGACGAAGAAATCGACTATCTGCTGGCCACCGTGCGCGACATCGTGCCCGAGGCACCGCTGAGGCGGGACGACATCGACCTGCACTACAGCGGCGTCCGGCCTTTGCCGTATCAACCGAATGGAACACCGGGGTCGATCACGCGGCGGCACCAGATCATCAGCCACGCGGAATCGCCGGTCCCCTTCCTGTCGCTCGTGGGGGGAAAACTGACGACGTGCCGTTCGCTGGCCGAGGAGGTCACGGCTCAGCTCTTGAAACGGTTCCATCGCGAAGTCGAGCGGACGTCAGCCGAGCGACCCATACCGGCTCTGCCCATCGCCATCGGCGATGATCCAGCCGCGACAGGCACGCTGTGGGATGCAGCGCGAGTGGCCATCCGTGAAGAATGGGCGCGAAGCATTGGCGATCTGGTCGAACGGCGGTTGATGCTGCTCTACGATCCGGGTCTGCGTCAGGAGACGCTCGAACAACTCGCCCAGGCATTGGTCGAGGAAGGTCACCTCGCGCCGGATCGCACGACGGAAGCAGTGGCTCACGCTGCGCAACGGTTGAACCAACACTTCGGAAAAAAGTTGGCCGTGGGCGCAAAGGCCTAGAGGCTGGCCGGCTTGACGTGCGGCGGCGTTTGATCTTTCGGCGGCCGGGCGGCACAATTCGTCCCCGTGCGACAAGCACTCGCGACGACTTTCGTAGAAAGGAAGGCGGGGATGTCGAGACAACTGGCCCGCGAGTTGGCTGCCGAGTTTCTGGGCACGTTCGTGCTCATCGTCTTCGGCGTGGCGGTCGTCGCTCAGGTGGTGCTTAGCGACCAGCAAAACGGTGAGTATCTTTCCATCAACATCGGCTGGGGACTGGCCGTGACGATGGGCGTGTACGTCGCGGGCGGCGTGACCGGCGCCCACATCAATCCGGCCGTGACGCTGGCGATGGCCGTGCATCGCGGTTTTCCGTGGTCGAAGGTGATTCCGTACTCGATCGCCCAGGTTCTCGGCGCCTTCGCCGCGTCGGCCGTGGTTTATGCCGTCTATCACGAAGCCTTGCATGCCTTCGACCAGGGTGTGCGCGAACTGGGCTCGGCCAGTATTTGGGCCACCTATCCGCAGCAGTACTTGAGCAACGTGCCCGGGGGGCTCGTCGATCAGATCGTTGGTACCGCGCTGCTGGTCGGATGCATCTTGGCGATTGTCGACGAGCGCAATCAACCGGCGGGAGTGCACCTGGCGCCGGTAGTGATTGGCAGCCTGGTGTTCTTGATCGGGATGACCTTTGGCGCCAATTGTGGCTACGCCATCAATCCCGCACGCGATTTTGGGCCCCGCGTATTCACCTACTTTGCCGGCTGGGGTTCGCAGGTGTTTACTGCGAACAACTACTGGTGGTGGGTCCCGATCGTGGGTCCGCTCATCGGCGGTATCTTGGGCGGTGCGGTCTACGACCTCTTCGTCGGTCGACTGCATCCGCCAGAAGGCGAAGATTCGTCTTCTTAAGAGATCGCCCGCGGGAATCTACCCGTCAATCGTTTCTCATACATCTCAGGGCAGGGGAGGAGCAACGCGAACATGGCCAAGTACGTTCTCGCCCTCGACCAAGGCACTACCTCCAGCCGCGCCATCCTCTTCGGCCACGACGGCAACGTTGTCGCCGTCGCGCAGAAAGAGTTCACGCAGATTCTGCCGTCGCCCGGGCACGTTGAACATGATGCTGAGGAAATCTGGACAACGCAGCTCGACGTGGCCAAAGAAGTCATGTCCAAAGCGCAGGTCGACGCCGCCGACGTCGCTGCACTGGGCATCACCAACCAACGCGAAACAGTAGTCATCTGGGAGAAAGACAGCGGCAAGCCGGTCTCGAACGCCATCGTCTGGCAGAGTCGGATCACGGCGCCCTTCTGCGATGAACTCAAAGCGGACGGCTGGGACGATCCGATTCGCGAAAAGACGGGGCTGGTGATCGATCCGTATTTTTCCGGCACGAAGATCAAATACCTGTTGGACACGATCGACGGACTGCGCGAGCGTGCACAGCGTGGCGAGGTCCTCTTCGGCACTGTCGATTCGTTCTTGATCTGGCGACTGACCGATGGTGCCCGCCATGTGACGGACTACAGCAACGCCAGCCGCACCATGATCTACAACATCCACAAGCTCGATTGGGACGACGAGCTGCTGGAAAGGCTAGACATCCCCCGGGCCATGCTGCCCGATGTACGCCCCTCAAGCGAGGTCTACGGTTCGACGGCCGAACACCTTTTCGGAAAGCCAATCCCGATTGCGGGCGACGCCGGCGATCAGCAGGCTGCCACGTTCGGACAAGCGTGCTTTGAGCCCGGCACGGCCAAGAACACCTATGGCACAGGATGCTTCTTGCTGCTCAACACGGGGGACAAGCCGCGGGCTTCGGAGAATCGCCTGCTGACGACCATTGGCTGGGGAATCGATGGACGGGTCATCTACTGTCTCGAGGGATCCGTCTTCATCGCCGGGGCGGTCGTGCAGTGGCTGCGCGACGGACTGGAGGTGATCGAAGAATCGGCCCAGATCGAAAAGCTGGCAGCCACCGTTCCGGATACAGACGGAGTTTTTCTCGTGCCGGCCTTCGTCGGGCTGGGTGCCCCGCATTGGGACCCCTACGCGCGTGGTGCAATCTTCGGCCTGACGCGCGGCACCAAGATGGGACATATCGCCCGGGCAGCAGTCGAATCGATGGCCTATCAGACGCGAGACTTGGTCGAGGCTATGCAGCGCGATGCGGGCCTGGCGATGACCGAATTGAAGGTCGACGGCGGTGCTACGGTGAATGACACGTTGATGCAGTTTCAGGCCGATCTGTTGGGCGTGAAGGTGCGGCGTCCGCGTGTGGCCGAAACAACGGCGCTGGGCGCGGCCTACTTGGCCGGATTGGCCGTCGGCTTTTGGCAAGACCAGCAAGACGTATCGCGCAACTGGGCCTTGGAGCGCGAGTTCACGCCGGCATCTTCGGCCGAAGAGCGTGATGCTCGCTACGCACAGTGGCGCAAGGCGGTCGAACGTTCACTCGACTGGGAACCGCGCGGCTGAGCTAGTGCTCCGTCAGCACGTAAGTGTCGGGTGCGAGCTGCCCGGCAGAGCACCAGCGTCTTTGGCGATCATGTGCACATCGCCCGAGTGAATCGGGCTGAGGCTCCACTAGTAGCGCATCGTGGCGGGTGGCTGGGCCGCTTGTTGCGCCATCCAGTTGGCCGTCATAGCGGCATAGTGCCGTGGATTGCTGGCGAACGCGTTCAGAGTCGCGTCGCTGGCGAACAGGTACATGCGATTCGCATAGTACAGTGCAAATGCCCGAGTGCCCGGCACCATCTGCCGCTGGTCGAGCGCCAACACGGGATCGTGCCCCGTTACGACCGGCGCGAAGCGGTCGGGATCGGCGAGAAACTGCTGTCGCGCCTCGGGCGTCGAGAAGTAGAACACATCGCCGCGATGCGTGGCCGACAACTGCGGATTGCCGTAGACCCATTTCAATTCCGGCGCGCCGAGGTTGTTGACGATGTGCACCGGGCAAAATCCGTCGAGCGCCACACGCGGCTGCGGAGCAGGCTGTGCGGCAACTGGGCCGGCCGGCGCGGCGCCCATGGGCGGCATGGCGGGGCCTGGCGATTGCATGGGCAGTTGTGGTTGCACAGCGCCGGCTACCGGTCCCAGGGGCGCCTGGGCGCCGGGAGGCATGTTGTAGTTGTTCGCCATTGCCGCACTACCAACCGCCACACCGGCACCTTGCAGCAGGGGAGCGCTGGCAGCAGCGTTCCACGGCGCAGTTGAACCGTTCGCGGGAGTCGACGGAGCCGGCGCTTGGGCGGTCCCGCCGGGCGATGGTGCCGTTGCCTGTCCGGCCACTGCGGGATAGCCGGCACTGGCACCTGGGGCGCCCGATGCGGCGGCCAGGCCTTGGGCCATCTGCGCCTGGGCCGCCGTTGCGACCTGCGCAATGAGCCCCATGTACTGGTCGGCCGTCTGCGGGCTCTCGACGACCTTTACGACCCGGCCATCCGGCGTGAGGATGACGTCCGTCGGAATCCGGCTGACGCCGAACGCACCGGCCAGCGCGCGCTGTTCATCGACGTTCGCTTTCACCGCAACGTAATTCTCGTCGATCGCGCGACCGACCGCCGGGCGCGCGAAGACCTCGCTGTCGAGTCGGCGACAGGGATCACACCACGGCGCCCAGAAGTGGACCAGCACGAGACGATTGCTCTGCGCGGCCAATGCCTGGGCTTGTTCGTAGCTTGCATGCCAGTTGACTGCGTCGGCAGCCCGCGCCGGCGCGGCGAGAAAGAGGAACGCTAGCAGGCATCCTGACAACTTGATTTCGCGCCGCATGGATCCGAGTCCCCATCCTTGGAGGTCGACATCAGCAAGCACCTCCGTGCTCGCGCTCTGCCTGGTGTGCCCTGTTATCATCGGACGGACGCCAGGGACGCTTGGTGAGAAATCTGACCGATTGTGCAGATTTCACCGCTAGTCGCGGTTGACCAGATTCCGTGTCGGCGGCAAGACGGGAAAAAGACGTAAGGTGGGACCGAGAATCTGGGACGCACAAGTCAATAGGCGACCGGTCGATGGACAGCCACCGGCGCCCGCAGACTGGTTGTGCGGGCTGGCCACCGCTGCACTTTGATCGACCTAAGACTTTACAGATCAATAGGCTCGGACACGGTTCGGATTGCGTTCGGGAGCGGGCGCTGGGTCCAGCATACGGGTTGAATGATGGGCGAAAGTTCGAGTCAATTGATAGCTTGACACAGCCCGACACAAGATTATGATTGGGGTGGTTTTCGAGGGGTCTGCCCGCAACTTGTTGCTCGGCAGGCATTATTGGCCCACGACGAGTATCTTTGGGCCGCCCCCATTCGGCTGATCTTCGGTCGGGGGGCCATCTCAGACGATAGTCGGCGGTCACGCAGATCGTTTGCGTATTGCACCGCCGGCGTTGTGCTGCGGCCTTTGCTCGTCGCGAACTCCGAACGGAGAGTCTATCCGCGTGGCGCGAGGATTACGGTGCTGCGGTGATGCAGCGCCCCGCTTCTGCCGCGATACATAATCGATTTTCGTCGCCTGGAGACGGAAATTAAGTCTCTGACAATCGGGCTCGGTGCTCGCACCGTACGTCCTTCGTCGGTTCGCTTTCGGTTACGAACCAATTCGTTTTTGGGTCTGTGTCGTCGACCAGGATGGGTCGCACGAACACAGTACGCATTCCCAATCTGGGTGCATTATGAACAAAAAGGGTGGTAGAGGACGCCAGCGCGGTAGGGGCCCCGGAGGTGGAGGCTCGACCGCCGCGCGGCAGCGAGGCCGAGGACGATCGGGCGGCCACCGCCGACCTCACCGCAATCATCAGGCCGAAGTCGAGACGAACGAAAACGGTGAACCGCTGCCGCTGCAACCGGCCTCGGGCGTGCTCGAATTACACCCCAACGGCTACGGTTTTCTGCGCGACCCCAAGAAGAACTACCAGCGCGAGCGCACCGATCCCTTCGTTCCGGGGGCCATGATCGACAAATTCGCGCTCCGCGAAGGCGTATTGGTCAACGGAATGGCCCAGCCGAATCGCAAGCAGCAGGGGCCCCGGCTGCGCGAGATCCACGACATCGACGGCCTGGAGCCGGAAAAGTACGTCGAGGTCAAAACCTTTGACGAGCTCACCCCCATCAGCCCCGAGTCGTGGCTGCGGTTGGAAACGGGCGAGCAACCTCTGACGACTCGCGTGATGGACTTGCTCACTCCATTGGGCAAGGGGCAACGCGCCTTGATCGTCGCTCCGCCGCGCTCGGGCAAGACGGTTATGTTGCAGCACATCAGCTCGGCCATCTCGACCAATCATCCCGAGTTGACGCTGGTCGTCCTGCTGATCGATGAGCGTCCCGAGGAAGTCACGGAGATGCAGCGGTTGGTCAAGGGCGAAGTGGTTGCCAGCAGCCTCGACCGCGACGTCGAGAGTCACGTCCGCATCTCGCAGCTCATCGTCGAACGCTGCAAGCGGCTGGCCGAAATGGGCAAGGACGTCTTTCTCCTGATGGACTCCATCACCCGCATGGCCCGCGCGTTCAACAAGTGGGTCGGCAACACGGGCCGCACCATGAGCGGCGGTGTCGACATCAAGGCGCTCGACATCCCCAAGAAGCTGTTCGCCACCGCTCGCGTGTTCGAAGAGGGCGGCTCGCTGACGATTGTCGCCACGGCGTTGATCGACACCGGCAGCCGGATGGACGAACTGATCTTTCAGGAGTTCAAGGGCACCGGCAACATGGAACTGGTGCTCGATCGCAAACTGGCCGATCGTCGCGTCTGGCCGGCGATCGACATCTCGCAGTCGGGCACGCGGAAGGAAGAACGGCTGTTCGACCCCGAAACGCTGCACGCGGTGACCATGTTGCGGCGGACACTGAGCACGATGCACCCGGTCGACGCGATGGAACAGCTCACCACAAAGCTGGCCAAATTCAAATCGAACCCGGAGTTCATCAACCTCATCGCCGGAGCCCAAGGAGCCGACTAATCGCGTAGCAGTCGCGATTCGCGGCAACCGCGCCGCCGCCCGTCGTCACCTCACGGTCACACCCACCCGAATGCGATTCAGCACGCCCGCGGCGTCGAGCATCCCACCCCGCCGACGATTCATCCCGCCCCGGAGGGTAAGCGAATTGGCTAGCGGCCTGATTGGAATTCAGGTGCCCCGCAAGGGGTTGCGGGTTCGAGTCCCGTGCCCTCCGCTGAGTTATGTCTGCTATTCGCCGGTACTTGGCACGAGTTTGAAGACTTGATCTTCGCGCCCAGGCAACACACTGGCACCGATTCTGGCACCAGAAGGCCGCACGCGTTTGACTTCTGGCCGCCCATCACGCTACTCCGCCCTCACATCGTGCTGCGAGTACTAGCCTAACGATCTCTTGGACGTACATCGGTGGCTGCAGTGGGCGTTTAGACTCCTCGGCAATTGCGAGAATCTCCCTCGCAAGCTCCACTTTTCTCCGAAGCTTCCGCCGAGCGCTCTCCGCCTCGCTCTCGTTTAGGCCAAGGTGCTCCACAACCTCTTCCGGGTAACGCGACCGGCCCCGGATTTCGCAGCCAGCAACATCGCCAATCCTGAGCCCCAGAACCGACGCGCACCCTTCCAGCAGGAGGCTTGAGGGCAAGTCGTTCTCAATCTCTCTACCATCGGTGACTACGGCCAGACGATGCTCCGGATCTTCCTCAGCTTCACCAATGACTCGCTTCTTTCGCTCGAGGAGGTCGTCATCACTTTGGTCCGCCCGCAGATCCCGGTCCATAACTACCGCGCTGTACCGATTAACGCAGATCAATGACACCAAGTCGTCGATTTCGGCGTCCTCGCTGAGGCTCAGATGGCTCAGCAACGCCCCTCCGTAGAAAGCGAAGCTGTAATCGCTTCCCTCCTTTACCCCGCCTCCAAATGCCTCAGTCATCTCGTCAAGCCACGCCTTGATGTACAGTCTGTCCGACGGCCCTTCGACCCAAATCACGGCATTTGCCTGCAGCAAAGTGCTTCCACTTACTCCCAACTCGTCTAGTACGCGTTGCTGATCTGTGAGGGCACGGCACTCGACGACGGTGCAGGCTCCGTCGCGACTATCTTGACGAAACTGGTAGACGCGATCACCCCGCTGAACCGAGTCAATGATTGCATTCGAATGCGTCGCCACGAAAAACTGGTTTGATGGCTCCGAACGAAACAACTGCATCGCTCTGCGCAACAACCCCGGATGCAGATGCGTCTCAGGTTCCTCGACGAAAACAATGGTTTCTTGACCCGCTCGTCGTATTAGCGCGGAGAGGATTATCACTAGTTGCGCTATGCCACTGCCCATATGCGACACGTAGATCGGACAGTCCGTCGCATAGCTCGGGTATAGCACCATCACCTTCTCCTGCGAGCCACCAAGCTTTATCTCTATTCGCGCAATCTCTGGCACGCCAGACGGCACGAGCAGCCCGTTCAACGAATCTCGTAAGTTCTGTTCGAACCTAAGCCAAGCCCTGGCTTCGGAACTTCTCACTTGCTGCTCGTACAGACCGTCAAGCAGCTTGGCACCGTCATCCCCACTTCGCCCATCCCCTCGGTCAAGCGCACGTACTGCGTCAAAGAAATACATCGAGTCGCACAGATCCGTGACCCACTGACCCATGAAATCCTTTACCCTTTCGGCCGAGAGCGGAGCGTTGTTGAACTTGACGTGCGCTATGTCGGTCCAATTCCGACCTCTGTTCCACCAGACCTGAGGTACCGTCGTAACCGTCAGGCGCCCAGGCTCTGACGAGGTAAGGCGGAACCGAATGCAGTATTCGCCTTCGCGAACCACGGATGCGTCAGGCGTGATGGGCCCCTTGACCTTGCCTTGATGCCTAAATTTCAATTCTGCCTCAATCGGCTGCTCGTTGTTTTCCCGCCAGAAGACCTGTGGCCCGACGTCCGCACTGTCGATGTCATGAGACGCTGGGAAACCAGACAACGCCTTCGACTTCAGTAGATGTAGCAACCGAAACAGAATTGACTTCCCTGAGTTATTCGGTCCCACGGCCACATTGCACTGTCGACAGTCCGTTAGCCCAAGCGCGCGCGCTTCATCTGGATACGCGCCCAGATAGCCCCACACCTTCATGGACGTTATTTTGATTCCGTTGCCCATCGCCCTGACCTCGGAACTCTCATCTGTTCGTTTGTCTCCCAGGCTTGCCAGAGCGCCGCACCGAGCTCCTCGACGTCCTGCTCGACGTAGTATTTCAAAGTCGTCTCGATCGATTCGTGCCTCACAAGCAATCGCAACGTAGCTGGTTTAGCCTTGCCCGCCCAGCGACTCCCGAATGATCGCCGGAGATCGTGTGCGCTCGCCGTCTTTTGCTGAGCATAGTTCACTAGAACTCCGGCCTGACGACCAATAGCCGACACGACCCTAGCCACGCGCTGGCCTTCCCCCTTCAAACGAGTCCATCGCCTGAGCGATAATTCGTGCGATGGGACGCAAGCGAAGGACGGCATTCAATGCCACGCGGGAAGAAGTTCAAAGCCGAGAAGATCATCGCCAAGCTTCGTGTGGCGGACGTGGCTTTGGGCAAGGGGCAGGCGCCCATCGCGGTTGCAGCCGGTCGATGCTACCGATGGCTGGTTGTTCAGAGTGCCCATGCGGCCAGTTTGGGCGAAGCAGGCTGGCATCCGGCCTGCGGCTCGCGCTGCGAGCGAGTTCCGCGGGCGTTAGTTCTGTTGCGTGCGACGTTGCCCTATGCGATCAGGCGGGAATCTGCCGTGGTTGGCTGCTTGGCAATCAACCTGCCTTCCATGTAGCCGCAGTAGAGAACGGGGACGACGAACAGCGAGATGAGCTCGACGAACATGCCGGCGAAGACGGGGAGTGCCATGGCGCGGGCGACGTCGGCTCCGCGTCCGGTGGCGAGCATGATCGGCAGCAGGGCTGCGAAAGTGGTAAATGCGGTCATCAGACAGGGGCGAATGCGGCGGCGGCCGGCCTCGACGGTGGCTTCGCGAATTTGTTGCACGGTTGACGGCTGGCGCTTGCGAAAGATCTGCTCCAAGTACGTGGCGACGACGACTCCGTCGTCGACGGAGATGCCGAATAGTGCGATGAATCCAATCCAGACAGCCGTGTTCATCTCCACGTCCATCAACCCTAGTCCGATCATGCCTCCCGCGAAGGCGACCGGGATCTGCAGAAAGATGATCAGTGCCACGGGCAGCTTGCGAAACTGCAAGTAGATGATCAGCAGATTTACCAGCACCACCAGCGGAATGATGATCAGCAGGCGGCGGTTGGCTGCGATCTGATTTTCAAACGAACCGACGGCCTGCATCGAGTAGCCGGACGGCAGCTTCAGTTGGTTCGTGCGACGCGCGTTCTTAAGTGCAGCCTCGGCTGCCTCTACCGTTTCCAAGTCGCCAACGATGCCCGACGGTGAAAACGAGACGTGCGCCACCAAGCGGGCGTCTTCGCTGTTGATGACGCTCGGCCCCCACGTCGTTCGCACATCCGCGAGCATTTCGAGCGGCACAACTTCTCCCGTCGGAGTCACGACCGGGAGTCGGGCCAGTTCGTCGATGCGTTCTCGCAGATTGCGTTGATAGCGAATGCGAACGGGATAGCGCTCGCGCCCTTCCACAGTCTGCGTGATGTTCATTCCGCCCAGCGCTGTCTCGACGACCTGGTTGACCATCATCGTCGACATATCGAAGCGCGCCGCCGTCTCGCGATCGACCTCGAACTCGACGTACGGTTTGCCCAACACGATGTCCGGATTCACCGTGGCCGCATTGACCTCGGGCACGTCTCGCAGATGTGCGGCCACCTCGATGGCGGCGCCGGAAATCCCTTCTAAGCTGTCGCCGTAGATGCGAAACGCCATCGGGGCCTTGATGCCGCTCTGAAGCATGACGACGCGACCCTCGATGGGCTGTAGTGGCGAGGCGGGCGTAACGCCAGGCAGGGTAGCGACGGCGTTGATTTCGTCCCAAATCTGTTCAGCAGTGACCCCCGCGCGCCACTGCGATGTGGGCTTGAGCATGACGTAGGTTTCGACCATTGCAGCCGGAGCGGGATCGAGCGCAGACTCCACGCGCCCTATCTTGCCCAGGACGTTCTCGACCTCTGGGATTTCGCGAATCAGCGCGTCTTGAGTCTGCAACACTTGCATCGCCTGCGAGAAACTCGCCGCCGGATAAAGCGTGGGCATATAGAACCAACTGCCTTCGTCCAGGGCGATCCAGTCGTCCGTACGCAAGCCGGGCAACGCATGTTTGAATCGTGCGTAGCCGGGCAACTCGTTCGGTTCTGCACCAAGTCGGCGCACAACAGATTCAGCCGGTGCCAGCACAGTGGGGAGACCAACCCAAGCCCCAATCCCCAACACGACGAGCGCGATGGGCGCAGCGATGAAACGGCGCTTGTGGCGCAAGAACATCCGCAGCGTCGGCTCGTAGGCCCACAGGATAAGGCGACTTGTTGGGTTCTCTTCGACAGGACGCAACCGCTCTCGCGTCAGCACGTAGGTCGTGATTCCGACGCCCCCCGCTGCCAGTGCGATGGAGCCGGCCCGCGACCAGGGTAAGATCTCGCCAATTCCCGCGGTCCAGCCGAAGCCAATGACGAGCGCCGCACCAAGGCCCGAGACGGCGGCGATCAACAGACTGGTGCGTAAGGGCATCCGCGCCGTGCGCAACAGGATACGACAGAGCAAAGGCACGAGAAATACAGCCACCAACACCGCCGCGATCATGGCAAAGGTCTTCGTCCACGCCAGCGGAGCGAAGAGCTTGTAGTCGCGTCCCGGCAGGAAGAACACGGGCAAGAAGCTGATGACCGTCGTTGTGACGGCCGTCAACACGGCGGGCGCGACTTCGTGTGCGGCTTCAACAATCACGTCGACGCGATTGCGCCGAGTGGTCGATGTACTTTCGCCCTCGCGTTCCCATTCGACCAGATGCTGGTAAACGTTCTCAGAGATCACAATGCCGAGGTCGGCCACTTCGCCGATGGCAATCGCGATGCCGGCAAGCGACATGATGTTCGCATCGATGCCAAGACCTTTCATGCCGATGAACGCCATCAACACGGCCAGCGGCAGCGTGATGGCCACCACCAGACTTCCGCGGACGTGCAACAAGAACAGCACGACGACTACGACGGTGATCACAAGCTCCTCTTGCAGCGCGTCGGTGAGCGTGTGGACCGTCTCGTCGATGAGACCAGTGCGGTCGTAGATGGCGCGGATCTTCACGCCGCCAAGCGATGGTTCGATTTGTTCGATCTTGCGGCGAACATTCTCGATGACTTCGCGCGGGTTCTCTCCGAACCGCATTACGACCACGCCGCCGACCGCTTCCGTACCGTTGAGATCTAATGCACCGCGACGAAACTCTGGACCGAGTTGCACGGCCGCTAAATCGCGCACCCGAACGGGGACTCCCTGGCGGGATACGACGACGGTGTTCTCGATATCGTAGACCGCCTGTTGCACATCGCCTTCGTCGCCGATGAAGCCGCGGCCACGTATGATGTATTCCATGCCGCTCGACTCGATCGTCTTCGCTCCCACGTCGACGTTCGACGCCCGCAGTGCTTCGATGAGCTGACTGAGTGGAATCTCGTGAAATCGCAGACGGTCCGGATCCACGTCGATCTGGTACTGACGAACGTGTCCGCCGATGCTGGCGACCTCACTGACCCCTTCGACGGCCTGCAATTCGTACCGAATGACGAAGTCCTGCAGGCTGCGCAGCTCGGCGAGATCCATCCCGTACGGAGCATCGAGCACGTAGTAGAAGATCTGTCCCAAACCGGTAGCGTCAGGTCCCAGAGTCGGAACCACTCCCTGGGGAAGCTTCGATGTCACGGTCGTCAATTGCTCGGCGACCCGCGAGCGAGCCCAATAGAAATCGGTGTCATCCGCGAAGGTCACCTGCACGAAGCTATAGCCGAACAGACTTTTCCCCCGCACGCTTTCCGCTTTCGGCACGGCGAGCAAGGCACCAGACAGTGGATAGGTGATCTGGTCTTCGATGTCTTTGGGAGACCGGCCGGGCCACTCCGTCAGCACGATGACCTGGTTTTCCCCGACGTTGGGAATAGCGTCGATCGGCACGGTCTGCGCGGAGTACCATCCGGCGGCAATCAGCACGGCGGCCACGAGAAGAACGACCAGGCGTTCGCGCACGCAGAACTGAATCATTGTTTTGAGCACCGCAGCACCTCTAGTCGCGTGTGTTCGACGGAGTTGGTGGGAACACATCGACAAGCTCGCCGCAATGGAGCATCTCACTGCCCCAATACGGATTGCGGATGTCGGCGGACGACAGGGTGCCTCCCGGCTGCAACCAATCGCCGCCTCCACCCTTAACCATGCTGCAAAAGACGTGCGTAAACGGTTCGTCCGCAAATTCCCCGCGAACGCTCGCTGCCAGCGTCAACACGGCGTGGCTGATCGGGCGGAAGGCATCATGCCGGGCTTCCACCAGATCGAGATGGTGCAGATGTTCGCTGTGCCGCGCGATTGTTCTCAGTGGCCCCGTTGCGGCTGCGGGCGTGTCGTCATGATCGGCCAACCATTGGGCGTTGTCGTGCAGCATCTCGGCGTCTTTCGGATTCGGCCGCTCGTCCTGAGCGAGGTCTCGTTGCACAGCGAAGTACGCGTCGTAAAGCGCTTCGATTTTTTGGCCTGGCTGGCCGTCGAGTGTGGCCACAACACCGGAGGCAGACGGTTTTCTGAGTTCTCGTCCTTTCTGAGCCGCGACGGCTCTTTCGGGATCGATTAAGCTTGGCTTGCCTGCCAACTGCATTTGCGAATCGATCAGGAAGTTGCCCGCCGTCGCAACTTTCTCTCCCTCGGACAAGCCTTTAAGAATCACGACGATGTCGCGCAGGATCGGACCGATCGTGACGGGGCGGATCTCGAAGCGCCCCGGTTCGACCTCGACATAAACGACGCTGCTGGACCCGGCCATCAGTAAAGCTTGGCGCGGTACGTAGAGCGACTCGGGTTGCGGCAGTGGAGCATCCGTGTATCCGTATTCAGAGGTCGGCACCAGCTCCATCCCGCAGATGGGGCAGACTCCTGGTTCGTCGCGAATGATTTGCGGATGCATCGGGCTGATCCAGCGCCCCGCCAAATCCGCGTCGTACACCGCGCCGGCTGTGCCCAGCGGCACGTGAATTGTGGCGGCGGAATAGTCGCCGGGCCGCAAGCGCCGATCCTCGTTGAGAAACTCGACGCGGACCCCGACCGTACGCTTTTGTGGATCGACGACAGGATCGATGAACGCAACGCGTCCTTCAAATATCTCGCCGGGGAGCGACTGCATGCGCGCCTCGACGCGCTGCCCGAAGCGAATGCGAGACGCATCTTCTGGAAATAGTTCCAACATCAGCCACACTGTCGACAGGTCAGCAATCCGGTAGATCGGCTCACCTGTCTCCACGTACGCGCCTTCGATCGCCAGCTTTTCCACAACGGTCCCGCCGAGCGGCGCGTAGATCGTCAGCCGCGACAGCGCCTCTCCCGAGTCCTCCAGGCTGCGTAGTTGCTCCTCGGCCATCCCGAGTTCTTCCAGCCGCCGGCGCGCGTTGGTAACCAGCGACTGTTGTGTTTCCCTGGCGACTGCCAACGCTCCAGCCGGCATGGCAGCGAATGTCTCCCGCGCTTCCAGGTACTCGACTTGTGCGGAATACAACTCGGGACTGTAGACAACGGCGAGATGGTCACCCTTGGCCACGCTAACGCCCGTATAGTCGGCGAAGAGACGCTCAATGCGGCCGCGAACATATGAGGAGATGGTCGCAGTTCGACTTTCATCGATAGCGATCGCGCCCACGGACTGGACGACGGTGTGGAGCAAACCACGCCGAACTTCCATCGTCTGGATGCCAGCCAGACGGCGCTGCGCCGGCTCAATTCGCAGAGACAACTCATCCAGCTCGCTACCGCCGGCCGAAGAAGCTGGCACCAGTTCCATGCCGCAAATCGGGCATCTCCCGGGATCGGGTTGACGGATTTGCGGGTGCATTGGGCAGGTGAAGTCGGCAACCTCAGACGCATCGCCGGGCCTCCCCTGATCGCCGGCGCCACTCGCTAGCCACCCCGCTCTCTGTGCGATACCGGTGAATACGACCAGCAGAACGCCGGCCACCAAGAATAGCACCGGGCGCCACAAGCTCCGCAGGAACATGCGAAGGTATGTTCGAACATTGGGCGCCGTATCCGTCAGCTCGTTTCGGGCCGATGTTGGTTGTGTTGGCATCGCAAAGCCTGCTGTCTAGTGATAGCGCAAAAGCCGCTGCCGTGGTTATCGGGGCAGACGTCCAACGGCGACCCCTCCGCTGACCTGACGGACGAAGTCACCGGCACGCACTCATGGACTGAGCGCACCGTGATCACACGTCGACCGCTGAACTGTTCGCAGAATGCGAAAAAGAATCAAAGCTGCCAAATGCACAGCATGGTGCGAACGCTGTGCGATGGCAGTTGAACGCGACGACGAGGCTCGCGCGTGCCCCGACTTAATCGCTGGCTCGCCGCGTCGACCTGGTCGCCAACGTCACCCAAAGGCGAACGGCGCGACTCATTGTCCGACTGGACTGCGCGTGGCACTCCCATCGGCTCGCGCTCAACAGAACAGGTGCATTGAGCAGCCGCGCGTGGAGGAGCTTGTGCTCGGCAGCACCCACAGCAGCGTTCGCCTGACACTGTTCGCTGTGGTCTTTCGCCGCAGCATCCCGCACAAACTGCTCCGTTGTCGCCACCTGTTTCAACAGGACAGCCCGCGCCGTTTGCGGCGATGGTTGGCAACGCAAGTGATATTGCGACGCACCAGTGCAACGCCGTGTACGAAAACATCCGTCGGGACATCGTCCAGGTCTACTGTCGAGTCGTCTGGGCCAGAGGCTAATCAATTATCGCCACCCTTGGGCGATCCGACCACCCTTGCGACTTAACTCCCAGCCGCAGCAGCGGGGACTTTACCGAGATCCACCGTGTCGAGATCAACACCGACGGCCGCCTGAATTCTGGCGACCAGCGCCGCCAGTTGGCCTGTGGAACGGTGGTATCCGAATTCGAGCTCCAGCAGGTTTCGTACGTCCCGAATCACGCGGTCGAACTCGACCGCCCCATCCTGCAGAGCCTGCTGGTCAGCAGCCAGCGTCTGTCGCGCCTGAGGGATCATCGTGTCACGGAAGAGACGGGCAGTTTCGTGGGCAGCGCGGGCTTGCTCCCAGAGATCGACGAGCAAGGCGTCGTAGCGCTGCCCCAAGTCTTCGACGGAGGCATGTGAAGCAAAGTGTGTCCACGTGGCTTCGCTGCGCATGGCATCGTAATCCTTCCGCCAAAGTGGGATGCTCACCTGAGCGCCGAGCGACCACGCATCTTCGCCGACCGTTACTACTGGCGTTGCCGGTCGATTGTCGTCGATGAAAAACCAAGAAGCACCGAACGATGTATCTGGGCGCCGCTTCAGCTTCGCCACTTCGACACCCCAGCGCGTGGCCTGTGTGCGCAACCGGGCAGCGGTCAATTCAGGCTGCCAATTCCAAGCCAACTGTTGCAGCAACTCGGGTGACCAAGCTGGAAGTTCCGCGTCGATCCGTTCAACAGGTGCGACAGGTGCTTGAGCAGCACGCCCCGCGAGCCGATTCAGCTCAGCTCGGGTCGATTCGACGCGCTGGATGAGTGCGACATGCTGCTCTTCGACTCGGCTGATTTCCAACAATCCAAGCGACACGTCTCCCGCAGTGCCGATGTTCTGTCGCAGCCGTGCGTTGGCCAGGTCGGTGAGTGTTCGCAGCAGTTGCTGGTTGGCGCGGTTGACTTCAATCTGCTTGTGCAACACGTAGAGGCTGAACCACGCCACCCGCAACTGACCGAGCACTTTGGCCCGCTCGGCAAAGTACAATTGCCGGAGTGCGAGTGCCTCGAAACAGGCTTGCTGAGTCTGAGCATCGAGGCGTGCAAGCCAAGGAAGCATCTGGGTCAGCGTCAGGTTCGCCCGCTGCGAGCCGGCGGCCGTCTCGATCGGATCTCCGAAAACGACGGCCCCGATCGTTGGATCGGGTAACTTTCCGGCATACCGCACACGCGCGCTCGCGGCCATCGCCTCGTGTTGTAGCTTCCGCAGACTTGGGTTCGCCGCCAGCGCGTTCGCCTCAAGCGAGGATCGTGTAGCCGCCAACTCGAACGACGCATCCGTCGCCAGTGGCAGACTGGTCGCCGGCGGCGGTATTGCCTCGCGGTCTTGTCGCGATTCGTCGTTTTCCTGGTAGGTGACGAGCGTGACCGGTTGTGCCGTCCCATGAGGGCGCGAGTCCGTCTGGGAAACATCGCTTTCCGGTCGAGTCGTCACGCGTTTGTTGGCAAAGCCACCGCCAGCATGCTGGCGCGTGGACTGGCACGCCATCGTGCTGACAAGGCACGCAAGCAGCGCCAGATGCATCGCCGAGTATCGGACAGAGATGGGCATCGCGCACGAGGCCGAGGCAAACAGACGTGTCTCCAGGAATCTCTTCGGTATGGAACGTCCGACCACCGCAATCAGAGAAAGCCACACTTCCGCGATCACCCAGATCGCACTGTCCCGATAGGTTCGCTGAGTGTCCTAAAATCAAAGGTACACCGGCAGTTGGGCTCGTGCGTTGCCATCCACCAAATCGAATGCGGCAACTCGCTCGGTGCGGCATTCAATCGCAACTGTTGCAAGCGAAGAACGATAGCTAGAGCGCATCTCAAAACCTTGCTTTGCTAGCTGGACGCATGTGCTTCGTGGTCCGTAGTAGGTCTGAATGGAGACCCTTGGATGACGGATCGATCCCGCTCTGACGCGGGGTCCAGGATGGAGCCCGAAAGTGAAGACTTGCAAGCCGAGCTCAGCGACGAGCAGTGGCTGCTGATCGCCGACCTGTTCGCCAACCCCGACCAAGGCCCCCAAGGCGGTCGCCCGATGGCCGACCCGCGGACTTGTTTCGAAGAGGTGTTGTGGATGCTTCGAAGCGGCGCCCGTTGAAAAGACCTGCCGTCGCGTTTTCCGTCTCGATCAACGGTCCACCGACGTTTTGTCGAGTGGGTTGCCGCAGGCACGCTCGACCGGGCGTGGAAACGTTGGATGCGCAAACTTGACCGTGAGGACAAGATCGACTGGCGGGAGGGCTTCGCCGATGCGACGTTTGCCCGGCAAAAAAGGGGGTGAATGCGTCGGCAAGACCAAACGCGGCAAAGGAACCAAAGTCATGGTCCTCGCCGACGCCCGAGGCTTGCCGCTGTCGATCGACGTCGCTTCGGCGAGCCAGGGCGAGGTGAATCTCATCGAGCCGCTGTTGGACAGGGCCGCGACCCGCTACGTTCCCAACAAGCTGATCTACGACAAGGCGGCCGACTGCGACCCGTTGCGCGACCGGCTCGCCTGGCGGAACGTCGAGTTGATCAGTCCGCACCGAAAGAACCGCGTCCGACCCAAGAGGCAAGACGGTCGCAAGCTCCGCCGCTACCGCCGGCGATGGAAGATCGAACGCACCGTCAGCTGGCTGCAAGACTTCCGCCGACTTCTCGTCCGCCACGAATTCTACTCGTCGCTCTTCCACGGATTCGCCACGCTCGCCTGCATCGTCATGGCCGCGAGAAGGTTGTGAGATACGCTCTAGCACGCACCCTATAATACTCACATCGGCGGTCAGAAAAGCCAATCAACCCAAATGCCGAAGGTGGGCGTCCAAGGCATCGTCACAGGCTCCAGCCGCACTGGATTCAGGCGTTGCTTACTGCGGACACGTTCGGTGCGCGACTGCACGGCCAAATGGGAATCGTGAGGCGGAAAAGCCACTCATGACGTCCGAGCAAAGATTCGCACGGCCAAACCAGTTCACACTCGCGGCCGCACTGTCGGCACTCACCGTGGTCGCTTGCACCATGGCCGTGTTCCAGTGGCTCGGTCCCCAAGCTTCTCCCTATGTGTTGGCAGCTTATGGAGCACTGCTTGGATTCTGGTTGGGAAGGCGACATGGGCGGCTCGCCGCATCCAGTCGATGGCAGCGGCACGGCCAGTCGCTCGCGTTTGGATCGATCGGGTTCATGCTCGGAAAAGGCGGCGAAGCCCTCACGCAGTCCACGGGATCTGCATTGTTCGTCACGGCGGTTTACATCGCGTTTACCTTAGGTGGCGTGCTGGGGCTGGTCGCTGGTGTCATCATTCGAGGTCGAGCGGCGGCGAGAAGGGGTGTGCCAAGATGTGCGAGTTCTCACGCACCTGACAAACGAGACGGACAATTCCCAACCAACTGATCTACGACAAGGCGGCCGACTGCGACGCGTTGCACGACCGGCTCTCTCGGCGGAACGTCGAGTTGATCAGTCCGCACCGAAAGAACCGCGTCCGAAGCAAAAGGCAAGGCCGCCGCAAGCTCCGTCGCTACCGCCGGCGATGGATAATCGAACGCACCGTCAGCTGGCTGCAAGACTTCCGCCGACTTCTCGTCCGCCACGAATTCTACTCGTCGCTATTCCACGGATTCGCCACACTCGCCTGCATCGTCATGGCCGTGAGAAGGTTTTGAGACACGCTCTAGGGCGATGCCTATCTCTGAGAAGGGAGCATTGCCACTCCGGTCGAATACGATGAGTTTGAAATCTCATCACCCGCAATCCGCACGTGTGGAAAGGGACGGGCTTCAACAGGATGAAGGTTAGATTTTGACCAAGGGATGCTCCGTTGAAAACAAGAGTCGTGACCTGAGGAGCATCAGGTTGTGAACCAGGA
>CALKYM010000178.1 GCA_938003525.1 uncultured Planctomycetales bacterium | reverse complement strand
CGGCGCATGTTTGGCGATGCTGACGGCAATGTTTCCGCTACCGGTGCCGATATCAGCCACTTGGGGTGATCGGTCGCCGCAGTGACTCTTCAGCAGGTCCAACGCCCGCACGACCAGGAACTCAGTTTCCGGACGTGGCACGAGAACGTCGCGCGTGACGTGGAATTCCAACGAATAGAATTCTCGCCGACCGAGGAGATACGCGACGGGCGTGCCGGCCGCTCGCTGCCGCACAAGCTCGCGGAACAAGTCGCGTTTGCCGTCTGCCGGCACACTCTCGAAAGACGTGTAGAGTTCGATCCGCTGGCAGCCGACCGCTTCGGCCAACAGCAGTTCGGCTTCCAGACGCGGACTTTCCGATCCGTGCTGCTCGAGAAAGCCGGTCGTCCATTCCAGCAAGCGTCGATGCGTCCAGGCTTCGGTCGTGCTCATCAGTCCCTGCCGCCGCAGTCGGGCGGCGCCAATCGACTGGCGAGCCGGCCGACGAGCGCCGCGATCAGTCGATCGTGCCAACGGCGTCCCGGTGCTGTTGGCGTTCGTGTTCGGTAAGGGCGTCGACAACCGGCTGCATGTTACCCGCCAGGATGTTGTCGAGCTGGTGCAGCGAAAGATGGATGCGATGGTCGGTCAAGCGATTCTGCGGAAAGTTGTACGTGCGAATCTTCTGGCTGCGGTCGCCGGTGCCGACCATCGTCTTGCGTTGCGAGGCACGCTTCTGCTCTTCCTCCTGCCGGCGGTGCTCGTAGATTCGCGATTTGAGCACCCGCAGGGCCTTGGCCTTGTTCTTGTGCTGGCTCTTCTCGTCCTGGCACGAGACGACGATGCCCGTCTCGTGGTGCGTAAGGCGAATCGCCGAAGCCGTCTTGTTCACATGCTGCCCGCCGGGGCCGCTCGCGCAAAAGATGTCGACGCGATAGTCGTCGGGCTTAAGCTCGACCTCGACGTCTTCCGGCTCGGGCAAGACGGCGACCGTGGCGGCGGAAGTATGTACGCGTCCCTGGGCTTCTGTTTCCGGAACCCGCTGCACGCGATGCACGCCGCTCTCGAATTGGAGCTCGCGGTAGACGCCTTCGCCGGTGACGCCGACCGTCACTTCCTTGAAGCCGCCCAGTTCGGTCGGGTTGTGGTCGAAGACTTCCAGCTTCCAGCCTTTGCTCTCGGCAAATCGTTTGTACATTTCGTACAAATCCCGGGCGAACAAGGCCGCCTCATCGCCGCCGGTGCCGGCGCGGATTTCCATCACGACGCGCGTGCGATTGGCATCTTCGCCGCCGATGGTCATTTCCAGCAGATCGTTCCAGCACGCTTCGCGCTCCTCGCGAAGAGTAGGTAGTTCCGCCGACGCCAGCTCGCGCAGTTCAGGGTCGTCGCCCTCGGACATCTCCTGCGTCTCGGCGATCTGCGCGTTCAGCTCTTTGAACCGCCGGTACTTGCTGGCGACCTTGGCCAGCGAGCCATGTTCGCGCGCCACGGCCGAAAGCTGCGCGCCGTTGGCCTGCACCTCGGGATCCTGAAGCATCTGCTCCAGCTCTTCGAAGCGGTTCAGTTGCTGTTCTAGCTGCTCGCGCATGATGGGCGCCGTGCGGAAATCGAGGAAGTCACCAGGCAACCGAGCCGTCCGGACCGCGCAGCATCAGACGAAGATGGTGCTCCGACAGATCCGGAGCCGGACCATTGATGCGTGTCGCTACGACTCGCCACTTTCGGCAGCGGCTTTCTTCCGTTTGCCCCGCTGCAGGCTGGCGTAGCCGCCGCCCGAGAACTTGTTCTTGAACTTCTCGATGCGGCCGGCGGTATCCACAAACTTTAGTTTGCCCGTGTAAAACGGGTGGCAGGCGTTGCAGATGTCGACGTTCAGTTCCGGCACGGTGCTGCGGGTGTTGAAGGAGTTGCCGCAGCCGCACTTGACGACCGTGTCGACGTACTTGGGATGGATCTTTTTCTTCATCCGACCGTGCTGCCTTCAATCGCGAAGCCGGAATGACGCACACGCCCAGGGCGGCAAGAGCCCTCAACAGGCGATACGTCCCGGCCGGGAACTTTGTCTCGAACTCGAATCACTAAATTTACCGCCGACATCCCACGTGGACAACCCGGCCTCGAATCCGGCCGGATTCCGCACGGCGGGCCGCTCAGAGAAGAACGCGGCCGGTCTGGGCCTCGAAGCGGGGTACGAGCTCGTAGGAATCGACACGGGCCGCGGTGGTGATATCGGCCTCCAAACCGAGCCGTACGAGATCGCGGCCGCCGCGGCAATTGGCCAGGGCCATGCTGAGCCATTCGGTGAGACTGTCGGCGTGCCGGGACGATACTGGCAAGTCGAGGCCCAAACTTCGCCATGCCACGTGAGCCATGTTGGCCGATGGCGAAGTATCGACGCTGCCCAAGGACTCGGCCAACCGGTCGATGATGGCCCCGGCGCAGAGCACGTCTTCGCGGCTGATGCGGCCGCCGGTTCCTGCGCAGACGATGGTCAGATGCTCGGCCTTCTCGCTCGCCCTTGCCACTGCGGTGAGATTCACGAAGGCCCCGAGCAGGATCTCTTGGGCATCGCTGGCCGCGAGTAGCGCCCGCGTGCCGTTCGTCGTGGTGAAGACCAGCGTCTTGCCCGCGATGGCCTCAGCGGTGTATTCGCAGGGGGAGTTTCCCAGATCGAAGCCGTCGATTCGCTGCCCCCCGCGTTCACCACCGAGCACCGCTGGCTCTTCCAGCTCTTTCGCACGGCGGCGCGCCTCATCAACCTCGGCACAAGGGACGACCGACGCGCACCCCGTTGCCAGCGCGTGCACGATCGTCGTCGTCGCCCGCAGCACGTCAATCACGATGACCCAGCGATCGTCGAGCGGCGGTTGCGCGTTCTGATCAGGAATGAATTGGACGTCGATGTGCATGGCGACAGTCTAGTGAGAGAAGCGGCCGTCTAGAATGCCGCGTGTCGCCAGAACTTGTTCCGCGACGAGACAGGCTTGCCCCGATCTTCCGGAGGCGCGACTGCCAGCGTACCGCCTTGGTCGCTTCCGTGCCTGGGCGATAGAATCCGCCACACACTTGCGAGTGGTTCGCGGCGCGTCGTTCTCCTGGGGACGAGATGGCATACAAGCGGCTGGTTGATTTCGTCGAACGCCTCGCCGACGCCGGGGAGCTGGCGCGCGTCGAGGTCGAAGTCGATCCACAGGAGGAGATCGCCGAAATCACGCGCCGCGCGGCTCAGTCGGGCGGGCCGGCGCTGCTGTTTGTGAAGGTCCGCGGCTGCCGCTGGCCGCTGGTCACGAACCTGTTGGGCACGGCCGCGCGCGTCTCACGCGCCCTTGGACTCGAGCAACTGGACGATCTCGTCACGCGGCTGGGCGAACACCTCTCCGGCGATCAACCGCAAGGTTGGCTCGCGCGACTGGGGCTGCGCGGCGCTGCCGTACCGCGCACGGCGTCTCGACCAAAGCTGGTCAGCACGGCTCCCTGCCAACAAGTGGTCCAGCTGGGCAGCGACGTCGATCTCGGCACGTATCCGGCAGTTTCTGCAGCCACGCAGGAATCAGGCCGTGCCGTCTGCGGCGCTGTGGTGATCGTGCCCCAGGAAAGCGACGACGACTTGCGCACAGCCGTCGCCGACATACAGGTCGTCGGTCCGCGCGAACTGGTGGTGGAAATCGCACCGCACGGCCCGCTGTCTTCGTACATCGAACGGGTTCGGTCCGAGGGCAGCAGCGCAGCGGTCGCGCTGGCCGTCGGCTTGCCTCCCGCACATTTCTTGGCAGCGCACACGGCCGCCCATCTCGACGCGGAGATGTCCGATCTGCTCGCGCTATTCGGATCGGAACCCGTCGAATTGGTGCGAGCGCGCACGCAACCAGTCAGTGTGCCGGCCGCGGCCGAAGTCGTCATCGAGGGTCTCTTGCACCCGGAGATCGAAGGTAGCGAGGCGGTGCGTATCGCCGACGCAGGTGGCTTCGTGCGCGACATCGAACACACGGCGCGTATCGAGGTTACGGCCGTCTCGCATCGCTCAAGTCCGCTCTTCCACACGGTCGTGCCGGGGCCGCCGCCCGACGAACGGATGGCTTGGGCAGAGGTTTCGAGTCGCCTGTTGCGGGCCACCGCGATCGAGGGGATTGATGGCCTGGTGGACTTGCACCTGCCGTGGGGACTTGTCGGCCACCGGTTGGCGATCGTTGCCCTGCGAAAAGCCTTTCCGCTGCACGCGCGGCAGGTCGCGTCGGCCGTGTGGGGATGTCGTCCACTCCGCGCGCTGAAGACACTGGTCGTGGTCGATGCCGAAGTCCCCTTGCGCGACTGGAACCAGGTGATGTACCGGGTGGCGGCCCACGTCGACCCAACGTGCGACGTGTGGATCGAATCAGGCCCGGCCGATCTTGCGGATCATGCACTCGCGAATTCGCCGCGCGGCGGGCGGATGGCCATCGATGCCACGGCCAAGTGTGCGGGCGAACGGCGCCAGGCGTCTCCCCCGGCAGTCGCGGCATCGGCCGAAATCGTCGATGCTGTACGTGCCCGCTGGGCCGAGTACGGCCTACCCGGCATCGAGTTTGACAAGTGACTTGAGCGTCGCCCGAGTGCGCGAATCCCGCGCGAGGCCGCTCCCACCATGTTGTGCAGGCCGGTGTCCGTGCGGGTAGAAACAAGAGTGCGGTCCGTTTCGGCGATACGCGGTATGGCCTCGTCGGAAGGATCCCTTCAACGGAACTACGAGCAGGCATTTCCTGAGCGAACGATGGCCGTCGATAAATCGCCCGAGCGCGTTCGCAGCATGTTTGGCGAGATCGCCGGTCGCTACGACCTGATGAACCACGTCTTGTCGCTCAACGTCGACCGCTACTGGCGGTGGCGCACGGTGCGGAGCGTGGGACGCGAGTTGGACGGACCCGTCCTCGATTTGTGTACCGGTACGGGCGATCTGGCGCTCGCCTTTTGGCGCTCGGCGCCCCAGAGCGCATCGGTCGTGGGTGCTGACTTTTGTCGACCGATGCTGGTGCTGGGTCGCGACAAGAGCGCGAAAGCGGGCGCGAACGGTCAGGTGCGTTTTGTGGAAGCCGACGCCTGCCGGCTGCCGTTTCCCGACAACTCGTTTCAGGTCGTGTCGGTGGCTTTCGGTCTGCGGAACGTGGTCGACACCGATCTTGGACTGCGGGAGATGGTGCGCGTTTGCCGGCCGGGCGGACGCGTTGCCGTGCTTGAGGCTTCCCTGCCCAACGCACGTCCTCTGCGAGTCGTCTACGGTTGGTACTTTCGTCACGTGTTGCCACGCCTTGGTCAGCTTTTGGCCCGCAATCGGCACGATGCCTACAATTACTTGCCGGACAGCGTCGGTGAATTCCCCTCGGGCGAAGCCCTGCTGGAGCGGATGCGCGCCGCCGGACTCTCAACGGCGCGCCATCATTCTCTCACCTTCGGACTGGCGGCTCTCTACATCGGCGGCAAATGAACGCGAGTTTCGTGTTTGGGATCACCGGCGGCAGCGGAGCGGTTTTCGCCGTGCGTTTGCTCGATGTCCTGTGCGCCTCGGGCTACGACGTTCACCTGGCGGTCAGTAAGTCAGGCGCGGCGGTGCTGAAGCAGGAACTCGAGATCGAGGTTGATCCGCGCCAGGTCGATCCGAGCGCCCTTCGCTTGGAAGCGACGCCCCTGGCCGCGGCCGCGGCTGCTCGGCCCATCTGGCAAGATCGCGAAGCGGACCGCGTGACTGAGTTGATCGAACGCCCACGCGGCCGCGAGCGTGGCTCCGTCGTGTGTCACGCGATCGATAATTACATGGCGCCGATCGCCAGTGGCTCGTTTCTCTCGGGCGGCATGGTGATCTGTCCTTGTTCCGGTGCGACGATGAGCGCCATCGCGCACGGCGCCTCGACGAATCTCATTCAGCGGGCGGCCGACGTGCAGTTGAAAGAGCGACGGAAGCTGATTCTCGTGCCGCGCGAAACGCCGCTGGGTAGCGTGCACCTGGAAAATATGCGTCGCGCAAGCGATGCCGGCGCGATCGTGCTCCCAGCCATGCCCGGTTGGTATCACGGTGTACAGGGTTTGTTCGACCTGGTCGATTTCCTCGTGGCGCGAATCTGCGATCAACTGGGTGTTGCCCACCACTTGATGCGGCGCTGGGGGGAGCCAGGAACGGGAGAAGGAGGCTGACGACCGCCAACGCTTTGACTCGCATGTATCGCCAAGTTCGCCACATTCTGGAGATGATCCGGTTCAGCCACACGCTGTTCGCCCTGCCCTTTGCGCTGTTGGCCGCCGTGATGGCCTGGGCCGACGGCGCACGGGCGACTCCGCCTGTCGTGTTTCGTTGGCAGGATCTGTTGGGCATCGTGCTCTGTATGGCGCTGGCGCGGAGTGCCGCCATGGGCTTCAACCGGCTGGTCGATCAAGACATCGACCGCGAAAACCCCCGCACCGCCCTGCGACACTTGCCGGCAGGGCTGTTGGGCGTCCGCGCAGTGGTTGTGTTTGTTGTCGTGTGTGCGGTTGGTTTTGTGGCGGCCACGTTGTTGTTCTGGCCGAACTGGCTTCCCCTGGCTCTGGCGGTGCCCGTGCTCACCTTTCTGCTCGGATACAGCTACACGAAGCGGATCACGGCTCTGGCCCATTTCTGGCTCGGGGCGGCGCTGATGCTCGCGCCACTGGCGGCGTGGATTGCCATTCGCGGGACGGTCGATTGGCCACCCCTGGTGTTGGGGCTAGCCGTGCTGCTTTGGGTGGCCGGGTTCGACATCATCTATGCCTGCCAGGATGTCGAATTCGATCGCCGTAGGGGTTTGCACAGCGTCCCGGCGCTGCTGGGCGTACAAGGGGCTTTGCGAGTTGCTGCACTCTGCCACCTGGGCATGATTGTGGCGCTGGCCGCGCTGCCGCTGGTGTTTGCGCCGCTGGGCGGGATCTATGTGGCGGGCATCGTGGCGGTGGCTGCGCTGTTGCTCTATGAACACTGGCTCGTGCGGCCGGATGACCTCGATCGGGTCAATCTGGCGTTTTTCAATGTGAACATCGTGATCAGCATCGGGCTGTTCCTGGTTGGCACGGCCGACTTGCTCACCTGAGACCAACCGCTATCGTAGTCCGCTACGGCTCCGCGGACGCCCGACAGGGCATCGCGGGACCGGCGACCCGACAGACAGCGAGAACGAATATGATTCGCGCCAACGCGACGCGTTTTGACGAGATTCGCGGCCGAGTGGAAGCCGGCGAGCGGTTGAGCTTCGACGACGGGCTCTATCTCTATTCACCCGAGGTCCCGCTCAACGACTTGGGGGCCCTGGCCAATCGGGTTCGCGAGCGAAAGAACGGCGATTTCGCCTACTACAACATCAACACGCATCTCAATCCGACCAACGTCTGCATCTACCGCTGCACGTTCTGCGCGTTTCGCGCCGACCTGCGGGAGCCGCGCGGTTACGTGATGTCGGATGAGCAGATTCTGGAGCGCGGCCACGAGGCGGTGGAATCGGGCTGCACCGAGATGCATATCGTCGGCGGGCTGCACCACCTCAAAAAGTTCGAATGGTACCTGAACATCCTCCGCATCCTGCACGACGCCTACCCGCAGTTGCATCTCAAGGCCTGGACGGCGGTGGAACTCAACTGGTTCCGCTACCTCACCAAGCGCAGCTACCGCGATGTACTACAGGAATTGAAGGACTCCGGCTTGGGCAGCTTGCCCGGCGGCGGCGCGGAAATCTTTCACCCAGAAGTCCGCGACCAGATCTGCGAGCACAAAGCGACTTCCGACGAGTGGTTCGACGTGCATCGCACGGCACACGAGCTGGGTCTGCGTTCGAATGCGACGATGCTCTACGGCCACATCGAACAGCCGCGGCACCGCGTCGATCACCTGGTGCGATTGCGCGAGTTGCAAGATGAGACGGGCGGCTTTCAGACGTTCATCCCGCTGGCCTTTCACCCGGAGAACACGGGCCTGGACCATTTGAAGAAGCCCAGCTCGCTGGTCGATCTGCGTACGATGGCCATCGCACGGTTGATGCTCGACAACTTCGATCACATCAAGGCCTACTGGATCATGCTCGGCATCGCCACGGCCCAGATGGCCCTGGCGTTCGGCGCCGACGACATCGACGGCACGGTGCGGCACGAGCTGATCTATCACGACGCCGGAGCGCAGACCCCGGAAATCCTCTCAGTCGAGCAGATTCGCGCTTTGATCGAAGAGGCCGGCCGCGAACCCGTCGAGCGCGACACGCTCTATCACCGCGTGATTCGCGACGGCACCCGGTGGCAATCTTCCGAGTCAATTGAGGTAGGCGGCTAGCCGA
The DNA here is from genome assembly GCA_938003525.1 of uncultured Planctomycetales bacterium. Taxonomy (GTDB): domain Bacteria; phylum Planctomycetota; class Planctomycetia; order Pirellulales; family JAEUIK01; genus CALKYM01. The sequence goes on along the minus strand of CALKYM010000178.1, from coordinate 10,470 downwards.
CATCGGCCAGGTCGAGCGCCGTTCCGTATCGCGCGAGCACCAATCGACGTAGCCGCGCGTGCTCCGGCTTTGCCAGGCCGGGATCGTCGGCGACGAATTCCTGGGCTGCGGTTCGCGTTTCCAGCAAGGTTTCAGTGTCGCGCCGCAGATCGGCGATGCGCAAGGGCGGCAAACCGTGCTGTCGGGTGCCGAACAGATCGCCGGGTCCGCGGAGCTTGAAATCGAGTTCGGCCAGTTCGAATCCATCGGTCGTGCCGACAAAGGCCGTCAGCCGCTCTTGGGCTTCGTCCGAACCGGGCTCGGCGAATACCGCGCAGTAACCGGGAAACGCCCCGCGACCGACGCGGCCGCGGAGCTGGTGCAATTGCGAGAGCCCAAAGCGTTCGCCGCCGTAGATCGTCATCAACGTCGCATTGGGAACATCGACGCCGACTTCAATGACTGTCGTGGCAATCAGTGCATCGAGCTCGTGCCGGCGAAACGAATCGATCACTTCGTGACGTTCCGCCACGGGCATCCTGCCGTGCAGCATTTCCGTGCGAAAGCCCGCGAGCGGCCCGGCAGCGAGATCGGCAGAGAGCTTCTGCACGCTACTGGCCGAGGCGTCGTCAACCTCGTCGATCAGCGGGGCGACGATGTAGCCTTGCCGCCCTTCGCAGAGTTTGCGACAGACGAAGTCCCACCACTTCTGCCGCTCGCTGCCGGTCGGCAGATAGGTGTGGATCGCCTGGCGGCCTGGCGGATGATCGCGAAGGGTGGAGACGGTCAAATCTCCGAAGACGGTCATCGCCACCGTGCGCGGGATGGGCGTGGCGGTCATCACCAGGTAATGCGGATCGAGGCCGGATTGCTTGAGTCGCGCACGCTGACGCACGCCAAACTTGTGCTGCTCGTCGATGACGACCAGGCCCAGCTTGGCGAACTGCACGTCTTCGCTCAACACGGCGTGTGTGCCGACCACGATGTCGATCGATCCGGCGGCCAGTTGTTGCACCACATGCTCGCGCTCTGAGCCGGTCAACGCGCCAGTGAGTAGCGCGATGCGAACATGGCTGGCGGAGAGCAGATCGTTGAATGTGGCCAAGTGCTGCCGCGCCAGGATTTCCGTCGGCGCCATGATGGCTGCCTGGTGCCCGTGCGCAACGGTCAACAGCATGGCGTAGCCGGCGACGATCGTCTTGCCGCTGCCCACGTCGCCCTGCAAGAGGCGATTCATGGGATGTGTCTGAGCCATGTCGACCGCGATTTCGTCGATGACCTGCTGCTGGCCGGCGGTCAGCTCGAAAGGAAAGCGGCGTCGAATTCGCGCGTCGATCTTGGTGGTGGCCTCCAGCGACGGAGCCCGCTCGGAAAGCTGTTGCTGCTGCCGGCGGACACTGAGCGCTAGCTGCAAGACGAACAGCTCCTGGTAGATGAACCGCCGCCGCGCAGCTTCCAGCGCCTCGAGCGAGCTGGGGAAGTGAATCTCCCTCAGCGCGCGCTCGATGGGCCAAAGATTGTGACCAGCGAGAAACTCCGTCGGAAAAGCCTCTTCCAGCGCCGCCACGCCTGGCGCCAAATTCGATTCCACCGCGCGACGTACCTCGTACTGTCGCAATCCTTCGGTCAACGAGTAGACCGGCCAGATGCGGCCGGCGGTGGTTTCGTCGTCCGCTTCGAGGATCGTCACCCGGGGATGCACCATCTCCCAGCCGTAGCGACCCCATTGCGGTTTGCCCGATAGCAAGACACGCTGATCTGCGCGGAAGCGTTCGATCCAAAACGGCTGATTGAACCACACGCCGCGGATGCGGCCGGTGGCGTCTTCGAGAAGGACAGAAACGACCGTCTTGCCATGTCCCGTATTTCGCCCATCGACGTCAAGCACGGTACCCAGCACGCTTGTCAACACGCCCTCTTGCAGTTCGGCCATGTTGGCGATCGACGTCAGGTCTTCATAGTCGCGCGGGAAAAAGAACAGCAGATCGGCGGCCGTACGGATGCCCAGCCGGGCCAGCAGTTCGGCACGCTCGGGACCGACGCCCTTGAGAAAGTGAACCGGAGTCAGCAGCCAATCGCTGGGCGACTGCCCGGATGTTTGCGAGGGCGTAGTGCTGGAAGACGACGTCATACCCGCAGTTTATCGGACAGGCCATACAGCAGCGATTGGCATCGCCGGCCCGGGCGAGGCGCCCTGTGAGATCAGCCGGCCACAGCGCGACTGGCGGCGACGGCCAGTTCATCGCAACGTTCGTTCTCGGGATGTCCCGCATGTCCGCGCACGGGCGTATAGATGACCTCGTGCGTGGCGATCAACTCGTCGAGCCGGCGCCAAAGATCTTCGTTGCGCACGGGTGACGAATTGCGGCCGCGGCCGCGCCGCCAGCCGCGAGCCTTCCAGCCCGCCATCCATTCGGTCAGGCCCTTGCCGACGTAGACGCTGTCGGTGACGAGTTCAACTTCCGCCGGCCGCTTGAGCGCTTCGAGGCCGCGAATCACCGCCATCAACTCCATGCGGTTGTTCGTCGTGTGCGCATCGCCGCCGGAGTCTTCCATCTCTTTCTTGCTCTGCGTGTGACGGAGAATGAACGCCCAACCGCCCGGGCCGGGATTGCCGGAACACGCACCGTCGGTGAAGAGCTGCACGTGTGGAAGCGTCGACTGGGAAGATGGCATCGTGCGTCCTGCGTGGGCGAGAGCGGCGGCTACCGCGTGGCCGGTTGATCGACCGAGCTGGCCGCGGGAAAGTCGGAGTTGGGGCTGGCCGCCGCCGTCGTGTCTTGCGCCGCATTCTTGGCCGGCCCGATGTCTTCGCGCAGGGGGCGGGTGAGTTCCGCCAGTGACGCGTCTTCCGAGGGTTCCTGATGCGGAGCGGCTTCCAGACGCGCGGGCAGCCGCACGGTGAACTTGCTACCTTTGCCCAGTTCGCTTTCGAGCGTGACCTCACCGCCGAGCAGGCGGCAAAACTCCTTGACGATCGAAAGTCCCAGACCCGTGCCGGAGTGCTCGCGGGTCATGGCGTCGCCACCGCTGAGGACACTGTGGCCCTGCCGGAATTTCTCGAAGATCGTCTCGCGGTCCTCTTCCGCGATGCCGATGCCCGTGTCTTCGACGGTGATCTCCAGCATGCCACGGCCGAAGCGATTGGCGTGAACGACGATGCGGCCTCCTTCGGGGGTGAACTTGATGGCATTGGAGAGCAGGTTGTTGAGAATCTGCGTCACCTTGGCCTGATCCTGGCGAACCTCGTCCAAGCCTGGCGCGATCTGCGTGTCGAGATCGATGTTCTTCTTCTCGCTCAGCGGGCGGGCCATGTCGCACTGGGCGGAGACGACCTGCTCGATGGAAAACTCGCTGAGGCGAACCTCCATCTTGCCGCTCTCGATCTTGGCCAAATCGAGGATGTCGTTGATCAACTCCAGCAGCATCCGCCCCGACTTCTGGATGTTTTGCGCGTAGCGCTGTTGTTTCTCGTCCAGCCGCGGGCTGCCGGAAAGTATGTCGCTGAAGCCGATGATGCTGTTGAGCGGGGTGCGCAACTCGTGGCTCATAGTGGCCAAAAAGTCGCTCTTCAGGCGGTTAAGCTCGAAGAGTTGCAGGTTGACCTGAGCCAGTTGGTCGACCTTGGCGTCGAGGTCGGTGTTCAACTCGCGCAGTTCCTGTTGTGCATCGACCAGGTGCCTCAACATGCGATTGAACGCCACGCCCAACTGCTCGAACTCGTCGCCCGTGTGAATCTCGGCCCGCATGTCGTGCTTACCGCGGCTGATCGCCTCGCTCACCTCGCGCAAGTGGCCCAGCGGCTTGACGATTACATAGCGGACAATCACGTAGGCCGCGATCATCGCCAGGAACACCGTGATGATGGCCGTGGCCAGGAGAATCGCGCGATTGCGATTCAGATCGACCTGGGTGGGTCCGGTGGGGATGCTCACCTGCACGACCCGCAACAGGTCGTCTTCGACCAATGCCTCGTTGGGGTCCAGCGCCTTGTGGCACAAGACGCACTGGCTCGTGGTGGCGCGGACGGCCTGATAGTAGAGGTATTCGGAACCATCGGCGCTGGGACGCGCGGCCCATTCGATGCGTTGCTCGGGCAGCAGATCGTCAGGCTCCGTCTCTTCCAGCGCGGTCGGTGACGACCAGCGGCGAATGAGCGACCACTCCCACTCGTCGCGCGGCGCTTCGGCCGGATGATGATTGCCGCGATTGCTGGCCGGCGGGCGGATCGAGCGCGAGCGATACTCCTGTCGTTCCAGACGCCTGCCGATCTCCTTGGTGAAGAACATCGCGTCTTCGTCTTCGGCGTTGCTGTCGTGCAGGTCGATCTGCTCCCAGTGCGAAAGCAGAATCACCTGGTCGACCAGCAACTGGCCCTTGTAGAAGTTCTGCTTGTCGACCAGCCGCTCGGTAGCGCGGCCGTAGGACCAGAAGCTGCCGGTGATGAGAAACAACATGCAAACGCCGAACAGGAAGCGGAACTTCCGCTCCAGATTGGTTTCGCCCAACAGGCGTTTGAACGAACGATAGGACATGGGGCCAGACGCGTGAGTGGCGCGAGTTCGCGTAGACTCCCTTCATTCTACGACCCGGCAGAATGCGTGACCAAGAGCAATCAACCAGGGCTGCGAACGGGGCCCGAACGCGACACAAGCTCAGGCCGCGAGAGGCGAATTGCACGCCCGGGTGAATCACAGCATCGACAACGGATCGACGTCGGCGATCCACTGGACGTCGTCGGGCATCTTCACGCCTTCGGCAGCGCCGCGCACGGCGTCACGGAGCTGTTCGCCGTCGGACCCATGCAGATGGATCTGAAAACGAAACTTCCCGCGCAGCCGGGCAATCGGCGCAGGCGCGGGGCCCAGCACGCGCAGCGGTGCCGTGGGATCGGCATCTTCCAGGTTTAACTCGGCGCGAATCGCTTCAGCGAACTGTTCGGCCGCGGCCTTCGCTGTGGCGCTCTTTTCACCGCGCACCACGATCCGAATCAACTCGCCGTAGGGCGGGTAGCCATGCAGCTCGCGAAATGGCAGCTCGTAATCGACAAAGCCTGCATAGTCGTGCCGCGCCGCGGCCTCGACGGCCGGGTGTTCGGGGCAAAAGGTCTGCACGAGCACCCGGCCGCCCTTCTCACCACGACCCGTACGGCCGGCGACTTGCACGAGCAGTTGGAACGTGCGTTCGGCCGCGCGAAAATCGGGCAAGTGCAGCGCCGTGTCGGCATTGACGACTCCCACCAGCGTGACGTTGGGGAAGTCGAGCCCCTTGGCGATCATCTGCGTGCCCAGCAAGATTTGCACTTCGCCCGCGTGAAACGCAGCCAGTGTCCGCTCGTAGCTAGTGGGATGCTGCATGGTATCGGTGTCCATCCGCGCGCACTTGTATTCAGGAAATCGCTTGTGAACTTCGGCCTCCAGACGCTGCGTGCCGACCCCACCGAAACGGATGCCCGGCGCCCGGCACTTTGGGCAATTGGCCGGCGGCGGCTGTTGGAAATTGCAGTAGTGGCACAGGGCCAGCTCATCGCGTCGATGGTGCGTCAGCGCGATGTCGCAGTGCGGGCAGCGGACCACTTCGCCGCACGAAGGACATTGAATGTGCGTGGCAAAGCCGCGGCGATTGAGCAGCAGAATCACCTGCCCACCTTCGCGCAGGGCAATTTCCATCTGGGTGCGCAGCGGCCGCGTGAGAATGCCTCCACCGCGCTGCGCGATTTCGCCACGCAGGTCGATCGTCGTCACCGTCGGGAGCGGGCGGCCCGCAACCCGCTGGGGAAGCCGCGCGCAATCGTAGTGACCCGTCGCAGCGCGCCGCCAGCTTTCCAACGAGGGCGTCGCTGATCCCAGCGCCAGAGGTATGCCCAGCGCGCGTGCGCGCGACAGGGCCACGTCTCGTGCGTGGTAGCGCGGCGCTGATTCCTGCTTGAACGACGACTCGTGCTCCTCGTCCATGACGATCAAGCCCAAGTGCGGCGCCGGCGCAAAGATCGCGCTCCGCGCTCCGACGACTACTTGGACTTCGCCCGCCGCGATCTGCTTCCAGTGGATGTGACGATCGACGTCGCTCAGATGACTGTGCAGTACGGCCACGCGGTCGAAGCGCTCGCGAAATCGTTGTCGTGTCTGCGGCGTGAGGCTGATCTCCGGCACGAGCACGATCGCCTGGCGACCGTAGCCCACCACTTCCTGAATGGCCTGGATGTAGACCTCGGTCTTGCCGCTGCCGGTCACCCCATGCAGCAGGATCACGCCGTGTTCCCGCGCGCGCAAACTGCGGCGAATGTTTTCCAAAGCCTCACGTTGTTCATCACTCAAGGTGAGATTCGTCTGCCGCGGTGTTTCCGGTTCGGCGGCGCGGTCGGCGGCGATCCGCTCGGAACTGGCGACAATCAGGCCCTTCTTGCGCAATGTGCGAATGGGGGCTTGCGTGCAGCCAGCACGCTGCGCGAGCTCGTGCGGCGGGAGCGGCTCCGCCTCTGCCAGCACGTCGATCACGCGCTGTTGTTTCGCTGTGAGCTTGCCGCGCACGGCTTCGTTCCTGGCGGCCTCAGCGCGGCTCAACAAAGTGGTTTCGCGCGTGCCTGCCTGGCGTCGCACACCTGCGGGCACGACGGATTCGAGCACCTGGCCCCAAGGGCAGAGGTAGCGCTGGGCCAACCAGGATGTGAGCCGCAGCATGTCCGCATCCACCAGATCGCCCTGGTCAACGACAGCCTGCACGTCTTTGAGACGCACGCCGCGCGGAGCCTCGTTCAATAGCTCGACGCAGTAGCCCACCACGCGACGGTTGCTGCGGCCCAGCGGAACCCGAACGCGGCGACCCGGACGAACGCGATCGCGAAGCCCGTCGGGCACGCGGTAGTCGAACACATCGCGCGGTCCCTCGGGCAGTACGACGCGGGCGACGAGCAGCTCGCTCGCATCGTCGAGCTCCCAAGGAGCGGCGTCGATGTCGAACAGGCGTTGTTGATGGGACGACATAGGGAGAGCTTTACGCCGCGCGCAATACGCGGCGGTCGGGTGTACCTGAGTTGTTCCAGTTGCGCAGCGCGCGTTGGTTGAACGGTTGAACTGCCGTTACGATGATTGCGATCAATCTACGCAAGAGATATGGCAACCCCGTTGCCAAGCGCGTGGCGGCCCAACGTGCAATATCTCTTGGACTACCGGCGGCTGACAAGATAGCGGGCGACGCACCATGCGGCTGGGTATCTTCGGCGGCTCGTTCGATCCCGTCCATTACGGGCACTTACTGCTGGCCGAAAGCTGCCGGGAACAACTCGTGCTGGATGAGGTCTGGCTGGTGCCGGCCCACGTTTCGCCCCACAAGCAGCATGCCCACCCTGCAGACGGCGCGACGCGCGTCGAAATGCTGAAGTTGGCCGTTGCCGGCCATCCCCAACTCGTCGTGTCGACGCTGGAGCTCGACCGCGAAGGAGTGAGCTACACTGTCGACACGCTCGACGAATTGCGTCAGCAAGACACAAACCGCGAGTTGCTGCTGCTGATGGGGGCCGACTCGCTGTACGACCTCCCACGGTGGCGCGACCCGAAGCGGATTTGCCAGTTGGCCACTCTGGCCGTCGTGCAGAGGCCCGGATCGCCTGAAGTCGATTTCGGCTGTCTCCGCGAGTTCGCTTCGCCGGAGCAAATCAGCCTGTTTCGACGTCATGTGGTCACGATGCCCATGATCGGCATTAGTAGCAGCGATATTCGCAGCCGGACTGCCCAAGGCCGCAGCATTCGTTACCTGACGCCGCGCAGCGTCGAGAAATACATCGAGACGCAAGGCCTGTATGGTGATCCGGAGCCGGAAGTCGAGCCCGCCGAGAAACCGCCAAGCTGCGAACCGACATAATGGTCTGGCGGGCACGAGAGGGAGCAATCGCTACGCACTCTTGCGGAGTCGCTCTTGCTCGTCGTTGATTGGCGGCGCGTCCGCTGCAGGCAAGTCGATCGTCGCCGGCGTCTGCTCTTCGCCCAAGGCTTCGAGCACCACGTCGAGCTGTTCGGCTGGATCGAGTGCCAGATCGATGAAGATCCACCGCTGACCGTTGAACTCGCAGGCGCCGCCACCTTCGCCGCCGAGCCATTCGTGGCGAATGCGAAAGCCGCGCTGGCGCGCGGACTCGAGGGCCCGTTCCAACCGCTCGACCGTGTGCATCGGTGTGCCCTTCCACTTTGGCGCCGCCGCGGCAATCGACGTAGTGCCGCGTGAGCAAGCGGGCGGGGATTGTACGGGCTTGAGCTTCAGTTGCGAACGGCACCCGCACGATAACTCAGAAGTGTCTTAACCGCTGGATCACTCGTCAGTTAAGTCGCGCGTTTCGGGTAAGGCAGCGGCTTGAGCGACGAGTGGGCAAGTCGGCGAAGAGCGCACGGCGGCAAACATCAAACTCTGGGAGCATCTGATGGCGACAGGCGGCGCAACCGAGATCGCTGAACTACACGATCAGATTGCCCAGTTGCAAGCGCAGCTAGCACAAGCGCACAAGCTGACGGCGATTGGCGAATTGGCCAGCACGACGACACACGAGTTCAACAATGTGCTGATGACCATCATCAACTACGCCAAACTCGGACTGCGGCACAAAGACGACGCCACCCGCGAGAAATCGCTCTCCAAGATTCTCGCTGCAGGCCATCGCGCGGCCAAAATCACCAACGGTATTTTGGGCATGGCCCGAAATCGCTCGGACAATCCGGAACCGACCGACCTGACCCGGTTGATCGACGACACGCTGATGCTCTTGGAACGCGAACTGCGGAAGTATCGCGTGGCGGTCGAAAAACAACTCGCCGAAGTGCCCCCGGCGATGGTCGTCGGCAATCAGATTCAACAGGTACTCTTGAATCTGGTCATCAATGCCCGGCAGGCCATGCCGCAGGGTGGCCGCGTGATCATTCGGCTGGCACACGACGCCGAAGGGGGCATGGTCGAACTGACCGTCCGCGACACGGGCCAGGGAATTCCCGCCGAGAAACTGCCGCGCATCTTCGATCCGTTCTTCTCGACCAAGGCGGGGCCCGATGCCAGCGGCCGCGGCGGCACGGGGCTGGGACTGTCGATGGTCCGCGAGATCATCGAAGCCCACCAGGGCCGCATCCGCGTCGAGAGCACGGTCGGTCAGGGAACGGCCTTCTGCCTGAAATTGCCGGTGGCGAAAGCGTCCGACTCCGCCTTCATCACCACCAACGCTTCGCTGCCGACCGACGCGCCATCGAGCGCTGAAACTGGCTGAACCGCGGTGCGCCGGCGGCGGGGGCGATCGATTCTCCGCGATCACGGCCGTCGCGGTTGCTGCGCGATCGGCCCGGGCAGTGTGGTTTGCGGGGCGACGCCGAACTGCGCGGCGATCTGCCCGAGGATCTGTTGTTCCAGCAGCACGTCGCGGCCCTGCGGAATCCAGCCCACGTTGGCGGGTTCATCTCCAACCGGCTCGACGTAGCGGATGATCGACGGGCTGGTGCGAAACGCCGCCGCACTGGCGGTCGCGTGTTGCGGGCGGGCCACGTCTTCCAACTCTTTGAACACGGCTACGTCGACCAGAAAGCCGCCCGTCTCCGGGATCACCCGCACGAACGCCTGCCGGCGAATCGACTGCAACGTGCTCTCCAGCCGCTGATAATAGCCCACCGAATCGCCATTCCATGGCTCCAAGAGCGTCGATCCGATCTCGGGTCGGGTTTCGATCTGCCCCTCGGTGAGCAGATCGCCCACCTGCCGCACGCGCTCCTCGCGCACGATCTTGAAGTAGTCGTCCACGGCGTCGACCACGCCGTTCCAAAACACGTCATGGTTCGGCGCCGGCACATAGATCGGATTCTGATACGCCACCCCCGGCTGCGCAAGCTGCGGCGCCGCGCACCCCCAAGTGCCCGGCAGCAGAATCAGCGCAATGAAGAGGAATCCACGCACGGCGGTTCGATGCACGCCGGACAGATCGACGCTGCCCAATATGCTGCGATAGGAAGTGATTTGAGCCGAAAGACGAACGTCTGCAGAAAGAAAGGCGGCGGAGTCTCTCAGGATTGCGGCGCGGCGGCAAGGTCAGTGGCGGTTGCTAGTGGATCGGGTGTCGCCCGCCGTAGCAAGGTGCAAAGGGTGCCGTAGTTCGCTTGCGCGACGATGCTTTCGATGACACTGCTGGACAAGCCAGCAGTGGCACCCTGAGTCTGCTGCTATCACGCTCTTGCGAGAGCGGGGTTGAGACGGGAACGCCGACTTGGTCGCACGATGTAACTTGGTCGGCTGGGGGCACGCCCCCATGCGTTCGACTTCGCACGCTTGCCAAAGTGGGAGCGCCCACACAGTACACAACTGCGAGAGACGATTCGGTGGGATTCGTCGAGACCCAGTCGACCAAGGTCACGACCGAGAGCCGCTAATCGCCCGTTGCCCCGCCCCGCTCTTGCCAGCGGGCCATCATCTCTTTCCAGTTGGTGAAGAGGATCTCTTCGCGCTCGAAGAATTGCTGGACTTGGGGGT
>CALKYM010000177.1 GCA_938003525.1 uncultured Planctomycetales bacterium | reverse complement strand
GCCGGCGGCCGGTTCATCCTCGGGCATGTCGCCGGCTGCCGGCTCTTCGGGTTCATCGCCCGGCTGCGGAATCGTGAACGGTTCATCGACCGCATCGACGTCGTCAGCCGGTGCATCGTCTTCGGGCATGTCGTCGAAGCCCGGTGTATCTGCGGCATCACCTGGCTGAGCAGTGGTAAACGGATCGTCCGTATCTGCATCGCTCCCTGCCGGTGTGTCAGCGGCTGCGGGAAAGTCGTCGGCCGGCGTGTCCGTTGCCGCGGGGAGGTCTTCGGCGGGCATGTCGTCGCCAACAAACGGATCGTCCGCCGGCTCAGATGCCGGGAAGTCGGCAGTCGCCGGTTCGGGCGCGGCGGGCTCGGTAAAGACATCACCCGCGGCTGGCAAGGCACCCGCCGCCGGTTGCGCGCCGCCTTCTCCACCCATGGCGGCGATGATGGCCTGCCCCATTTGTTCGGCCGCCTGCGCCATGGCCTGCGGATCTTCGAAGTTTAAGATCAGGTCGGGCTGCCCGGGACCCAACGATAGCGTTTGGCCATAGACGAGCCACTGGTCATCGATCCGCCGCCAGAGCATGCGACCGCGCAGCGTGATGCCCTGGTCGGCGAGCGTTACTTGCAGCGACGCGGCGTCGCCATCGACCTGCACTTCGCCGAACGTCCACGAGCCATCGGCGCTGATGTCGACGTCGAACGGCTGGGCGGCGAACGTCTCGCCTGCGGCCGGCGTCAACATTGAGACCAACGTTTCGCCGTCTTTGTCGCGCAAGGCGTTGAAGTACTCGTCGCCCAGCGCGGCCAATTCCGCCTGTACCTGACCGGTGTCGATCGGCGGCGGGGCATCGGCGACGAGCTGCTGGTACTGTGCGCGAAGAGTGGATGCCAATTCTGCCCGGCGCTCTTCCAACGCCGCGAGGTGTTGGGCGCGAACCGGGCCGCGGTAGCGCTCCAGGGCAAGTCGCGAAGCGCCCTGCACGCGCTCCAGCGATTGCGAAACCAGTCGCGTCGATTGCGAGTGAGCCGCCTCGATCTCTGCGCCGGCGGCGAAGTCGGCTGCGGCCTCCTCACTGCGTCCCATTCGCTGATAGGCCAGGCCACGGAAGTAATAGCCGCGTGGGTCTTCCAGTCCTGCGTCGATCACAGTCGTGATGGCCTCGATCGCCGCCGTGGAATCGCCGCGAAAGTAAGCGTGCATCCCGATGCCGAGAATCTGCTCGAGTCCGGCCCGCTGGGCCGCCGCAGTGCACGGAGCCAACACACACGCGAGCAAAGTCGGGATGGCGAGGCGGCTCATGAGCGTCACGCTTTCTCTGGTCGAGGGACTGCGGGCAACGCATTCGCGCGTTCGCGCGCCTACGGTCCCAATTCAAAACCCCTGTGGCAAAGCCGGGCTTCAGTCTAAGTCGGGCGGCGGCCGCTCTCAACGATCGTCCGTCAGAGGCCGCCTGTGGTGTCGAAGTGCTGGCCCGCGAGGCGATTTCGTTGCAACCGCCCGCCGCAGTGCCGACAATGCGGGCGCTGAATTTCCCGCGAGTACGCTGGGGGCTCCCGCCATGATTCACCGCCGCGACGCGATGTTGCGACTCGGCCGCATCGGCGGCGGCGCGCTCAGCCTGCCGCTCCTATTGCAGGCCGATCGCGCGCGGGCCGCCGCGCCCGACCGCGCGGCACCTGGCGATCCGCCAGCCAAGTCGTGCATCCTGATCTATCTCTGGGGTGGACCGCCGCAGCAGGACATGTGGGATCTCAAGCCCGAGGCGCCCGATGGTATCCGCAGCGAGTTCCAGCCCATCGACACGGTCGTGCCGGGCATGCAAGTGGCCGACGCCATGCCGCAGTTGGCCCGGCAAACCGACAAGCTGTGCATCGTGCGATCGCTCACGCACGAGAGCAACCTGCACGAGCCGTCGGTCTATCACACGCTCACCGGTCGGGTGAACCCGACGTTGGTCGTGCCGCGCAATCAACGCAGCCGCCGCGACTTCCCCAACGTCGAAGGCGTCGTGTCCTACTTCACGCCGCCAGGCGGAATGCCGGCCGCAGTCACCATCCCCAAACCCATCGGGCACGACGGCGTGACCTACGCGGGCACCCACGCAGGCTTTCTCGGCCCGAAGTACGACCCGCTGGAAACCAGCGTGCCCGATGAGGTCGACGCCGTGCCCACGCATCGGCTCGACCTGCCGGAGGGAATCTCGCTCGATCGCATCGCCGCGCGGCGAGGACTCTTGTCGGCGCTGGAAACTCTGGACCGCGCGCTCGATCGTGGTTCGACGGCCAGCCTCGACGACTTTCGCGCGCAGGCATTTCGCATGTTGACCGATCCCCGCGCCCGGGGAGCGCTCGATCTCGCCCGCGAGCCGGACGCCGTCCGCGAGCGGTACGGCCGCAACGAGTACGGCGAAAGTTTTCTGCTGGCGCGGCGATTGGTCGAAGCCGGCGTGCGGCTGGTGACGTTCGTGTGGGAATACACGTGTCCCGACGGCAACGTGGCCAACGTGTGGGACAACCACGGCGGCACCGCGTCGCTGGGCGGCATCAGCGGCTTCGACATGCTCCGCCAGTACTACTGCATCCCCTCACTCGATCAGGGACTCTCGGCCCTGTTGGAAGATCTCGATCAGCGCGGGATGCTCGACGAAACGCTGGTCGCCGCCTACGGCGAATTCGGCCGCACGCCCAAGATCAACAAAGAAGCCGGCCGCGACCACTGGGGCATGTGCCAGTCGGTCGCGCTGGCCGGCGGCGGCATCCGCGGCGGGCAAATCTACGGAGCCAGCGACAAGCACGCCGCCTACCCCGCCGACAACCCCATCTCCCCCCAAGACCTCCTCGCCACGATCTACCACGCCCTAGGCATCAACCCCCAAGCCGAACTCCACGACGCCCAAAACCGGCCGTACCGGGTGTGTGATGGAAGAGTGATTGGGGAGTTGCTGGGGTAGCATCGCGAGGAACGCTACGCGTGTCGGTCGAGTCCTGACCCACTTGGCGTGCAGGGTCGTATAGCACGCGCTTCTCTTGCCAAGAAACCACCTAAAAGTACACGAACTGCTTCAGTGATATCCGAATCGGCGTTGTGCCGCTCCGGCCAAGTGGGAGTGCGCACCTGGGTTTAACGCGACTTATGTCTCGAATGGGGCATTCGCGGAACAATCTGTCATTGGCGACTGAGCGTGGATTGTCGCCCGAGCGACTTTTGTCAGACGTGCCGCTTGTATGCGATAGTAGATGTCCAGAAGCCGGCGAGCCTTTCGTCGATTCAGTCTTTGGACGTATGCGACTCGCTGCTTCATCGAACGCAACATTCGTTCCGATGCAACTGGCCTGTCGGTGGACTGCTTGCGCTCACGTCTCAGTAGCGCCCTAAACTCTCGTCGCATTGAACGGAATCTCTTGCGCGGAAGGTCGGGGTGCCCACGACCCGTGCAGCATCCAAGGAACAGGGGCTCGCTTCCGCGATGCTCGCAGTCACGCCCCTTGTTGTTGGCCAAAAAACCGGATTTCTCGAACTGCCTCTGGACATATTGCGAGCACCTACGAACTGCCTCAGAGTCGTTACCGCAGAGTGCGATGTCGTCACCATAATTGACTACGGTGACTCCCAACCGGCGAGCGAACTGCACAATTGATCGCCGCAAAATGCCGTCAATTACAAGATTCGCGATGTGATTACTGGTTGGCGCACCCTGGGGCACCCTTCCTCGATACGTCACAAGCCGTGCAATTCTTCGGGCCCAGGGCCAGCTTAGACCGTGCTTTGCTCCGTTGAAAACAAGAGTCGTGACCTGAGGAGCATCAGGTTGTGAACCAG
>CALKYM010000176.1 GCA_938003525.1 uncultured Planctomycetales bacterium | reverse complement strand
GGGCAGCATGGCGGCGGCGATGATGGCCAGTTGGCTGACGACGAACAGACTGAGATAGAGCAGCACGCCTTCGGTGAAGCCGTAGGAGTGCAGGCCGATGCCAAGCTCGTTGACGCCGAACCATGACCAACTGGTGGCGATGTTGCCCGCCACGGCCAGCACGGCCAGCCCGCGCTGTTTGACGATGCCCGCCCAGCGCGCGTGCAGCACCAGCGCGTTCCAGAGGACGATGATCAGGGCGCCGTTTTCCTTGGGATCCCAGCCCCAGAAGCGGCCCCAGGAGTCGTCGGCCCACAATCCGCCGAGCACCGTGCCCACGAAGCTGAAGAACAGCGCGAAGCAGAGCGTGCCGTAGATCATCCGCGTGAGATCTTTCCCGGCAGACGCGGTGAGCGACGGTGTGAGCAGCCCGCGGAGCACGTAGATCACGCCCAACAGTCCCGCTACGAATGTGGTGGCATAGCCCAGCGTGATGCAAACCACGTGCGTGGCCAGCCAGAACTGGGTGTCGAGCACGGCCTGCAAGACAACGAACGTATCGCCGTCGAGCGCCAGGTAGTGGGCAATGCGCAAGGTGCCGAAGCCTGCCAACGCCGCGACCATGTTGCCGAAGCCGTTGCGATAGACCATTTCCAGAACCAGACCGAACAGCGCGCAGCCCCAGCCGATAAACACGGCCGACGAGTAAAGGTTCGTGACCGGCGGGCGACCGGAGATATACATTCGCGCCAACAGGGCAAACGTGTGCACGATGAAGATGAACCACAGCAGCCAAAACGTGGTGCGGCCCAATACGTTGGGCAGCACGAGCCAGGCCGCCGCAGCCAGGGCCAGGGCACCGACGTAGAGAACCCATGAGTAGAAGAACGGCGCGGCCGCGTTGAAGTAGGCCTCGAAGTCGACGCGTTCGGTGTGCGGCATCACGGCCGCGTTGTCGGCGAGCAGCGTGTGATACTCGTCGACAGCCGTGTTGAAGGCCTCCGTGTCTTCTTGCGAGTAGGCGACGAAAATCTTCTCCAGGGCGGCCGTGGCGGGATTCGACTGAATGTTGAAGTCCGCGAAGTTCATGCTGACAAACTCGCGCAGCCAGGCCGAAGCGTACGTGCTCCACGTCCCGTCCTTCTGCGCGGGCGGTACAGCGAGCGGTGGGTGACGGTCGGAGAGAACCCGCTGCTGTTCGACGGCCATCATCAAATCGTCGCGGAAGTGCTCTTCCTCACGACGGATGTCCGGAGGGCCGAACGACTGTAGCAGCAGATCCACGACGCCGATGTGCTGTTCCAGTTCCAGCGCCTTGCGGTCGAACGTCGTCAATTGACGCTCGTCGCGCGCCCGGGCGGCATCGACGGTTTTCCTGAGCTTGACGATTGCTCCCTGAAAATCGGCGAGTGCGTAGCGGTACTCGTCGGCCTTGGCGCGTTGGGGGTCGAGGCCGAGATCGTTGATCAACTCCAGGTTCGTGATGCGGAACACGCGTTGATCGAACGCCACGTCGGGCCGGGCGATCAGGTCCAGGAACCAGCGGATGGCCGGCTGGCGCTCATCGTCGGTGTCGAGGTACGTTTCGCGGTCGGAGATGATCTGCAGTGAGTTGCGGGCCAGCGTGTCGATGGGCATCGTGCGGCCCTGATAGACCACTGGCAACTGGCCGAACTTGTAGAGATCCATCTCGCCAGGACCCGCGCTCGGCGGACGGAACTTGCCGGCCAGATAGCCAGCCGCGCACAGCACGACGACTGCCGGAACGACGAAGGCGGCCGTGCGCCACTTAGGCACTCCGTCGCTGATTCGCTTGTGGCGCTGCCGCCTGGCGCGTCCGTTGCTGCCGTCGGTGGGGATCCCGCTGCCCTCCAGCGGCGCGAGTTCGGCGCTCGCGCGGCGATTGAGAAAGCGGAGCAGCGTCACGCAGAACTGAAACAACATCCCTACGCCCACAATCATGCAGGCCACATAGGGAATCATCCAGCCGACGTTGCTGACGACTTGCAACGTGGTGCCCCAGCGGCCTTCCGGCCCGATGGGCGGCTGGTAGCCACTCTGGTAGAACGTCGAGCCGGCGAAACGCATCGGGTTGTTCATCCAGATCCGCACTTCGCGGTCGACGTCGCGCGACTCGTCGACGAGCCGGATTTCGGAAGAGAAATCGCGCGGCGTATCGGTGCCCGGATAGTCTTCCTTGGTGAAGTTAAGTAGCTGGATCGAATACGGCTGATACTCACGTCGAAATCGCAGGGCAATGTCGTATTCTGCATCGCCGACCTGCATGGGCTGCTCGTTCAGGTACTGACTGAGCAGGTAGGTCCCCAGTGGCGCGCCGTCGGGAGTCGTGAGCTTGACATAGGCCGAAGCCATGTCGACCTCACTTCCGCTGTCGGTACCGCTTCCCGGCCGTACTTCCTTAGCAACTCGTTGCACACCGATGCCGGTCGTGGCCTTGTTGACATCATTGGGCTGGACGTCGTCGAGCACCGAATTGGGCATAAACTGCACGACTTCAATGTCGAATGGCAGCCTCTCGTCGCTGATGGTCCGGTTCTGCTTCAATCGCGATGCCGGAACGACGACGACGTTGTCGACGTCGGCCGGTGAACGATCGATGACGCTCAATTCGACCTTTCGGATGTCTTCGGTGAAGTTGACAGTTTCGCCCTCAAGAATCCGCATCACGGCTTCAGTGGACGTCGTGCCGACGATGATCTCGCTGACCATCATCAGGCCGACGCCGGCGTGGAGCAGGACGATGCCGGCGCGCTTCTTGAACACCAGCACACAGCCGGCCAGCAGAACGGCGCTGGCGACGGTGCCTTTGATCAGTTGCCACAAGATGCGCATGCCCGAGTCGTCGATGCGGGCCGCTTCGCCGCCGAACAATACATAGGCGGTCACGCCAGCAGTCGCGGCCAACACGCCGTACAGCAAGCGGCGTTCGACCCGCTTGGCGCGGTCCATCATCCCCAGATACGTCGCGAGTACCACGCACAGGCACATCAAACCAAACTTGAGCAGATCCCACAGGGTGTCCCACGCCAAGAGCGAACCTTCATAAACGGAGTCGCCCATGGTGCCGGTGGCAATTACCAGCCAAGTGAGCAGCGCGCCGGCGAGTAACACGGCCATGCCTGCCACCAGACGCGGCCCGCGGGCTTGCGCCGAGAAACGTACGCTGTGCGCGGCCAAGAGATTGACGGCCATCAACGCGCCGATCAGCCAACCTCCGGGAAACGGAAAACTCCCCGGCAAGTTCGGCACCTGGCCGGCGGGAAAGAACGGCGCGGGGGCGAAGACCTGGAAATCAATCCAGGCGACGGGCGTGCGGAAATACTGGTCGACGACATGCCAGATGTCTTTTTCCACCTGCGCCAACGTGCCGGTCAAGACAATGAAGATCGCCATCGCGAAGAGCACGACCGTCAGCCGCAACGACGCGAGCATCTCAATCAATTTGCGCACAGCGCCGCGCTGCCGCCGGGCTGAGACTTTCGCTTGCCCTCGAGGTGGCTCAACGACGGTCGCGGATTCACCGGGGTGGATTTCGGTTGCCATGTTTCACCTTGTCAGCCGTCGTTCTCGTCCGAGGCTGGCCATTGGACCGAGGTGAGGAAATCGAGGAATCGCTGCTGTTCGCGTTCGGCTAGCTCAGCGTCGCCCTTCAACTTGAAGTACCACTGCTGGCCGGCTCGAGTGACAATCGCGCCCAATATTGCCTCGCGGGGCCGGGCATCTTCGGCCCCCCACAGTTCGACGTAATCGCCGCCAGCGCCGCCGATTTCGATCGATCGCCGCACCGAGTCAAGTTCGTCCGCGGCCAGCGGCGGTATTCCGATTTGGCCGCACCAGCGATTCACATTGGCCAGCAAATCGGACGGCGGAAGCGGGATCACGGTGACTTCGAGCGTCGAGTCGGCTTCTGTGACCGCAAATGCCGCTACCCGCATGCTATCCGGCGGAAGCTCCTGCCATCCTTCCGGTAGTTCATACTCGAACGGGGCAGCCTGTGGTGGAGGAGCAGCAGCGGGACGACCGCCTCCAGCGAAGGGGGCCATGCCGGATCCCGCTGCGCTCTGCATTCCTGCGATGTTGACGAGCGTAGCGAGCACGCCGTCGGGCAGTTCAACGCGGACGAGTTCCTCGTCGCCAAGTTCTTCGACGGTCGGCGCAGCCTGCACCGTCGCGAGATCAATGGGCGGCAGCCCGAGCTGATTGCGCCACCGGTTGACGTTGTTCAATTCATACTCTTCGGCCGACATCTCTGGCGCGTTGCCCAGCGGAATGACCGTGGCTTCGAGCCCTTCAGCCCCATCAATGCGTACCGTCGCAAAACGCATCCGACCGTCACCCGGCTCTTCGCTCCAGCTTGCCGGCAAGTCCCATGCGGGGAGGTCGTCGGGGCCCTCAAAACGGATCGAGCGGAGCCAACTGACGAACGGCACTTGCTGAGCCGCGACAGCGTCGAGGGGGCCGGTGAGCTTGAAGAACCAGGTCTGTTCTTCGCGGCGTACGGCGGCCGCCAGCATCCGCGCGGGTTCGCTGGCTACGGGGGCACTGCGGGCAGTCGAGGGAGTCTTCGGGACGCTATAGCTGCGGATGGGCTCCTCCCGGTTGCAGCCGGCTATGGCAAACAGCAGCAACACGGGCGCAAGCACCGATCGGCTGAAGCCGGGGGGCGAACTCTTCGCGGCTTTCGGCGACATGCAAGCGCCAGACATGCCCGTTTGGCGGCGGGCGCAGGTGGGTGGGAGTGAGCCTCGCGGCTGCCGCTTACAGCACAGAAGCAGGGCACCACACTTCGATTATAGGGCCGCCGCAAGGCTAAAGTACAGAAGCGGTTGGGCCGCTGCGGCAGTTTGCCTCACGCGGCTCTACGGGCGCCGCAAAACGAGCGCACGTGCCGACTTATCGGGCGGAATGTAGAGTCGTCGGCCGCCCTGACCTGGCAACTGGCTCGCAAGACGGGCACTGGCTGACGAGCAGCCAGTGGCACCTTCACTTCGATCTCGAGCCGGCAGCAAGTTGGTGCTTTCGTGTTAGTAGAGCCCCGTCATCGTATCGGTCCAGCCTACGACGGGCGTCTCGGGGGCCATCACGAAGATCTCGACGCGGCGGTTCTGCTGACGCTCTTGTGCCGAACGGTTCGACGCAATGGGCTGGTGTTCGGCAAAGCCGGCCACGCCGAGTCGCGTGCCGTCGACACCGCGGGCTTGCATGTACTGGCACACGGCCAGACTGCGGGCCGTGCTGAGATGCCAGTTCGTGGGGTAAAGGTCGCGGGTGGGCCGTTTGGCCACTTGGCGATCGTCGGTGTGCCCGGCGACCATCACGCGCAAGTCGTGACCGTGGGGCGATGTGAGCAGTTCAACTAGGTCGTCGAGCGCGCGGCGGGCCTCGGGGCGCAGTTCGGCCTGCCCGGTGTCGAACATCAGCTCGGTTTCCAGCCGCGCGACCCCGCGCGCCGGATCGTAACGCAGGTGTCTATGGCGCTCGGCGATTTGCGCGAGGCGACGGGCCACTTCACTAGAAGGTCCGCCGTTGAGGGCCGTGTTGAGTCGCGTCTCGTGATCGCGCATGGCGGCCAGCATCGAACGATCGACGCCCGACTGTTCGGCCAGTCGCGCGAGCTGCTCTTCGGTCAGCGCGAGCTGATCTTCGACGTGCCGGCGATGGGCGTTGACCGTTTCCAGCTCGGCGGTGAGGCCGCGCACCTGCTCGTTGAGCGCGCGGCTCGTTTCTTCGGCGGCCGTAAGGCGGTTCTTGGGAACCCACTGGCAGCCGGAGATCGCCAAGATGGCGAGTGCGGCCAAGAGTGCCGAGTATGCATTGCGAGTGGCCACGATTCGACTCCTTTCGAATCCCGCCTGAGCAGAATGTTCGGCCTTAAGATCCGAACAATCCGAGAACGAGGTCCATCAACGTGCTGTTCAATGCGAAAGGCTCGTCCCAGCTCCACATGTTCAACAGCAAGTCGAACATGAACATGAAGCAGATGAGCATGAGCAATGTGCCAAAGGCGAGGCCCGTGACTTGCAGCCCCGTGTACTGCGCCTCGGGCACCATGCGCGGCGCCATCGCGGCACCGGCGTCCATGGCGACCGCCGTGTCGACGCCTTCGTCTTCGAGGCTCACCATGTCCGCGCCCTCTTCAAGCGCGGCGGCGGCCGAGGCTCCGAATTCATCGCTTTCGTCGAGAGCGATGACCTGCGAGCCGCTGTCGTCCGAGTCTCCCTCGCTGACTTCTTCGAGTGGCGTCAGCAGGAAGTCGTCGTCTGAAGATGAGTCGCTCACCGCCTCAGCGACGGCTTCGGAGTCCGAATCGCTTGAGAGTTCGAAGTCCGATTCGTCGTCTGCAGCAGCCAAATCGAGCGGCTCGACTTCGCCGCCACCCAGTTCGAGTGGATCGGCCAGTGAGATACCGCTGTCGGCCGGATCGGCCAGCGAGATGCCGCTGTCGCCGGCGCCGAGCGTCACGTCGCTACCGGTGCCTTCCAGCACAAACTCGTCATCCGACTCTGCATCTGGCTCGCCACCGAGTTGAATCTCGCTGGCCGAATCGGCTTCGGATGAAGAGTCGTCCGCAATCGCGTACTCGCCGACCAGGGAGAGCGCATCGTCTTCCGCGTCTGCGCCGGCCTCGCTCGAACTTTCCTCTTCGAGGATTGGAATGTCGGTTTCCAAGTCGAGGTCGATCGAATCTTCGGCCAGCTCGAGCCCGCTCTCGCTGCCCGCGGCCGGAGCCTCGGCTTCCGAGGAATCGTCGACGTCGGGCGCCAACCGCACGCCGCTGTTGCCGGGCGAATCGGGATCGGGCACGAGCTTAACGTCGCTGTCCGGTTCGTCGCCGGTAACGATGCGGATGTCGCTGGCGCCCGGATCTTGTCCGGTGCCGGGACGTCCGATGATCGTGCTCGACGTGCTGGGGTCCGATTCGCCGAGCGCTTCTTCGCTCACGAGCATCACGTCCGCGCTGTCGGCGTCGTCGTCCGGCACATCGAGCAACTCACCCGAATCGGAACTGGCAGCTTCAGCGGCTCGTTCGGAAGCGTAGCGGTCGATCTCGTCGACCTTGAACTTCCAACTGCTGCCGTCGCGGTAGCCGTGTACTTCGTGCCGCTCGCGCAGAGCCGTGAGGTCGTCGGCCGAGATGCCGAGCTTCTGAGCCGCCTCTTCCAAGGTCAGAAACTTCGTGGCCATCGAGTTACTCTCCGCCGCCGCCGGTTTGACATGTTGCCTGCCGGCGGAGGCGACGACGACTCCACCGGGAGCTTATTCGACTTGCAACAGCGAGCGGATCTGGCCGGGCAGCGGACTGTCGCTGTTGAAGTCCGTGAGTTCCAAATCCCAGCCAATCTGCCGCACGCTTTTTAGGGCGATCTGCCCTGTCTCGTCATGGACGTGATAGACGGCCACCGTCTGCCGCGTCGCATCCACGACGATCAGACCGTGGTGTTCCGCATCGCCGGGCACGGTCAGCGCGATGACGCCTTCGCTCGCACCGGCCGCAAGCGGCTGGGACTGCTCGTGACCGCTCGGCCGTCGAGCCCCGTCGGGGACTTGCGCCCACGCTGGACGAAGTCCCGCGCCGGCCACTACCCATACTACCCAGATCGCCAAAACAATCGCTGCCGCAACGCTCGCTTTTCGCATAAGTAGCCTATGGCTTATGGAATTACGATCAGCGCGGCTCCCGTCCATTCTAGGAGCACGCAATACCAATGCAAGGAATTTCGGCCTCGCGAGCGAGGCCGCCGGTGCGACCCCATCGCAAGCAAAACAACCCTCACCAGCCGCACTCAGGCGTTGCGGTTCGGCCACACCGACCGCTCCCGACAAGGCGCAGCAGAGTCGCGGAAAGGCAGTCGGAGTGCGACGCAGCGCCACCGCGTCGAGTCGCAGGGAAAAGGTGATAAGACGAGATGAGGGCGGGAGTCTAGCGATGCCGCCAAGAGCCAGCAAGTGCAGAAACGCCGTCGTGGCAGCCGAGCGAGAGCCGCCAGTGCCTCGCCATGCCGAGTCAAAGGTGTTGACGCGCGACTCGACGCCCCAAACGTGCTACCTACAATGGCCCTGCGTCTCGTCTGCTAGCAACTTGCTGGCGGCGACGAGCCCCCACCCAGCAATGATTGCCGCCAATCGCAGGACGCCATGATTTCCGCATCCCACGATGCCCCCATCGGCCTGCTGTTCAGTGGTGGGCTCGATAGCGCCGTCTTGCTGGGACGATTGCTGGACGAAGGTCGGCGCGTGCAACCGTTTTACGTCCGCTGCGGTTTGGTTTGGGAAACGGCCGAATTGCGGGCCGCGGGCCGCTTCGCCCGCGCGGTGGCGTGCCGCCAACTTGCCGAATTGGTGGTGCTCGATTTGCCGCTGGGCGATTTGTTCGCCGATCACTGGAGCCTGACGGGAGACAATGTCCCCGCAGCGGACACGCCCGATGAGGCTGCTTACTTGCCGGGGCGCAACGCGCTGTTGGCGCTGAAGCCTTTCCTATGGTGTCAACAGCGCGGCATTGCGCAACTGGCGCTTGCGCCGCTCGAGTCGAATCCCTTTGCGGACGCCACCGACGAGTTCTTCGTCGATTTGCAGACAGCGCTCAATCGCGGCGCTGCACAATCCGTCGAGATCGTGCGGCCCTTCGCGAGACTGCACAAAACGACGGTCTTGCGAAGCGGTCGGACACTACCGCTTGAGCTTACGTTTTCCTGCCTGGCACCGCGCGGGATCCAACATTGCGGCGCGTGCAACAAGTGCGGTGAACGACAACTCGCGTTTCAAACGGCCGGTCTCGACGACCCGACAGAGTACGCGACGCAGGCCCCGGTTCCCACCACCACCTGAGACAAGCCTTCCATGTATCGCGTGACCCGAGAAATCGAGTTTTGCTACGGGCACCGCTTGCTCGACTACGAGGGCAAGTGCCGCTACCTGCACGGGCACAATGGCAAGGCCGTGATCACCATCGAATCCGAGACGCTCGATCACCGCGGCATGGTACTTGACTTCAGCGATATCAAACGCGTAGTCAGCACCTGGATCGACGATGAGCTCGATCATCGCATGATTCTTCACCGCGATGACCCGGCTGTGCCGGCGCTGAATCAGTTGGGCGAACCGCTGCACTTGATCGACGTGAACCCGACGGCCGAGAATATCGCGAGGCTCATCCACGAGTACGCGTCCGGGCAAGGATTCCCGGTGGTGGAGACGGTGCTCTGGGAAACTCCCAAGTGCTTTGCCACGTATCGCCCGGGCTGATGCCATCAAGTCGGCGGAGGCACGGCTGACGATGGACGGCTGGTTTGATTTCGCTTCGCAGTTCGACTGGCGGCCGAGTTGGTGGTCGGTACTGGGCGCGGTGACCTATGCGCTGGCACTGTTGAGCATTCCGTCAGTGCTGTTGCAACGACGCGGCAGCCCACAAGCGGCCGTGAGTTGGATTCTCGTGCTCTTCTCATTGCCGTTCTTGGGGTTGTTGCTGTGGTGGGCCTTCGGTCGGCAACACCTGGTCCGCAAGCGTCGCCGTCGCCTTCGCGCAGCGGACAAGATGACGCGGTCTCTCAGCGAACTGCGAGAGGCGCTACCCTCGAGTCCCGAAGCCCGCTGGGACATGCTCTCCTTTCGGCGGCTCCCGCCTGAGGATGCAGAATGGGTGTTTCCTCCCACGGCTGGCAACCGTGTGCGGCTGCTGATCGACGGCGAGCAGGCTTACCCGGCGATGGAAGACGCGATCGTTTCCGCCGAACACCACGTGCACCTGCTGTTTTATATCTGGAACGACGACGGCACGGGGCGCCGATACCGCGACTTGCTCGTCGATCGCGCCCAGGCAGGCGTGCAGGTGCGCGTACTGTGCGACGCCTACGGAAGTCCTGCCGCGCGGCGAGAACTAATGCGACCCTTAAACGAAGCCGGTGGCCAGGTCGCCGTGTTCCTGCCGCCGAGGATTTTCGCGCGCCGGCCGCACTTGAACTTTCGGAATCACCGCAAGCTGGTCGTCGTCGACGGTGCGACGGGGTTCGTTGGCGGGCTGAACATCGGCGATGAGTACAACAAGTGGCGCGACACCGCACTTTGCGTGCACGGGCCGGCCGTCGATCAACTGCAAGAGGTCTTCGTCGACGACTGGTTTTTTGCCCACCAGGAAGATATCTCGACGCCCGAGTACTTTGGCCGTTGGCGCACCGAGGACTGTAAGCTCTCCGGAACTCTCGATGACGACGCCCTGTGCGCCGTCGTCGCCAGCGGACCGCACACCGAGAACAACATCACGCACGACGCGCTGTTTACCGCCATCACCCGGGCCGACCACCGGGTGTGGATCACCACGCCCTATCTGATTCCCAGCCCCAGCATCATGGCGGCGCTGCGGACGGCGGTGTATCGCGGCGTAGATGTGCGGGTGATGCTGCCGGCGCGCGGCGACTCACGAATCGTGCAGTGGGCCTGGCGTTCGTACTACCCCAGCTTGCTCGGTGCCGGGGTGCGCATCTTTGAGTATCTGCCTGGCTTTCTGCACGCCAAGAGCGCCTTGTTCGATGACGATCTCTCCGTCGTAGGCAGCGCCAACATCGACATCCGCAGCTTCAAGCTCAACTTCGAAGTGAGCTGCGCGGTTCGCAGCCACGCGTTGTGCAACGCGCTGGCGCGGCAATTCGAAGTCGACATGAGCCGCGCGCGTCGCGTCGCGCTGGCTGAAGTCGAAGGCCGGAGCACGGCCGCCAAACTGGCCGAAGCCGTCGCGCACCTCTTCAGCCCGTTGATGTGATCTACAGCCGCTGATGGCCGCGCCTACAACTGGGCGCCGCAGTGCTTGCAGAATGCCGCGTCTTCGTCGTGCCCTTCGCGGCTACAGTTGCGGCAGGTCTGTGTGCTGACCAACTTGTTGCGGGCGGCGGCGATCTCGACCGAAAAGATGCCCGTCGGCACGATGATGATCGAATAGCCCACGATCATCGCCACCGCGGCCAGCGCCTGACCGGGCACGGTCATGGGATGGATGTCGCCGTAACCAACCGTGGTCATCGTGACGATGGCCCAATAGACTCCGCGCGGAATACTGTCGAACGTCGGGTTCGTGCGGCCCTCGATCAGATACATGGCCGAACCGAGAATCAGCACGGCGGTCATGACGACGACGAGAAAAACCGTCGTCTTGGCTCGGGTCGCCCGCAGCGCCCCCAGCAGGGCGTGCCCCTCCTGCAGGTAGCGGGCCAGCTTGAAGACGCGGAACACGCGCAGCAAGCGCAACGTGCGGATCACCAACAGCGATTGCGATCCCGCCACGAACAGACTGAGGTAGGTTGGCAGGATCGCCAGAACGTCGACGACGCCGAAGAAACTGGTTGCGTAACGCCCCGGCGTGCGGACGCAGAGCAGTCGCAACACGTACTCGGCTGTAAACAGCAGCGTCAACAGCCACTCCACCGCCAGCAGCACGCCGCCCCACGTGACGCTGGATCCGCCGATCTTGCGGATGCTGATCGACTCCACGCTTTCGAGCATGACTGAGACCACGCTGAGGCCGATCGCTCCTATCAGCGCCACGTCGAAGACTTTGCCCGCGGTCGTGTCCGCCTCGAAGATGATCTCGTGCAGCCGCTCACGCCAAGGCGCCATCTGGAAGTGATTGTCGCTATCGGAAGACTGTTGACTCGACATGGATTGGTGCACCGTGAGCTTCGTGCAGCGAGAAACGGAAGCAACAAGGCCAGCGGGACACACAAGAATAAGGCCTTGCGCTCGGCGCGGAGGAAAGATACGCATCCTGCCCGGACGTGCCAACGCCGGTGTTCTAGCGAGTTCGTCTGGCGCGATTTTGCGAGCGCGGTGATAGCGTTGCGGGCAACGGACCTTGGCGTCGTGAGCAATTGCCCCGTGGTGTCATCGCTTCGACTCGTTCTGTGGCGCAATGGCGGCGCTGTGGCCGAGACCGTGTTGCGGGGCAATCCGGCGCATCGCACACCGCAAGCGATTGCCCTATAGGGTGTTCGCGCATGTCTCCTGGTTGTGCACCGCAGCGCCGGCATTGAATCTGCGTCGCTGGGCATCTCGGACGCCGCTCGCAGGGAGCGGCCAACGTTACGTGCTGCGCAACGTAACCGAGGCCGAGGGTTGAGGCCGGCAGATGCCGATCCGCGGGGTCGGAGGCCTCGCGCGTGTTTGCGCGGTAAATGGAGAGATGCGGATATGAAGAAACGACTCCGTCTCTTGTTGCTGCCGGCAGCACTGGCCGTCGTACTGGTCTGCGCTGGGCAGCGCGACGCGCAAGCGGCCGGCTGGGGCGTGTCCGTCAACTACGGCTATCCCAGCTATGGTTACCGGGTTCCTTATCGCGCGTATTCGCCAGTGCCGTACTACGGCCGCTACCGTTCGTTGTATGCGCCGCCGGTTCATCGCGGCTTTCACCATCATCATCTTTATCGCCGCCCGTACTGCGGCTATCCCTACTAGGAGGCTCCACGGGCCAGCTGCGACTGCGACTGCTCGTCGTAGCCGTCCTGTCGTGATGACGGGCGACGCCAGCATGTTCCCGCGTTAGCGATTGCGTGGCGTCGACAAACGAGCCGCCTCAGGCGGGACAGTCCGCAGGCCGATTGCGACCGATCGCGCCCACGGCTGTCCCGCTCTCTTTTTCTTCGATTCGACGGTCCGTCTAGCACTCTGCCGCGTTGCGAAATCTCACGAGCCGTCGCAGATGAGTGCGTTACTTGCATTGCGCATCACGCGCGACGACGATGGTCTGACCTGATCGGGAATCGTCATCGTTTTCGGACCGTGAGCATGCGTACGACAATTCGACAGTCGGCATTGGGCACTCTTTTGGCTGTCGTGGCGGCGTGTTGCGCGCTCGCGACACCGGCCATCGCCCAGCGCGATGCGAATGACGACATCTCCTTGCCCGGCGATGCGATGATCGCCGAGTACTTTCGCCTGGAAACCCAGCGGCTGGCCGAGCGGTGTCTGAGCGAGATTCAGTCGCGCGCGGACTGGGAAGCGCATCGCGAGACGTATCACCGCCAACTGTGTGAGATGCTCGGCCTCGACCCGCTCCCGGAACGAACCGATTTGCAGGCTGTCGTCACGGGGCGCGTCGAGCGCGACGACTTCAGTGTCGAAATGCTGCACTTTCAGTCGCGGCCCGGTCTGTACGTGACCGGCAACCTCTATCTCCCCAAGCCAGCCAAAGGTCCCTATCCGACGATCCTCTACCTCTGCGGTCACGGGCGGGTGAAACAGGACGGCGTGAGCTACGGCAACAAGGTGCACTATCAACACCACGGCGCGTGGTTCGCCCGACATGGCTACGTTTGTCTGACCATCGACACGATTCAGCTCGGCGAGTTGGAAGGTCTGCACCACGGCACCTATCGCGAAGGCATGTGGTGGTGGAACTCCCGGGGCTATACGCCCGCCGGCGTCGAAGCGTGGAACGCGATTCGGGCGCTCGACTATCTGGAGACACGCTCTGAAGTCGATGCCACGCGCTTCGGAGTGACGGGCCGCTCCGGCGGAGGCGCCTACACATGGTGGACGGCAGCGCTTGACGATCGCGTGAAAGTCGCCGTGCCGGTGGCGGGCATTACCGACCTGGAGAACCACGTCGTCGACGGCTGTGTCGAGGGACACTGCGACTGCATGTTCATGGTCAACACCTACCGCTGGGACTACGCGCAGGTTGCCGCACTGGTCGCGCCGCGCCCATTGCTGATTTCCAACACTGACAAGGACTCCATCTTCCCGCTCGATGGCGTCGTGCGGGTTCACAAGCACGTGCGGCGGATCTATGAACTGCTGGATGCGGGCGAACGGCTGGGATTGCACATTACCGAGGGGCCACACAAGGACACCCAAGAGCTGCAAGTCCACGCCTTCGTGTGGTTCAACCGCTATCTCAAAGGCGTCGAAGAGCCGATCGAGCTGCCGGCTGAAAAGTTCTTCGAGCCCGAGGAGTTGAAGGTCTTCGACGAGCTACCCAGCGACGAGATCACAACCCGCGCTCACGAGACGTTCGTCGCCGCGGCCCCCTCCCCTGTCCCACCGCAAAGCATATCGGATTGGCAACAAACGCGCGATCAACTCCGCGGCGCGCTCCGCGAGCAAGTTTTCGCCGGCTGGCCCGATGAGCCGCCACCGCTCGATCTCGAAGAAGCCTGGACGTACGAACGCTCCGGTATTGTGATGCGGGCGTTTGATTTCACGTCACAGGAAGCGATCCGATTGCGGCTGTACGTCGTGCACAGTGCAGAGCTTGAGTCGGTCGAGTCAGTTGCGTGCAACGTGTTGGGCGAGCGCGACTGGAAAGAATGGTTGAAGGCGATGCGCGTAGGGTTCGCTGGCGCACTCTTGGATGAAACGCTTTGCGCCCAGGATCTGGATCGAGCCGCCGGCGGAGAGGGTCAACGCTCGGCTCCAGATGAGCAATCCTGGGAGCAATGGCGCGAAACGTATGCCCGGCCCAACGCCGTGCATGTCTTTCTTGCCCCGCGCGGCTTAGGGCTCACGGCATGGAACCCGGAGACCAAATCGCAGGTTCAGATCCGGCGGCGGTTCATGTTGCTCGGTCAGACGCTCGACGGCATGCGCGTCTGGGACATACGGCGGGCACTCGCAGCAGTGCGTGAGTTGGAAGAGTATTCTTCGCCGTCGATATTCATCACCGGCGGAGGTTCGCTGGGCACTGTCGCGCTGTACGCCGGCATCTTCGAGCCAGACACAGCGGGGCTCGAACTCGGCCCTTGGGACGTTCCCCTGAGCCACCGCGACGGTCCCGACTTCCTGAACGTGCTACGAGTCCTCGACATTCCACAGGCCGTGGCACTGGCCGCGGAAAACGCCAAGGTGCAGCTCGATCTGCCGAGAAGCGCAGCGGGCTGGGACTACCCGAAGGCAGTAGCTCGAATACTGGGCTGGCCGAGTGACCGCTTGTTCATCGGAACACCGCCGACAAGGCATTCGTTCGGCGGAGAACCTACCGCCGAAGGGCAGGTAGAGAACTGACGCGCCCTGGAGCGCAAAAAAACGGGACACGGAGCGGACGACGTGTTCGGCTCCGGCGGACCGTGGGGGAAGTCCAGGTGCCTGTCGCCCGCCCCGAGTCTCCGTTGAGATAGAGGCCCGAACGTTTGCTCGCGATGGTTGGCTCCCTCAGCGTCGGGGAGCGACTGCCCCTGAGATCGCTCTCCGCGCTGCTGCTGGCCAGGGCCTTCAGTGATTGTTACCCCCACCAATAGCTGGTGGTTTCGAGAATCTGACAGCCTCTGCTAGCAATCCCCCTGTGAAGCTGGAAAGGCGCGAGCCGAAATTCCGGCTTCGACTCATCCGATGGGGGCGAGTTTGACGATTCTGAGGGCGGTGACGGCTGGCCGCCCGCTAGCTGGTTGCGCAGGTGTCGGTGCCGCCTGAGCATCCGGATGGCATTCGCGATCAGGCGCTTACTACCGTGCATCGAACGACTTACGCCGCCCGCGACCGCGTGGGCGCTGGATTCGAAACGAGCCGGGCGGCGCCCCCAGCGGGCGTCTCGCCGGACGAGGTGGGTGTTTGTGTCGCTGACGAATCGACTCTCCACGGCCCTGCTCCGCTCGCCCATCGCCTGGGGAGCCCTGGCCACACTGGCCTTCTATGTGGGAATGGAGCAGGCGCAGTTTGCGGGCCCGTTCCTGAAGCGATACTTCGCCAGCCACCCGATCGAATACGCGGCGATGGCGGCATTCTTCATCGCCTTGGCCAGTCTCGGCATCAAGCTACTCGACGTGCTCTGGCAAAGTGCTGCCACCAGCCGTCGCGTGCTCGACGACGAGCATGAAAGCGGCAACACGGTCCAGGACGTGCCCGAGTTGCTCGACGAGCTGGACGAGCTGCCGGAAACGGCCCAGTCGAGCCTGTTGGTCCGGCGCGTGCGTGCGGGACTGGAACATGTCCGGCGGCGAGGCTCGGCGGATGAGCTGGAAGAGGAACTCCGCACGCTGTCTGAGCACGACGCGGAACGATTGTACGCCAATTACGCGCTGGTGCGTTTGATCATCTGGGCGATCCCCATTTTGGGATTTTTGGGCACGGTGATCGGCATCACGCTGGCACTGGCGAACCTCGCACCGACGGCGTTGGAAGACTCAATCACCGAAGTCGCCGCCGGCCTGGGCGTGGCATTTGATACGACGGCGCAGGCGCTGGCGCTGTCGATGCTGTTGATGTTCGCCCAATACGTCACCGATCGCGCAGAGACGCGGCTGCTGGAACGCATCGACCGCCGCGCAAGCAACGAGCTGACGTCGCGCTTTGCGCGATATGCCGATGCCGATCCCCAAGTGGCCGCCGTGCGTCGTGTGGCGGACGAGATCATCGCTTCAACCGGACGTCTGGTCGAACGGCAGGCAGAACTCTGGAAGTCGACCATCGATGCAGCCCACACGCATTGGGCGCGGATGGCGGCCGCCACGGAAAACGAGCTTCGTGAGGGAATTCGCGAGGGCGTGCGCGAGGGACTGACCGACGCCGGTCAACAACTCACGGCCGGCGCCGCCGAAATCGTCGCCCGGCAACGCGAGCAGTGGGAGCGACTGCACGCGCTGGCCATCAATAGCGCCGAAGCAAGCTCGGCGCAACAGGGCGAAGTCGCACGGCAGGCGGAGTTGCTGGCGCGGCTGCTCGACACGGCGGGCGAGTTGACGACCCTTGAACGATCGCTGGACCGCAATCTTGCATCATTGTCCGGGGCACAACACTTTGAAGAGGCGCTGCACAGCCTGACGGCGGCCACCCACTTGTTGACGGCCCGCTTTGGCCCGACGCAAGGTGATGCTCGCGCAGCAGGCACGCCGCGTGTGCGCCACGAAGGCCAAGCCGCATGAGACGCCGCCGTCGAGATCCAGGCGCCGCCGTCTCGATGTTTCCGTTTCTGGCGGTACTGCTGTGCACACTGGGATCGCTAATCCTGATGCTGATCCTCCTGGCCGATCTGGCCAAGCTGCAAGCAGCCACGCCCGCGGTGGAAGAGTCTGCGCCGGTGGACTACGCCGCGCGGCGGCTGCAATTGGCCAAGACGCAGTCGCTGCTGGAAGCGCAGGTCGAGGAGATCACCTCGAAGCTGGCCGAAGAACGCCTGGCATTGTCGCACGTCGAGCAACATGCGCGGTCGCTCCGCGATGAGCTGGCCTTGTTGCAGGCGGAACTCGAATCGCTGGCAGTCGCGCCCGATGACACCAGTGCCGAACGACAAGCGCTCGCACAGCAGCTCACCGCGGTTCAGCAGCGCATCGAACAATTACAAGCGGAGCTGGTCGCCGCTGAGGAGGCGGCACGTAACGCGGACGTGAGCTACGCCATCGTTCCCTACGAGGGCGACAACGCCACGTTTCGGCGGCCGGTCTATATCGAATGTCGCGAAGACGCGATCCTGCTACAGCCCGAGGGCATCCCGCTGACGGCCTCGGACTTCTACGGTCCGCTCGATGCGAGCAACCCCTTGGCGTCGGCGCTTCGCGCATCAACCGAGTACCTGGCCGAGAACGCACTGACCGGGCAAGGCCCGGTTGGCGAACCCTATCCGTTGTTCCTCGTGCGGCCCAATGGCGTCGTGGCGTACGCGGTGGCCCGAGCGGCGCTGCGCTCCTGGGGCAGCGAGTTCGGCTACGAACTGGTCGACGAAGGCTGGAAGTTGAAGTTCCCGCCGGCCGACCCGGGGCTGGCTGCCGTGCAGCGTGAGGCCGTCAATCAGGCTCGTGAGCGACTGGTGCGATTGGCGCAGATTGCTCCCGGTTACTTCACGGGGCGCCGCCCGCACGATTTCGACGACATCAGCGGTGACGGCGATGAGCGGGGCGAAGGTGGCACCGGCCGCGGCGGCGGGAGCGGCGATGGGGTGGGCGACGGACACGGACCTGCCGGAAACATCGGTCTAAATGGCGACTTGGCCGAAGGGTCGTCGTACCAGCGCGGCCAGGGCGAAGACGGCACGGGGCCATCGTCTACCACTCAGGGAGACAATCGCGCGCCAAACTCAGCGTCCGGTCAGAATGGCGGAGAGAACGCCGGGGACGGGACGTCGAACGGTCAAGCGGCGGGTACCAACGCGGGTGGCGCGCCGGGGGGCACTGGAGGTGGCGGCGGCGGCTCACCGTCGATCAGCGCGAGCGCGTCGCACAGTATCGCCCAATCCCGCGGTCGCGACTGGGCGCTGCCCAGCTCGGCCCGCAACGCGATCGGCATCAGCCGTCCCATCCGGGTTTACTGCGAGCCGGATCAGTTGGTTGTGTTTCCCGACAATCGCGCGCAGCGCGGTGGGCAGACCGTCCAACTCGGTCCGCGCACCGCCGATTCGGTCGACGAGTTGGTGTCGGCCGTGTGGTCGCACATGGAGGCCTGGGGCATCGCAGGCGAGGGGATGTTCTGGCGGCCCGTGTTGTGGCTCGAACCGAGTGCTGGTGCGGAGCGTCGCGTTGCCGATCTGGCAACGTTACTGGCCGGCAGCGGTTTCGAAATCAAGCTCGCCCGGCCTTCTGCAGCTCAGCGCACCGCGCCGGTGCAACGTACGCGATGAAACCTAACGACAAGATCACCTGACGCGATCCATCATGCGTCGACACAAGCACAACGACGGCGAAGCCAGCTTCGGCACCGACTCCTTCCTGGATGTCGTGTCGAACATGGTGGCCATCCTGATCATCCTGGTGATGGTCGTCGGCGTCCGCGCCAAAGACGCGGCCCCGCCGTCGTTGCCGCCCCAGCCGCCTGAAGAGCCTGAAGACGTGCAGGCGGCTCATCGCCGCGCGCGCGGCTTGACCGAAGAGGCGATGCGACAGGCGTCGCAAGTCGACCAGTTGCTAGCCTTGCGACAGGTTCGCACGCACGAGCGCGATCAACTGGCCACGCTGGCGGCAGCCGCGCGGCGCGAGATTGAAGCACAGCGGCAGACGCTCGATGAACAATCGCAACGGACGTTGGGGCTGCGGCGTACTTTGGGTCTGGCCCAACAAGAGGCGACAGGTCTCGAGCGACGGTTGGCCCATGCGCGGCTGGCGACCGAAAACACGATCGAGATCAAGAGCTACGCGACGCCGCTCTCGCGCACGGTGGACGGCGACGAGGTTCACTTCCAGCTCAAAGGCGGACGGCTGGTTTACATTCCGTTCCAGGATCTGATCGAGGCCGTCCGCGACGTGTGGCAGCAACAACTCTGGAAGCTGAAGACGCAGCCATCGGTGACGGACACGCTGGGACCCATCGATGGCTTCCGGGTGCGTTACACGGTGGTTCGAGCTGAAGTGCCGCTGGAAGCTCAGTTGGCCGGCGCCCAGGCGGGCCGCGTCTACCAAGTCGACCAGTGGGAGTTGATTCCCATCGCCGGCGAAATGGGCGAAACGGTCGAACAGGCACTCGGCGAACGCTCGCAGTTTCGCGCCACGCTGGCCGAACACAACCCGCGACGTACGACCGTTACCCTCTGGGTCTATCCCGACAGCTTCGGCGACTACCGGCAAGTGAAAGAAGTGCTCCGCGCGCAGAACTTCCCCATCGCCGGCCGCCCCATGACCGAGCACCAGCTCATCGGCGCTTCGCCCCGCGGCTCGAAATCGGCAGCGCAGTAGTCGCCACTACGTATTGTCCCGCTCGCAATAGCCGGGCCTAAAGCAGCGGGCTCACCAACCTTAGCGTGTTTTCCAGGAAGCGTTGGCGCAGCGGGCGGCTGGCCCAGGTGATGCTGTCCAGACGTGTCGAGTCGTCGGCGTACGATTGTTGCAGTTTGCGGAGTTCGACCGTGAACTCGTGGTCGTACACGAAGAGCGAGACTTCGTAGTTGAGCCAGAAGCTGCGCATGTCGAGATTGGCAGTGCCGAACATCGACGTCTGCCCGTCGGCGGTGATCGACTTGGTGTGCAGCAGGCCGCCGTTGTACTGGTAGATCGTGACGCCGGCTTCCAGCAAGTCGTCGAAGTACGATCGGCTGGCGTGCCGCGTGAGCAGCGAGTCGACATGCCGGGGGACGATCAACTGCACGTGGACACCGCGAGCCGCCGCGCCCCGTAAGGCCCGCAACAGCGATTCGTCGGGAACGAGGTAGGGCGTGGTGAGGACGAGTTCCTGGCGGGCCGAGTGTACCAGCGTGAGCACCATCTGCAGGAGCCCGTCGCCGGTCTCACCCGGTCCCGAAGGCACGACTTGCACGTCGGCCACACCGTGCGGCTTCACCATTTGCAGGTCGAAGTGGCGGGCGAGCGACTCGAACGACTCGCCCGTTTCGAGTATCCAGTC
This sequence comes from uncultured Planctomycetales bacterium, assembly GCA_938003525.1. Lineage (GTDB taxonomy): Bacteria > Planctomycetota > Planctomycetia > Pirellulales > JAEUIK01 > CALKYM01. The sequence continues at coordinate 7,468 of CALKYM010000176.1, read as the reverse complement.
GCTGAGCCACGTGGCGGCCAGTGGAATGACGGCCGAGCCTTGCACGCGCACCATGGCGTCAACCCATTGCCCCACACCGGCGTCCTGCTTGAAGAATGCCGGGTCCACAAGATTCATGCTGCCCGTCCATGCGCATTGGCCATCGATGACGACGACCTTACGGTGCAAGCGCAAATCGGTGCGCCCCACGAGAGCGCGAAACAGACCCACAGGTAGCGCTCGCCGCACAGCGACGCCCGCGGCGCGAAGCTGCGCCGGTTGTTTGCCCTGCCACCAGGGTCGCGCTCCCAGCGCGTCGATCAACAGACAACACGCGACGCCGCGACGTGCCGCACGAATCACGGCTTCAAGTACCTCGTCGGCCACGCCACCCTCGTTCCAGATGTAGAACTCCATCAGGACGCTCTTTTGTGCCGCGTCGATGTCGCGGGCCATGGCGCGCAGAATCTCGTGCGTGTCGCACCGGAGTTGAAAATCACTGCCGTGCACCGTCGGACTGCCGACCATTTCCAGGCCCAGGCGATGCATGCCGTGTACGGCTGGCGGATGTGTCGACCAGTCGACCCGCGTGAGCCCTTCGCTCACGATGGCGTTGGCCACGTCGGCAAAATCGATCCGCAGCGCCTCGAGGCCGCGTGCTCGTGAGCGGCTGATGCGGCGCTCGCCGACGAGCAGATAGAGAGCGGCCCCGCCCAGCGGCACCGCCGCGATGAGCACCAGCCAGGCGAGTGCTACGCCCGTCGCCGGACGCTGCATGATCACGCGCACGGAGACCGCAACGACCAGCACGACATGCGTGACCAGCGACATAGTCGAGGGGTGAATCAGCAGATGCTCGGGCATTCACAGAGAGTCGGGTGCGTGCCAGTTGGGCCGGGTGATCTCGATGGTTTACGAGTCTATCCTCTTTGCCGCCTGCGCTGGCAGCCCAACGCCGTCGTCATTCACCGCATCTCGAACCCCAATACCCAGATGGTCGCGACTGATTGCGGCCGCGACTTGCGGCTGGGATACTCGTCAACCACCCTGTTGAAATCCCCAGGCGGCGAGACGGGCCGCTTTCTTGACTGAAGGAGCCGTAGCATGAGCTTCGATGATAACCGGTCGCGCGAGTCGCTCACGCGACGCACCTTTGTGCAGGGCGTAGCCGCCGCGGTGGCGACCGGGCCCTTCGTTCATGCGGCAGACAAGTCGGGCAACCGGCCCGTCGTGATTGGATCGGGCGAGTGGCAATACGAATGTCACCACGGTTGGGGCGAGCTGCCCGAGGGCATGCAGTGGTCGACCACGCACGGGGTCTGCATCGACGGTGCAGGGCACGTCTATATCAAACATCAATCAACCGACTCGGACGAGATGGACACCGTGGTGGTGTTCGATGCCGAGGGGCGCTATGTCCGCTCGTTTGGCAAGGACATGTACCGCGGCGGGCACGGAATTGACGTGCGCCGCGAAGGGGATGAAGAGTTTCTCTACTTGTGCGATATGCACAATCGCGAGGTCCGCAAGACGACGCTCGACTACGAGAACGTGTGGACCAAGACGTTTCCAGAGGAAGCCGAACTCTACGAAAACCTCAAGCAGTTCCGCCCGACCAATGTCGCGTTTGCTCCCGACGGCGGTTACTACGTGGCCGACGGCTACGGGTCGCACTACATTCACCAGTACGACGCCGAAGACAACTGGGTCCGCTCGTGGGGTGGCGAGGGCGACGACGCAGGCAAGATGCGCACGCCGCACGGTATCTGGCTCGATGATCGCACGGGACGCGAACCGTCGCTCGTCGTAGCCGATCGTGCCAATGCCCGTTTGCAATACTTCACGCTCGACGGGCAGCACCTGAACTTCGTCGACGACGTGCTGTTTCCTGCGCACTTCGATATTCGCGATGACGTACTGCTGGTGCCGGACTTGCACGCCCGCGTCTCGCTGTTCGACGCCGAGAACCGCCCGCTGGTGCACTTGGGCGACGACGCGGAGTGGATCGCCGAAGTCAAGAAACTCGAGGTGCGCTTGCATCCCGAACGCTGCCCCGCAGGCAAGTTCATTCACCCGCATGACGCGTGCTTCGACGCCGAGGGCAACATCTTCGTCGCAGAATGGGTGCCCGCAGGCCGCGTGACCAAACTTCGCAAGGTGAGCTAGCCTTGGCTGATCCCACGTGTTGCGAAACGTCATCATGGCGTCACATCCGCAACACGCGCCTCAGGCGACGATGGTGATAGCTCGGTGTGAGCAATTCGCTTGGTCGGTGCGCACCGTCTGCTTGGTGGCCCTCCACAGGGCGACTAGCATGGAGATGGCTGCCCGCCGCGTTCTTGGGGCCATTCGCGAGGTGCGGTTCGAGGCAGCTTGATCCCCCTTCGAGCCGGCTCAGCACGATCGTGTCGCCACGGACCGCCACGCTTCCGCCGGTCCGCACGGACCTGGAGATTCTCCGCACTGCGCCGGATCAGTACGTGCTGCGCGATCCGCAGGGCGACGAGGTCTTCGAGCTCGGGTTTCAAGAGCGGTTCTTGCTCGAACAGCTTGACGGGACTGCAACCCGAAAGGATGTCTCGCAGCGGTTCCAGCGGCGCTTCCACCGTCGCCTCGAGCGCGGCAAGCTCGATGCCTTCTTGGCTCAGCTCAAAAGCCGCGGCCTGCTGGGCGAGGAAAAGGCCAGGGCCGAATCAAACGCAGCGCGCGGCATCGCCACACGCCGCGATTCCAAGCGAGCGCTGAACTTCACGTTCGACGTACTCACCGCCCTGCTCGGCTGGCTGGTGCACCCGTTCATGATCGCGCCGGTGCTGGTGCTGGCCACGTTCGCGGCTATGGGGCTGTGGCAGCACGCCGGGACGCTGGTGGAGGAGCTGGCGGCAATACTCGATCGGCTATCGCTGTTGCAGATCGTGCTGTTGTGGGTGGGCCTGGTGTTGGGGTTGGTGAGTTTACCCAATGCGATCCTGACGGGCGTTGCGTGTCGCGCTCACGGCGGGCACATCGAGTGGTTCGGGCTGGGTTTGTATCGGAAGCTCGTTCCCTACTTTGGCTGCGATACGGGCGACTCGTTGGTCTACATGAGTTCCGGCGGCCGATGGGCCGTGCTCTCGGTCCGTTTGTGGAGCCGGCTGGCGATTGCCTCATTGGCCGTGTTGGGGTGGAGACTGGCTTCGCCCGATACGCAGCTCCACACGGCGCTCACGGTGCTCATTCTGCCCGCGTGGATCGGGCTGGTACTGCGGCTCATCGTGCTCAACCCGATGGAAGGCTGTGCGCTGTTGAGCTACGCGCTGGGAGTGCCGCGGATGCGCGAGCGGGCCTTGGCGGCAACGAACGCCTGGCTCACGTTTCGCACGCCGCCGGAGGCGCTGGCGCGCGGCGAGCAGTTCTGGTTTCACATCTATGGGGTGCTCACCTGGTTGTGGCGGATCGTGCTGCACGCCGCCGTGATTTACATCGGCGGCAAGTTGCTGGTGGCCAATTACGGCGGAGTCGGTGCTTTGATCGGCCTGGTGTTGGTTGTTTGGTGGTACCATGAAGAGTTGGGGAGATTGATCATGTTGAGCCGCGTATTGGGCTGGTTGCTGTACGGCGGTCCGTGGTTCGTCCGCTGGCCGGTACGGCTGGCGCTGTTGGCGGGCGTCGTGGCCTGCGGCCTCATTCCGTACAACATCGAGGTCGGTGGTGACTGCCGGCTGATACCGCAAGCCGAGTACGGTGTGCGACCGGCGATTGCCGGTCAGATTGTCCAGTTGCACGTCGCCACGGGCGACACCGTGCAGGCCGGCGACAAGATCGTTTCGCTTTCGCCCCACGAGCACGAAGCCGCGATCGCCATTGCAGAAGCCGATCTGGCAAAAGCCCAGGCGGAGCTCGCACTGCTGCATGCCGGCACCCGGCCTGAGACGATCGCCGTGGCCAAGGAACAGGTCGCGCTGGCCGACGAGCGCCTGGAGTACCACACCAAAGAACTAGAGCGGCTCGAGGGGCTCTCGCAAACCAACACCATCAGCGATGCCACCATCGAGAACGCCCGCTACAACCGTGACGAAGCCCGTCGCCTGTTGGCCGCCGCTACCGAGGAGCTGGCGGGACTCACCAGCGGGGCCCGCGCCGAGGAGCTGCAGGTGGCCGAAGCGCAAGTGGCCCGCGTCGATGCGGAAATCGAGCATCTCAAAGAGCAGCTCGAACTCACCGTTGTTCGCGCGCCAGGAACGGGTCGCGTGGTGACGACCAACCTCGAAGAGAAGATCGGGCAGTACGTGCAGCCGGGCGATCTGGTGGCCGTGCTACAGGATGCGGGCAACCTGCGCGTCGAGATCAATGCGAGTGAGGATGCCGTGGCTCTGATTGAGCCCGACCAGCCGGTGAAAGTGCGGCTGTTGGGACTGGACGGTGCCGAGCTCAACGCGACCGTCGAGAGCATCGGGCGCAGCGCGATGGATGACGACGAGTTGGCGCTCGATCCATATCGCACCGATCGCGAACACCTGGCGGCGACTGCGTCGGCGCGATCTCAGACGCACTACGTCCCGGTCTATGCGGCGCTCGCCGACCAACGCGCGGACGAGGTCACGCTGCTTCCCAAGATGACGGGCCACGCCCGTGTGGTGATTCGCGAAGATCAGCTGTACCAGGCCATCTGGCGGCATCTGTACCGCTTTTGGCAAGTGGAAGTCTGGTCGTGGTTGCCCTGACGCGCCAGATGACGGTTGGTCTACCTGCCCGCATTGGGACCCGGTAGCGCTGTACCGGTCGGCGCCGCGTGTGACGTCGGCAGAACCTCGCCGGCTTGCGGATTCGCAGAGCGCTCATGCGGGGCGGGCAGCGCTGCGACCGGTTGGGCGGTGTGGAGCTGCCGCAGTGTGGGGCTGGTAAAGCCGGAGGTGGCACCGCGCTGTAGTGGCTTCGCCTCTTGACCGGCGTTGGTTAGCGGCGCCGGCTGCGATGCCTTGAGTGGCCCGGTGCCGTTTACGGCGGGCTCCGCGACCGCCACCACAGGCTGCTGGACCGCGCGCGTCGCCGGGGCCACGTAGTACATGGGCTCGACGACCGGGCCGCGCGGAGCTGCTGCGGTCGCAGACCCGGCTTGTGACGGAACGTGCGTTGCCTGGACGACGTTCTTCCGCGCGGCGGCATGCGGTGCGGGGAGTTCCTCAGGCGCGGACGGCGGCGGCACCGGTTCGGCCACTTCGCCCGGTGGAGACGAGCGCGGAACTTCGCCGCGGCTGAAGGCCTGCGGCCGGGTATAGGTGTAGTCCAGGTGCCAGGCGGCGGCGCGGCGACGCGCTTTTGCGTGAGCATCGTGATAGGCCTTGTGGGGCCAGGGGCCTTCGGCAAGCGTCACGCCCGAGTAGTCCAGTAGCGTGCCCTTCTCAAAATGAAATGTCTTGATGGCCAGATTGTACTCGACCAGCGCGCGGTAGAACGAAACCTCGGCCTGCGCTTCCTCGCGCCGCGCCTCTAACAGGGCGTCGGGCGTCATCAGTCCGGCGTCGATGGCGCGCTCGACGGCGGCCACGCGCTGCTGGTTCTTGATCCAGCCGTTGTAGCGCGTCTGGCTCACCGCGTGCGCGCGCTCCAATTCGCGCCACGAGCTGGCCAGGTCATGTTCGACCTGTCGCTCTTGTTCGGCGAGCACGGCCCGCTCGCGGGCGAGTTCGAGTTCGGCTTTGCGAACTGCCGCGAACCCTTCGCGCAATCCAATCGGCACGCTGAACTCCAAGCCGGCCAGCCACTCCTGAAAGTCGTTGTCGAACAAGGTCTGATAAGCGTTGTCGAAGCGGGGTTCGTCGCCGGTGCGCGAGTGCAAAAGATCGTCGCCGAAACCGCGCCAGCGATAGCGGGCCACCACGTCGAGCTGCGGCAACAGGAAATTGCGGGACGCTGTCAACTCGAGTTGTTGCCTCTGGATCTGCCACCGTTGGCCACGCAGTTCGACGCGACGCATGAAAGCTTCGGCCAGCGACTCTTCCCAGCCGACCGTATATCGCGCCGCCGTCGGTTCGTCGGCCGGACGAATCAACTGTCCGTCGTTACCGGGCAAGCCGATCAACAAGCGCAAGTTCGCCTCGCGCTCGTAGAGACCGCCGGTGCCTTGCAGCGCAGCGCTCTGGGCGGGAATGCGCTGTCGGTCGACTCCGCCGCTCAGCGCATCCTGCACCTGCGCGACTAGCGCAAAATACTCGGCGCCGGCCTGCGCTTCGATTTCCGCCTCGCCGCCTTCGGCGCCTGCTTCGCCCAGTTCTTGAATTCTGCGCCAGGTGGCCAACGCGCTGTCGCGTGCCGCGACTCGGGCATCGAGCTGCCGGTAGGCGAAGTACAGCTCCCAGTAGGCCGTCTCCACGTCGCTCACCAGGTCGCGGACGCCCGCTTCAAACTCGGCCAGCGAGATGTCGGTATCGATCCGTGCTAGCAGCACGCCGTTGGAGAAGAACAGGCCCGGCAGTGCGTCGGGACCGGCGATGCGATTGAACTCGATCCCGCCGCCGCGCAGCAACGGGTGTCGAACTTCAGCCTCGACGATGGCGTCGTACGCGCTGGGGAAAAAGTTCACCGGGCGGTTGTTGGCGTCGTACTCGACAATGTGGCGCAATCCGAATTGCGAACCGGTTGCAGCGCGCTTCGTGATCTCCGCCTCGAACGTCGCGAGATCCTGCTGCAGTTCACGCACGCCACCGCCAATGAGCAGGTTGTTCACCACGCGATCGTTCCGCGCCCAGAACATGCTGGTCGCGAACTGCGCGTCGAAACGTGAGAGCGCACCTTGGACGCCGAATCGCGGATCGCTTTCCTGGATGGCGGGATCGTAAATGGATGGCGCGAGCGACGGTGCTTGCAGCACGCGACCGCCCAGCTCGCGCATCACGTCGCTGTTGGCCAGCGCCAACTGTACGGCCTCTTCGAGCGTGAGATCCCAATACTCGGCCGGCGCGTGATTGGCCAGCGTGCGCGGCGGGAGCGAATCAACGGGCGAATCGAGCCCGGAAGTCGGCACCGCCGGCATCTCGATCCGCGTGGCAACATTCAAGTAGTGCTTGTGTGTCGCATCCTCACCGAAATAGAACGGCCGGGTCGGCCCGCATCCGGCGAACAGCGCTGCACCGATGTATGCCGCGCCGACAAGCAACTTCGCGCAGCGGCACGATGAGTGTCCGCGAAGGTGCCGGTGGCTGACTGAACCAAATCGCCGCATGTCGAGGCCGTGAATCGAGAAGACTACCCCGGGAAGTGCGCGCGCACTACAACCCGTTCAATCGGTATCGGTCGCCCGACCGGCAATCTTTGACGTGACACCGCGGCCGCCGCGTTTTGTGCAGAGTGCCGTTCGACCGTCAGACGGATGGCAACGCTAGCAGCGCATGAAAAGCGGCCCACGATGCCAGCCGTGCTGGCGCCGTGGGCCGCGGAGTTCGCAAGTGATGGCGCCCCTCGCCTACGGGTCGGCGTCGGTTTCGGTTTCTCCGCCTTCGACGTCGGAGGC
>CALKYM010000175.1 GCA_938003525.1 uncultured Planctomycetales bacterium | reverse complement strand
GCGAGGGACGACATGAGCGCGAGGGGCAGTAGCGCGATGCGGCAGCGAACCAGTTTGAAGATGATCCGCCGAAGTCCTTCATTCGCACGGCAGCTTGCCGGAGTCGAAGCACTCGAAGATCGACGGCTGCTGTCGGTCAACCCACAACTGATTCGCGACATCAACTTCAGTGCCGATGAGTCTTTTGCGGAACTCAACGGGCAACTGTACTTCGCAAACCAGGACGGCGCTGGTGTTGAGCTGTGGAGCAGCGATGGCACCGCCGGAGGCACGGCGCTCTTTGCCGACCTGCTCGCCGGTTCGAGTAGTTCGGATCCGGGAGAATTCGTCGCAACCAGCAATACGTTGTTCTTCGTCGCCGACGAAGGGGGCTTCGGCGGCACTCGACAGGTTTGGAAGTCAGATGGAACGGTCGGCGGGACGCAGACGCTGACCGATCTCGAAGGCGACTTCTTTGTTCAAACGAATCCGGGCAAGCTCACGGTTGTCGGCAACCAGGTGTTCTTTCAGGCGGGCACGGCGACCAACGGCCGCGAGCTGTGGGTGACCGATGGAACGACGGGCGGTACCCACATGGTCGTCGACCTTTCGCCAGGATCGACGTTCATCGGTTCGCCACGCAGCTCGAGGTTCGGCGAGCTCGTGGACTTTGGCGGCACGTTGTTCTTCACCAAGCTGGGCGAGCTGTGGAAGAGCGATGGTACCGCAGCCGGCACGGAACTGGTCTTTACCTCCGACAGCGCCGACAGTGCGCATCCTCAAGAGCTGACGGTGGTCGGCAATACGCTGTTCTTCACGGCCGACGACGGGGTCAGCGGTCGCGAGCTGTGGAAGACCGACGGAACGGCCGGCGGCACGGTGCAGGTCAAAGACATCAGCCCCGGCGCAGGCAGTTCGCTGGTCGCTGTGCTCCAAGCGGTGGGCAGCACGCTCTATTTCCAGGCCGACGACGGTGTAAACGGGTCAGAACTTTGGAAAAGCGACGGCACCGCGGCCGGTACCGTGTTAGTGGCCGACATCGTCTCCGGCTCGGGGAATTCCAATCCTCGGGAACTCACGGATGTCGCAGGCACGCTGTACTTCGTCGCCGACGATGGCGCGAGCGGCACCGAGCTGTGGACGAGCGACGGGACCGCCGGTGGCACGACCCCCGTTGCCGACATTCGTCCCGGTTCCGCCGGGAGCAATCCGAGCCAGTTGACCGATATTGCTGGCACGTTGTTTTTCGCAGCCGACGACGGCACGAACGGTGAAGAACTGTGGACGAGCGATGGCACGGCGGCCGGGACCCAGCTAGTGGTCGATTTTGTGGCCGGCAGTGAAGGATCGTCGCCGCGACATCTGACGGCATTCGGCAGCCAGGTAACCTATGTCACGGTCCACCCGCCCGGAGTTCGCCTGCTCGACATCAGCAATGGCACGGCTGGCGGCACGGCCGTTTTGACGTCGCTGCCGACGGACAATCCACCGACCTCGCGGCCTGATGAGTTTGTCGAGGCGGGTAACGTGCTATTCTTCGTCGCCGACGACGGCACACACGGCAGGGAGCTGTGGCGGACCGACGGTACAGACGCCGGCACCATGCTGGTGAAAGATATCCGACCGGGGCCCGACAGTGCGCTTCCGACGCCGTCGTTTATGGCCGCCAGCGGCAACAAGGTTTTCTTTCAGGCCGATGATGGCAGCACGGGTAAGGAGTTGTGGGTTAGCGACGGCAGCGAGGCAGGCACGTTTCGCCTGACGGACATCAATCCGGGGTCCGGTACGACGAATCCCCGGGACATGGTCGCTTACAACGGCGAAGTATTCTTCAACACCAGCGGAGGTGAGCTCTGGCGTACAGACGGGACGATTGCCGGTACCGTTCAGTTCGATATCGCACCGGGTTATCTCCTTGACCGCTTGGGCATCGGCGGCGATCTACTCTACATCGGTGCGTCCGGGGGACCCCTGTGGGCCAGCGACGGCACACTGGCCGGCACAATTCGAATCGCCGATCCCACCGGTCTGGAGCCGGTGAATGCACAGATTCCCGAGCCGTACTTTGTTAAATCACTGCCCACCAACTCGGCCGGCGAGACGTTCTTCGCGGCCGACACTAGCAGCGGAGAGCACGGCAACGAGCTGTGGAAGACAGACGGTACCGTTGCGGGCACCGCGCTGGTGAAGGACATCTGGCCCGGTGAGGCCAACGGAAACCCACTGCGCTCGAGCCCCCAGCTCCTGACGATGGTTGACGACATCGTGTATTTCACCGCCCTGGACGGAATTCACGGCCGTGAGTTGTGGCGCAGCGATGGGACTGAGGCGGGAACCTACATGGTCAAGGATGTCGTGCCGGGTGATAACAGCAGTTCGTCGTTCCTGCTCAACCTGACGGCTGTCGGCGACGACCTGTTCTTCAGAAACGCCGGTGGACCCGAAGGCCACGAGCTTTGGATCAGCGACGGAACGGAAGCCGGCACGCAACTCGTGAAGGACATCTGGCCAGGCTCCGGACACGGCCGGCCGACAGAGCTCGTTGCCGTCGGCGATACACTCTACTTCCAAGCCGAAACCCCCGACGCCGGCAATGAATTGTGGATGAGCGACGGAACCGAAGCCGGCACCGTCATGTTGGCCGACATCAATCCAGGCCCGGCAGGCTCCGAGGACAACACCTTTTTCAATAGAAACCTGACCGCGCTGAAGGACACGCTCTACTTCGCCGCCGACAACGGGCTGACAGGCGGAGAGCCGTGGCTCATCAATCTCACATCCAACGCGGCCCCCGTGGCCGATGCCGGAGGGCCATATCTCGTTTCTGCCGGCGAGTCGATCACGGTGGATGCGTCGGCGTCGTTCGACCCCGATGGCGATGATCAACTGAGCTACTTCTGGGACATCGACGGCGATGGAATCTTCAATGACGTCGCGGGCGAAGTTACCGTGCTCGACTGGGCCACGCTGACTGCCTTTGGAATCACCGAAGAGAACTCGGTGTTGGCCGTGTCGGTCCGGGTGTCGGACGGCCAAGGTGGTGCGGATACCGCCGAAAGCATCACGCTGGTTCAAGGCCCAGAACCGATCGCCACTGTGTCGGGACCCGGCGAAGCAGTGCCATTTCAGCCGCGCACCTTCACGCTTTCGGCCAGCGGAGGTGACGGCGGGCCCTATGCGTATCTCATCGACTGGAACGGCGACGGCGAGTTCGACGAAGCGGTCGCTCCTGCTGCGGGCAACGTCGACGTGACGCATGCCTTTAGCGAGACAGGTACTTTCGACGTCGGCGTCGTGTCGAGCGACGCTACCAACATTGGCCCGCTGGCCACGCACACGATCGTAGTCGAGCGACTCCAGCTTCAGCCCGACGAGACGCTCCCGGGCGTGACAAACCTTGTCTTTGGCGGCACGGATTCTTTGGACGGCGTGTTCTTCTTCGGTGATGCATCGAACCTCACCGTCTTCACGCAGTTCGAGGGCATGGCGCTGGTCAACCGCTTCGACAACTTCGGGGCGAGTGTGAATGGCAGGGTCATCGCCTACGGTGGTGGCTTCGACGACGTAATCGCCGCCGAGTTCCTGCAGGGCGTCGCGGTCGAGTTCCACGGTGGCGGCGGTAACGACATTCTGGTCGGCGGAACCGCCGGAGATCTCCTGTTGGGCGACGATGGTCACGATTTGCTGCTGGGCGGCAGTGGATTCACAGATGGCGACGACGTCCTCTTCGGCGGAAGCGGCAATGACGTGCTCTTCGGCTACCTGGGTGCCGATCAGCTCTTCGGCGAGGCGGGTGAAGATCTCTTGGTTGGCGACCGCTTCACGTTCTCCAACCCATCGCAAGGCTTCTTGCGGATCCATCAAGAATGGATCAGCCCCAAACCGTATGCGACGCGGATCACCAACATTCTCAACGGTACCGGGCTGAACGCACCGTACGCGCTGATCCCGACGGTGAGCGTATTGGACGATGGCGCCGCCGACACGCTTTCCGGCGGTCTGGGCGATCTCGACTGGTTCTTCTACACCTTCGGTCAGGATCTCGTCACGGACCATGAGGCGGGCGAGCTCGAGAACGACGCCAGCCCGTGAACGAGAAACGGCCGCACGAGTTCATCGATCGGGTTGCCCTGGTGACGGGTGGATCGCGGGGGATCGGTCGCGCGACGGCGCTGCGGCTGGCTGAAGAAGGCGCCCAAGTGGCGATCAGCTTCGCCCGTCGCGCCGATGCGGCAGCCGAGGTCGTCCGCGAAATCGAGCAGCGCGGACGGCGGGCGATCGCTCATCGTTGCGACGTGGGGCAACCTGCGGACGTCAGCAGTCTGGTAGCCCGAACTCGCGAGGAATTGGGGCCGATCGACTTGTTGGCTCATTGTGGCGCCATCAGCAATCTGGCAGCGCATGCCGAGCTGACGCCCGAGACGTGGCGGCGGATGATCGACGTGAACCTGACGGGAACCTACAACGTCGTCTTCGCCGTTAAGGATGAGATGCTCCTGCGGCAGTTCGGGAGGATCGTGCTCGTCTCTTCGGTGGCAGCTCTTCTGCCGCGGCGGATGCAGATTCACTACGCTGCCTCGAAGGCGGGAGTGATGGCCTTGGCCCGGTGTTGTGCCGATGCGTTCGCCGAGCACGACGTCCGGGTAAACTGTGTCGCGCCGGGGCTCATCGAGACCGAAATGGCGCACGTGCTTTCGGACGAGCGGCTCGAACAGGCCGTCGAGCGAACTCCCCTGCAGCGCATCGGCCAGCCGGAGGAAATCGTCGGTGTGATTCGTTTCCTGCTCAGCGACGACGCAGGCTTTGTCACCGGTCAAACGCTTGTCGCTTCCGGCGGCCGCGTGATGTTCAGTTGACCGGCAGGTGATTGAACGACTTACGCCTGGCCAGTCAAGTCGGTCCCGCCCTCCCACAAAAGAGATGGCCGGCCGGCGTGCGCTTGAGGCGGGCGCCTGCCGACCGGCCATGGGGCCGTCAGTTCATAGAAGTTGTCGTTGCTTACTTCTCGGTGCCCACTGATCGGGCCAGCGGCTCGATCAATTCGACCGCCGACGGAACGAAGGCCGCCGGCTCTTTGCTCCAAAAGCTCACCAGAGCCGGCTGGCCGTCGAGCACGATCGGTACGTGCAGGCTGCTGCGCGCGGCACGCCGCATGGCGACGACGTCCGCATCTGCCGACCGGGCCAGGTCGTCGTGCACGACCGTTTCGCCAGCCAGCGCATGGCCGGCCAGGCCCGACTCGCTCGCGGGGTACTCGCGCTCGGTGCGTCCCATCGCATAGTCCAGCACCGGCGACTGCGATACCTGCACGAATCGCAGCGTCTCGCCATCGACGCGGCTGATACAGACGCGATCGATCTGCGGCACGATCTTCGTTAGCCGGCTGGCGAATCGGTCGACAATCATCTGCGATTCGTGCGCGCCGCGCGCCGCCTTCTTCAGCAGGCCCGAGATGCGCGGCGGACCGCTCTTCAGTGAGCGCTCGAACCGTGCCGTGCGACTTTCGACGGTGCCGCCGAAGTCGCCGGCTTCCACATCGCTGGATGCGGAGAACCAGCCGATCATCATCTCTTCCCAAGTCTGGTCGCCCCAGAGGACTTCGCTGGTGGGATCCGGATTGGCCGGGTTGTCTTCGGAGTTGTCGAAGTGCGCCAGGCAGTAGAGTTCGGAGCCCGCCGGAGCGAGCTTGGGCTCGGCCAGCATGTAGATCATCTGCCAGTTGAAGTCGTATTGCGGAACGTCAAGCAGGGTTTCGGACGTGCCGTCGGGGTAGTGCAACTCGTAGCGGAATGACTTGCCACGCAGATGCATGTGCGGGGCAAACGTCAGCAGCACGGTGTCCTTTTGGAACTTGTGGACCGCTTCGACCGGGTGATTGTGCGCGCCGGCGGGAATACGGAAGGCGAAGTTGATCGCCATGTCCATCGACACATCGCGGCGGACGTCTGCGGGGTCGCAGAACTGGAAGGCCACGCCGCTGCGATCGAGCTGCTCGGTGCCGTTTGCCGTGTAGTGCATCTGGAACACCAGCCGCGTTCCGGCCTTCAGATGGGTGGCCATCCCATCGTGAAATCTCCACGGCGGGGTGCCGGGGGCCGCGCCGGCGATCAACTCGACCCCGCCGCTGCCGGGATTGAATTCGCCCTGCGCTTCTTCCGGACCGCCGAACTCTGGTATTTCGATGCCCGGCGGGACGGCAAACACGAAGATATGGTGCACTACCGCGCGATTGTCGATCACGCATTCGGAGACGCACATCCATTTGTCTTCTTCCCAGCCCGGGTCGACCGTGAAGTATTGATAGTCGAGCACACCTTCGGCCTGCACGGTGTAGGGCTCACCGGACATGTAGTACACGGCATCCGGCTCGCCACCCTGTAGTCCCTCGGGATACTCGATGGGCTCGGGTAATTGCGATGGATCGCCCAAAGGCGCTCCGTGCTTGACCCAGGCGAAGATCATCTCCTTCTCCGCCGCGCTCATGCTGCGATCGTTGATGAAGTGACCGTAGCGCGGATCGGCGTGCCAGGGCGGCATGCGGCCCTGGTCGATCACCTCGGCGATCATGTCAGCCCAGCCGACGACTTCGTCGTACTCGGTAAGCGCGAACGGCGCGATTTGTCCTGGCCGGTGGCATTCGACGCAGTGGTTCTGCAGGATGCGTGCGATCTGGTTCGAATACGTTACCTCGCTCGACTCGTCGGCCACGCGGGCCCGGCCGATGAGGCAGCCATGCGGTTCGGTATGCGGCACTTGGACGTCGCTGCCGGCCAGTACTTCGTCGATGGCCACGGCCAAATGACGGCGGCGAACCTCGAGCTTGGCGTAGCCCGTGCTCGATCCCAGCCCGTACTGATCGTCCACCCGACCGCAGTACCGCACCACGCGGTTGGCGTCGAGGACGTAGACCTCGGGAACGCGCTCGACGCCCAACGAGTCGGCGATCAGGTTGCCGGTGTCCTTGAGCAGCGGGAACTCGACGCCATGCCGGCGGGCGTAGCTGGCCAGCTCGGTCAGCGAGTCCTGGCTGTTCGGGTCGATGCCGATGAACGTGACGCCTTGATCGGCGTACTCGTCGGCAAGTTGCTGCAACCGCGGCGCGTAGAGACGCGCCAGTGGGCATTCAACGCCGAGGAAGGCGATGACCACACACTCGCTATCCGTGTAGTCGTCCAGCGCATGGACCTTGCCGCGGAAATCCTGGAGCGAGAAATTCTCGACCGCCTGACCGATCGACGGATGGCTTGCGGTCTCGGCCGCAGTCAGGGCCGATCCCAAAGTGCCGACGAGAAGTGCCCCGACAGCCAGCGCGTTGAACACCACATGTGTGTAGAAGTGTCGCATCGTCAATCCTCGCATTCTGAACGGATCGCCCGCGGCGCCTGCAGTGCGCGTGAGGCTTTACGTTCCCGGCTCCGTGTGATTGGCATCGTGTCGGAATTCCAGGGGTGGTCCATCCACGCCCAAGTAGCTGAGGACTGCCCGCACCAATTCGCGCGGGAGTCGCGGATCGTCGAGCTCGATCACGCCGACTTCTTCCACACGGAAGAGCGTCAACCGATCGAGCGTGCTGAGCGTCATTTGCAGCGCCATCTCGATGGCCAGCGACGGTTCGAAATGGCTGATCGCCTCGCTTCGCATGAGGAGCAGGTCGCGAAAACTCCCAGTCAGGTGCGCGTTCAGCGGTAGCCAGCGGCGGCAGAAGTCGTCGTCGCTCGCGCCGCGCATGATGAAGGCTCGAATCAGGTCGACGCGCTGCCGATAGACCTCGACCAGAAACGGAATCGTCGCACTGACGATCTCTTCGGCCGTGCAGCCTTCCCAGCGGGCCGGATCGAGCACCGAATCGATCGTGGCGTAGGCTTCCTCGCAAAAGCGGTCGTGCAGACAGCCCAGCAGCGCGTCCTTTTCGCGGAAGCGTCCATAGAAGGCGCCGACGGACGTGCCGGCCTGACGCACGATCTCAGAGACAGTGGCCTGTTCGAATCCCTTGGCGGCGATGATCTCCTCAGCCGCATCGAGCATCCGCTGCAGGTTGTCCTGGCTGCGCGTTTGTAGTGGGGGTTTGACCCACTGAATCTTGTCGATGACCTGCGCCACGACAGTGCTCCGGGAGAGGTCCGGCCGCAAAATAGCCGGCGAGCCGGAAATAGAACGCGAATTCTTGTTCTGTTTTTATCGACGCTGCGACAATCTGTCAATACTGTGAAAGCGAAGAATCCGAGAATCGGGCGCCCAGCGGCCTAAGAACGCCCACGGAGGGTGAAAAACAGTCCGTCAGAGGGGGTTCTCGCCAGTCGCGGCCTACTGACCGGCGGCGGCGAGCTTGGCCAGCTCTTCGAGAATCGTCTTCGGGCTAGGCCGGTCGGCGAAACTGCGGCCCCACTTCGCGTAGCGGATGATGCCGTCGCGATCGATGATGAACGTGGCCGGGCGGTTGCAGAGTTCGGTGTGGATGCGCATCTGGAAGGCCACGCCGTATGCGGCGCTCACGGCATGCGCCGGATCGCAAAGCAGTGGATAGTGTACGTCGTCGGCGTCAAAGCCGACCTCTTCAAGCAGCGCCTGAGCAGCGTAAGGCTCGTGGGGATCGATGGCGATCAATTGGGCGCCGGCTGCCTGGAGTTCATCGAGCCGCTCGCGCAACTGCGCGAGTTGACCGTGGCACACCGGTCACGTGTCGCCGTAGATGAACACCAGCACCACGTACTGTTGGCCGCGAAAGTCCGACAGCGAGACCGTCTCGCCGGTCAATGACCCGAGCGTGAACTCCGGCGCAGGTTGACCGACGGCCGCTGTGCCCGACTGAGACGCATCAGTAGCCAGCAACTGCTGCACGGTTTCGGCATCGACGCCGTGCTCGCCGCGCGCCAGCGCGTAGCCGATGTGTTGTTTGACGTCTCGATTTGTTTCCACCTCTAGCAGGGCCTTAAGCTCATCGCCGAGCGTTGGGTCGCCGCGCATGCCGAGAGCATCCACCGCGTACAACCGCACCACGGCTTCTTCGTCTTCGGCGGCTGACAAAAGCGGCTCGACCGGCACAGCCGGCGCGAGGTAACCGAGTGCCTGCGCGGCCAAGGTCCGGCGGTCGACATCATCGCTCGCCAGCTCGGCCAGCAAGGGTTCGACGGCCGCTTCGCCCAAGGCCACGATTCCCTGTAGCGCCCGCCAGCGCGACTTCCAGCCTTCCTCCTCCAGCGGCCGCATGTAGGTTGCGCGCCCGCCAGGCCGCCGGGTCATCCAGTCCTGCTCGGACCAGTCATCGGCAAACAGGTCGAACCAACCAGCGACTGTGTCGGGCACCTCGTCGGCATGTGCGAGCGACGCGCTACCGAGCAGTGCCGCGAAGAGCCCCGTGACGGTGAGCGCCAGGATGCGATTGGCCAAGCGTCGCTTGTGCGTCCTTGTTGTGACGGCGCAGAGGCGAGCGACCGTCATGGTGTGCCTGCTGAGATCGAGATACGATGGCTATCGAGGCGCAATGAGGCCGCCGAATTGCTGGTTCAGCCTGTGCGCCGCGAGCGAATCGGCGTGTACCGATACGGTGAACGATGCGTAGAGCGTGGTGACTGTGGCAGTAATCGCCGGCCCGCTTCCACCCAGGCCAGCTCCCGTTATCGACGACGTGGGAGCCGTGTAGCTGGCCACCCAACCGAGTCGCGCGGCCGCGTCGCGGCAGGCTGGACACAGTGCCAAGTGGCGTTGGACCTTTTGGGCCATCGCCTCGTCGAGCTGGCGGTCGACAAAATCAGGCAAGGCCTCTCGCACGTCGCTGCACACGATGCCTCCGTAGGCGTTTTCGACGGGGTCCGCAGCGCGGAAAAACTGCCATCCCCCGATCACAGCCAGCAATGCAACGGTCGAAGCCAGCGTCCAGGCTTGCACGCGGCGCACCTGTCTTTGCGAGCGCGCACTCGCCGCGACCCGCGCGATTTCGCCGGGGGGACAAGTTTCCCAAGCCTGTTGGTCTTCGGTTTCGGGCACCATCGGTGCTTCTCCGCTGGCGGGGCTCTGCAACGGCAATCGCCCCGTTCAGCCTATCTTCGATGGGATCGCGCGTTTCATGCCATCACAAGTATTGTCTGCGATTGGTGACTTTTTCTCTGTGAGCACCCTCACACAAGCTGCGGTAAGCGGGCATTTCGCACCGCCGAGCTAGCGTTGAACAGACCCCTGCGCGTAGCGACTGGCCGCGGTCGGTTTTTCCATGGCCGAGTTCCGCCCGGGCAGCGGTGGAGCAACCGCATCGACCGATGCCGCCAGTCGATCGACGTCTTTGAGCACGATCAGCCGCCGCGCGACGTGGACCAGCCCCTGGGCTTGAAGTTCGCCCAGCGCCACCGTGACCGACTCGCGGGTGCTGCCGATCAGTCCGGCCAACTCCTGATGCGATAACCGGATCGATAGTCGTACGCCTCCGGCGTCTTGTTCGCCATACCGCTCGGCCAGTTCGAGCAACAGGTGCGCGAGCCGCTCGCGATTCGAGCGAAACATCAGGTGCCGCAGCCGCCGTTCGATCCGCCGGCGCCTGAGCCCCAAGAGCCGGGTGACCTCCAATGCGACGCTCGGATGCTGCTCGATGACCGGTTGGATGGCATCGCGGGGAATCAGGATCACCGTCGAGGGTTCGAGCGCTGCGGCGTACTCGTCGCGCTCGCCGGGATCGACAATGGCCAGCTCACCGAAGACTTCGCCCGGCTCGACAAACGCAAGGATCGACTCTTTGCCGTCGGGAGCGAGATGGCATAGTTTGACGCGTCCCTCGGCGAGCAAGAGTACGGCGTCCGATTCATCGGCTGGGAGGTAGATCAGCGCCTTGCGGGGAAAGCGGCGGCGGCGGGCCTGCCTTTCGAGATCAGCGACGATTTCGGGCGGCAGTTGCTCGAACAGGTTGCAGCGGGCGAGGTGCCAGATCTTTTCGCTCATCTCGCGCGATCCCACACCCTCGAACAATCGCCCTGGCTCTCGCCGCGCGTCGCGGCAGGTTGAAAGCGGCCCGCCCCAACGCCGGCCACCTGATGTCATCTTACGCGCCGCGAGTGGCTAGCGAATCCCCATTTCGCAGCTTCGGCCGCCGGCTGCCGGAAGATAACAGGCTTTGACGTAGTCCATCACCATGCGATGCGCGCTAAAGCGCCACGCCAGCGAGCCGATGGAGTTCATCATCCGCTTGATCCACTGTCGCGGCAGCCCGTCAACGTCACGCTCGTAGTACAACGGAATCACTTCGTCTTCCAGAGCCCGGTAGAGATCTTCCGCGTCCCGACGGTCATTGATGTCGTCGTCGACGTGTCGGGCGCCGTGCCCGATGCTGAAGCCGTTGGCGCCGTCGAATGCCTCGGCCCACCATCCATCCAGAATCGACAGATTCAGTCCGCCGTTGAGCACGACTTTTTGGCCGCTGGTGCCCGAGGCTTCCAGCGGCCGCCGCGGGTTGTTGAGCCAGACGTCGACGCCCTGGACCAAATGCCTGCAGACGTTCACATCGTAGTCTTCGACAAACACGATTCGACCCCCGAACCGCTCATCGAAGCGCAGGTTGGCGATCTTCTTGATCATCGCCTTGCCCGGCTCGTCGGCCGGATGCGCCTTGCCGGCGAAAATGAACTGCACGGGGCGCTGGCGATCGGAGATGAGCGCCAACAGTCGATCGATATCGGTAAGCAGCAGATCGGCCCGCTTATAGGTGGCGAATCGCCGCGCGAAGCCGATCGTCAGGACGTTGGTGTCGAGCATGTTGCGCGCCGCTTCGACCGCTTCATCGCTCTCCCCACGCCGACGACACTGCCGGCTGAGTCGGCGGCGCACGAAGGTGAGCAGCAGATTCTTCAGCGCGTAGTGCGTTTCCCAAAGTTCGCCGGGGTCGACGTCGTGGATCGACTGCCAGACCTCGGGTTCGCCCATCCGCCGGAACCAATCGGTCGGGAAGTGCCGCTCGTAGAGTTGCAGCATCTGGAACGCCAGCCAACTCGGCACGTGCACACCGTTGGTGATGTGGCCGATGGGAATCTCTTCTTCCACGCGCCACGGCCAGAGATGGGCCCACATCCGCCGTGAGACATGTCCGTGCAGCGAGCTGACTGCGTTGGCACGGCGCGAGAGCTTCAGCCCCAGCACGGTCATGCAGAACGTTTCTTCCTGGTTCTGCGGTTCGACGCGGCCCAGGCCCATGAGCTGATCGTACGAGATGCCCAGTTGCTCGCGCGTCGGCCCCAAATGCTCTTCGATCAGTCCGCCGTCGAAGCGGTCGTGACCGGCGGGCACCGGGGTATGCGTCGTGAACACCGCTTGTTGCGCCAGCTCGCGCAACGCTTCATCGAACCCCAGCCCGTCGCTTTCCATCCGTTGACGAATGGCCTCCAGCGCTGCGAAACCGCTGTGACCTTCGTTCATGTGGTAGACGCCGGGCGTGATCTTCATGGCGGCCAGCGCCCGGGCGCCGCCGATACCCAGCACCAGTTCCTGTCGGATTCGCGTCCGCGTGTCACCTCCATAGAGTCGGCTGGTGAGCTGGCGATCTTCCGGTCGATTGCCTTCGACGTCGCAATCGAGCAAGTAAAGGGGCACACGGCCCACCCGCATCAACCAGACTTTCGCCAACAAGCGGCCCGTGCGCGTGTCGATATGCACGGTGATGGGCTTGCCGCTGGCATCGCGAGCCGGTTCCAGAGGGACGTTCTCGACCTTGGTGTCGATATAGTCTTCGACCTGATAGCTTTCGATGTCGAGGCGCTGACGGAAGTACCCTTGGTCGTAAAACAACCCGATGGCCACCAGCGGCACGCCGAGATCACTGGCGCTTTTGATGTGATCGCCCGAGAGTACGCCCAGACCGCCCGAATAGATGGGCACGGACTCGTGCACGCCGAACTCGGCGGATAAGTAGGCCACCGGCCGCGAGCCCAACACGCCCGCTTGTGTCGCGCCCCAGGTCTGCGTATTGGTGAGATACTCTTTCAGCCGCCGGTGCGCGTAGTTGATGCGACTGTACAAGACCAGCTCGCTGGCGCGCATCTCCAGCCGCTCGGGAGTGAATTCGCTCAGCAGGGCGATTGGATTGTGGTCGAGCTGCCGCCAGCGGATGGGGTCGAGGTCGCGGAACAGGTTTGTGACTTCCGGGTGCCAACTCCACCACAGATTGCGAGCCAGTGCCGTGCACTTCTCGTAGAGCGTTTGCGGAGAGAGCTCGACCGCAAGCGGTTCGTCCGCAGGCGGTTGTCGATCGATGGGCGCTTGGGCCATAACGGCAAACCTTCCTTTTATTGCGCGTTTGCCGGGTAGGGTTTGCAGAGCCCCAAAATATACCAGCCGGCCGCAGAATCTGGCCAGC
This sequence comes from uncultured Planctomycetales bacterium, assembly GCA_938003525.1. Lineage (GTDB taxonomy): Bacteria > Planctomycetota > Planctomycetia > Pirellulales > JAEUIK01 > CALKYM01. The sequence continues at coordinate 14,474 of CALKYM010000175.1, read as the reverse complement.
CGATCGCGGGTCCGCGCCGGGGGGTGTGCGAACGGCACCGCGTAAGACAGCCATCGTCTAAGGACAATTGCATGGTCGACACCCGACGGCTAGCTTGAGGCAGTGCTTCGCCAGAGAAGGCGGCGCCCACGATGTGCAGCGAGCAAGTCCCCGTGAACCAGCCCCGCGAATCAAGTCGAGCGACGACCATTCGCACGCCGGATGATCCAGCGCTCGACGCGCTCTGCCGCCAACTGGCCTCGGCGGCGGACGAGCTTGATCTCTCGGGCGACTGGCCCCGGCGGCAGCTCGAACTGTGCGGACAATATGGCGTCTATCGCTGGTTTGTCCCGGCCAGCCACGGTGGCTTCGAGTGGAGCGACGCCGACGTCTATCGAGGCTATTTCCGCCTGGCGTCAGCTTGTTTGACGACGACGTTCATCATCACCCAGCGGACGGGTGCCTGCCGCCGGCTGGTCACTTCGCCCAACCGAGAGCTCCAACGGCGTCTGCTGCCCCCACTCGTCGAAGGCGCGGCGTTCGCCACAGTTGGCATTTCGCATCTCACCACCAGCCGTCGTCATTTGGGGCAGCCGGCCATGCGGGCCACCAAGACCGCCGGCGGCTACGTGCTCGACGGTTTCAGCCCCTGGGTGACCGGCGGGCCGCACGCACAAGTCGTCGTCGTCGGAGTGACACTGGACGACGGTCGCGAAATGCTGGTCGCTCTGCCGACGGACGCCCGAGGTGTCACCACGAACGAACCGGCCCGGCTCGTGGCGCTCACGGCCAGCCACACCGGAGCGGTGCGTTGCGAAGCGGTGTTCGTCGAGTCCGATGCCGTGGTGGATGGGCCGCGCGAAAACATCATGGTGCAGGGCGGCGCGTCCACGGGCGGGCTGCAAACGTCAGCGCTCGCACTCGGTCTGGCGCAGGCGGCCGTCGACTTTCTCAGCGATGAGGCTGACCGGCGGGGAGATCTCGCTTCGCCGGCCAGCCGACTCCAGGAAGATTGTGTTGCGCAAACGCAAGAACTGGTGGCTCTGGCCGAAGGCCGCTCGTCGGCTTCCACCGAGCAATTTCGCGCCACGGCCAATGGGCTTGCACTTCGGGCGTCGCAAGCAGCACTCGCCGCTGCCAAGGGAAGCGGCTATCTGGCCGGTCATCCTGCCGGGCGCTGGTGTCGCGAGGCACTGTTCTTCCTGGTCTGGAGCTGCCCGCAAGGCGTCGTCGACGCCCACCTCTGCGAGCTGGCCGGTTTAGCCGATTGAATCCGTCGCGGGCAACACATTCTCGCGAGTTCGGGCCTTTTCGCGGTGAATCGGCAGGGTCGCACGGTACTTGGTCTGCCGGATAGCGCTGGTTATGATGCCCAATTCGTTCATTGCTTGGTGGCAATGATGGGACAGATTCTTCCGCGTACTCCCTCCACAGCCTCGGCCGTGGAGTCACCGTCATCGAAAGCGAGCAGCGTCATGAATGAAGTCAACGTCTACTGGCACGAGCACGCTGTCTCACGCGAAGAGCGCGAGCAGCTCAACAATCACCGCGGCTGCGTGATTTGGTTCACAGGGCTGAGCGGTTGCGGCAAGAGCACGGTCGCCAACCTCGTCGACCACAAGCTGCATTCGCTCGGCGTACGGAGCTACGTGCTCGACGGCGACAACGTCCGCCACGGACTCAACGCCGGACCCGGCATGTTGAAAGAAAAGCACGGCGAGGAGTACGCGCAGCGCTTCGGATTGGGATTCTCGGCTCAGGACCGCGAAGAGAACATCCGTCGGATTGGTGCGGTCGCGGAGCTGTTCGCGCAAGCCGGTGTGGTCACTCTTACCGCGTTCATCAGTCCTTACCGCCGCGATCGCGACATGATTCGCGACAATCTCGACGACGGCGATTTCATCGAGGTGTTCGTAGATGCCCCGCTTGAGGTCTGCGAATCGCGCGATCCGAAGGGGCTCTACAAGAAAGCCCGCGCCGGCGAGATCAAAGGCTTCACCGGCATCGACGATCCGTACGAAGCGCCTGAGAAGGCCGAGTTGGTTCTCGACTCCGGTTCGAAGAGCGCCGAAGATTTGGCCGACGAGGTGCTCGCCTACCTGCGCTCCCAAGAAAAGATCAGCTAGCAACTGGGTGCTATCTATCGCTGATCGGCTCGCGGCAATCTTCTCTTTTGCCGGCCAGACCCGAGTCGCGCACTGTATGTTTCGTTGGCCGTGCTGCGCGGCTTGACAGTCGGCGCGCAGCAGAACTACATTGCGCGAGTCACAAGTAACGGTCGCGCTCTCGTTTCGCGCAGATGCGATCTGCATACGCCGCCGCCGCGCGAGATGCGGAGTTGGTTCGTCGCCGAGTTGCCACAATGGAGTCGGCGAGTCGCAGGACGGAGTCGGACGCCATGGTATCCGCCAAGGAAGCGCATACCCGCGCGCAGCGGGCGCTGACCAGCAGTCCGATATTCGATCTTCGCCGTCTGCGCGTCGATCAAGTCGACGAGCGGCTGCTGATCTCCGGCCGCGTGAACAGCTTCTATCACAAGCAGCTCGCGCAAGAGCTGGTTCGCGCCGTAGCCGCAGGGATGTCCGTCGTCAACTCGATCGACGTTTCCGCGCACAACGAAACGTAAGCGCGCCGCTGTGGCCTTACGCTGCTCGGCGTCGAGCCTGCAACTCTTCGTAGACGGCCACCACCTCTCGGCAATTGCGCTCGAAGGTGTGCGCCAGCGCGACGCTGCGAGCCGCCTCGCCGGCCCTCGCGCGCACGGCCGGGTTGAGATAGCTTTCGATCGCCCGTGCCAGCAGACGGTGATTGCTGGGATGTTCGAGCACTCTGCCGGATACGGTCGAATCGATCTGTTCGCCTGCGCCGTTGTACCTCGTCGTGATTACCGGCAACCCGCAGGCGAGCGCTTCGAGCACGACCAGGCTACAGGGGTCGTAGTGCGTCGGCTGGGCGTAGACATCGGCTGCCGCGTAGAGCGGGCGCGGATCGTCAACCGGTCCGGCGAACGTGACACCCTGGGGATCGCACCAGCGTCGCGCGAGCAGATGCCACCGCATCGTCGGTCGTCCCCCTGCGATGACCAACCGCACGGGTTGTCCCTGGCGGCGAAGTTCTCCGACGGCGCGCAACAGCGCGGGAACGCCCTTCAGTCGAAAATTGTGGGCGACGATCAACACGACGCACTCTTCCGGCGAGCTGCCGAGCTTGCGACGCTGCTCTTCGCGAAACGTGCCGCGAGCGTCGGGCGTGAACCTCTCGGTGTCCACACCGTTGTAGATCAGTCGCACCCGCTCACTTGGCACACCGTGCCAGCGACTGAAATCGCGGGCGACCATCTGTGAGAGCGCAATGTAAGCTCGCCGCTGGTCGGCGAACTGCCGCTGAACGAGCCGGTCGAATTGGCGATAGCGGGGCAGCCAGTGCTGGACGACGCGCTTCAGCGGTCGTAGCAGGGGCGGCGCGAGTGCGAGATTCTGCTCGCTAGCCGCTCGCCGCGAACCGCCATGCGGCTGAAAGACATCGCCGTACCACCCGCTTCCCATATCGTGAATGACGTCGACGTCGAGCCGACGTAGCAGGGATTCGGCCTCTTCTGCGAATCGCAGTCGCCGTGCCAGGGGGCTCACGGCGTGTGCGATGATGCCGAGTGGGGCGGCAGTTTCGGCGAAGCGGCGCGCGACGACATGGACTTCGTACCCCTCGCGCCGCAACCATGTGGCGAAGTCCCACGTCCAGCGCTCGGCGCCGCCGCAGTGCGGATCGAATTGCTCAATCACCAGCGCGATGCGCACAGTTCTCTGCTCTCAGCTTTGGGTTTGCGGCAGGGTGGGCATCGCTTGGGCTGCGGCGCGGCACGTGGTCCGCCGTGTGAGCTTCCATCGCATGAAGTGTTCTTTCGCCAAGGCGCTGCGAAGCAATCGTTTGTGGCGCCGATCGAGGCGGTCGACACCGAAGTACGCGCGCGCGAAGCGGAGGCGATCCGTGCAACGGACGAGTTGAGCGGGAGCGGAATACGCCAACTGCGCGAGATCCTTGACGATCCAACGCCGGCGCCAGCGGCGCCGATGTTGCACGCGCTGCAAGTCGATCAGTCGCACATCGAACTGGTCGGCAGCCTGCTCGCGGACAAAGAAATGGCACGCGTAGAAGTCGCGGTGGTTGTATCCCGCACGGTGAAACCGCGCTGCCAGATGGCCGACTTCAAGAATCAAGCGTGCCAGCCGGCGATCGCGCGCGGTGCGCGCTCCGGCAGCCCGTACTGGAAAGCGTTGTCGCACGAAGTCATCCAGTGGTTCATAGCCGGTCAACTCCTCGGTGAGGACGAACGATTCTGCGGCTCCCTCCGTAGTGCGCGCCTCGCCGAACGCGATCGGCCGTAGCGTCGCGATGCCGGCCCGCGCCAAGCGTCGCGCGCACATGGCTTCATCGCGGCCTGGCGAACTCGAGGACGTTGCGGCGGCACCGAAGTTCACCGGCAAACGCTGCGTGGCCGAGCGATGCTTTTTCAAGTAGGCAGCGCGCGGTTGCGCCTGGGGAGCATCGAGCACGAGTCGCCAATTCTCGCGATCGGCCAACGCCCTCAGTTTTTCACCCTGTTGGCCATCCATCACGCAGCGCAACGTGTCGAGATTCGAGGCGGTCAATAGCGGTACGAACTCGGGATCGGCCCAGACGCGTCCCCCGTCGAGTTGCTGCCAGGTGCTCGGCGCGTGGCTGGCCGACTTGCCTTCGCGCAAGGCGCGGATCTTCGAGCGCTGTTGCAGGCGCGCTGCGCGCCGTTCGACCTGGTCCGCAATGCGTGGCAATTCTTTTTCCAGCCCGGCGGCCCGGCAGTAGGCTGTCAGCAACTCGGCGCGATCGCTGGCATCACCGTCGTGCTTCGGCAAGGTGGCCACCAGTGCGCTGAGGTTGCGGACCCGGTCGGGATACGGCACCCGACCTCGCACGAGGCTGCGCTGCAAGTCGAAGAACCAGAACCGCCACGACGCGCCTTCGCGCGCGACCATGAGGTGATTCGTGTACAGGTCCGGTTGCGTAACGCCGGCTGCGTGCAGGCGCGAGACCTCCTCGCCTAGTTGACGGAATAGCTCCTGGCGATCGTGCGCTGCGGGCTCATGCGACTTAACCAACAAGGCAGCCAGGGTCGTGTCGCACGGCAGGGCGTCGATCACCAGCGCGGCCTGCGGCCACAGACCGGATTCTTGAATGCACGCCAGAGGCGTCGGCGCGCCAAGGCCTGCGGCTTGTAGGCGACGCAAGGCGACGAACTCCGCGCGGGCTTTGCTCCACCAACCTCGGCCGGCGAGGCAGTGGGCGAGGAGATCCTTAAGCTGCGGCATCCGCTCGCGCTTGATGTAGATCGTCGGCCGCGAGTCGCTCTCCTCATCGAGAACCAAGCGGCGAGTTTCGCGGTGCCGGTGACCGCCGGAGAGCAGCGTTCCTTCGAGCGGGCCAAAGAGGGACTCGGGGCGGTCGAGGCCGTGTCGCGCGAGCAACGGCGCCGCTACAGGATCGATCCAGCGAAACGCGGCCATCGTGACCTCAGGCTGCGCGGCCTTCTTCGACCCGGGCGAACAGATCGACGGCGGTGTTGTAGACCCGCTCGACCGACAAGTCGCGCATGCAGCGGTGATGTCCCAAGGGACAACTTCGCTTCTGGCAAGGGCCACAGTCGACGTCGAGTTGAAGATGAACAGCGCGTGGATAGTGCGTCTCGCTCCAGGCGATGTGCGTCGGGCCAAACAGCGTGACGACCGGCACATCGAACGCCGCCGCAAAGTGCCGCGGCCCGCTGTCGGTCGTGACCATCAAGCGTGCCCGACGCACGCAGGCTTTGCTCAGACCGAGCGACAACTTCGCCTCGGCCAGGCTGTGTACCTTTTCGCGCTGCGCCCGGCCCGCGATCTCTCGCGCCAGCTCGCGCTCCGAGGGTCCGCACAGGACGACGACGTGCACGCGGTGCGAATCAACCAGTCGTGCGGCCAAGTCGGAGAAGTACTCCGTGGGCCACTGCTTGCCCGGGCCGAACGCGCCGCCGGGATTGAAGATGACTACTGGTTCATGGGGACGAATCTGGAGCTGCCGCCAAAGTTCGTCGGCCGCCGCTTCATCTTGGAGGGTGGTCGCCAATTCGAGCTGGGGCGATTCCAAAGTGCAGCCCAGGTGATAAGCCAGCTCGAGATAGGTGTCCAACGCCGGCGTGGGAACGAAACGACTGTGACGCTTCTGCGGTGCCAGGCGATCGGTGAGCAGCAGACTTCGTCCACCGCGCGCATACCCGATGCGCCGCGGCGTACGCGAGCGCCAAGCGTACCACGCGGTGCGGAATGAGTTGGTCAGCAACACAATCGCATCGAGCTGAGCGGCGCGCAGGCGCCGAACCAAGGTCCTCTCGTGCAGCTCGCGGCGGTCGCTGCGTGGGTCGTACAAGATGCGCTCGTCCAGCAAATCAGTGCCGGCGAGTACGTCCGCGACCGACGGCCGCATGACTCCGGCCAGATAGCCTTCCGCTCCGAAATGCGTACGCAGCGCACGGAGCGTCGGCGTGGACATGACCACGTCGCCGACCCAATTGGGAAGAAAGATGCCGAGCTTCATGCTCGCCACGCCTGCTAGCGGAAAGCGCCTACCGAAGCCGTCCATCGACCGCGATTGCGCTGCGCAAGGTCATCGGGGTTGCAGAGAATAGCGCTCGCGCCGGGCACGGTCAACGCCAGTCGCCCACAGAGCGCATTCATTGCCCATGTTCTTTGAAGCGACTAAGCTGCCCAGACGCGTTGACAACCGTTAGGCATCTGCCTGCATACCGCGAACGAGCGCGCGAACACGTCAAGCTAGCACGCTGGATGAGATGGCATCACAAACCGAACCGGCTACCGAAGTCATCCTGCTCGACCCGCGCGACAACGTCGGCGTCGCCGCATTGCCGCTGGGGGCCGCTCAGCAGATAGCGGTGGGCAACCGTACGCTCGACGTTGCAGAGCCCGTCGCGTTGGGACACAAGATCGCGCTGGCTGCTATCGCTCGCGACGAGCCGGTGATCAAGTACGGACAGACCATCGGCTTTGCCACGTGCGACATTAGCCCGGGTAGTTGGGTGCACACCCACAATCTGGCGGCAGGCGAATTCGAGCGGCGGTACGAACCATGTGTCGACGTGCCACCCGATCCGCAACCGCTCGTGGGCCGCACGTTCGAGGGCTATCGCCGCGCCGATGGCCGCGCCGGCACGCGTAACTACATTGCCGTCATCTCGACGGTGAACTGCTCGGCGTCGGTCAGCCGTTACATCGCCGAACGGTTCGACTCCGCGGCCCTGAGCAAATATGCACAAGTCGACGGCATTCTGCCGCTCACGCACAAGGGCGGTTGCGGCATGCAGTACGACGGCGAAGACCATCACCAGCTCAACCGCGTCCTGGCCGGCTTCGCCCGGCATCCGAACGTCGGCGCCTACATTCTCGTGGGGCTGGGCTGCGAGGTGGGCACGCTCTCGCATTTGCTGGCTCAGGAGGGGCTCGTGCAGCTCGGTGGGACGAGCGAAGCCCCGCCACGGACGCTCAGCATGCAGGACTGCGGTGGCACGGCGGCCACCGTTGATGCTGGAGCGCGATGGATCGCCGAGATGCTGCCCCGCGTCAACGATGTACGCCGCGAGACGATACCCGCCAGCGAATTGATCCTTGGCACCGAGTGTGGCGGCTCGGATGGCAACTCGGGCGTCACTGCCAATCCCGCGTTGGGTCGCGCGAGCGACTTGCTCGTCGCGGCGGGCGGTACGGCCATCCTGGCCGAGACTCCCGAGATCTACGGGGCTGAGCACCTGCTTATTCGTCGTGCCAAGACGCCCGAGGTTGCCCAGAAACTCATCGAGCGCATTCGCTGGTGGGAAGAGTACACGGGCGCCTTCGGCGTGAAGATCGACAACAATCCCACGCCGGGCAATAAGCAGGGCGGCCTGACGACGATCTACGAGAAGTCGCTGGGAGCCGTGGCCAAAGGCGGCACGACGGCGCTGGCCAACGTCTACCGTTACGGCGTGCCGGTGCGCGACAAGGGCTTCGTTGTTGTCGACACGCCCGGCTACGATCCAGCCAGCATCACAGGCATGGTGGCCAGTGGGGCCAACGTGGTCTGCTTTACCACCGGACGCGGCAGTTGCTACGGATGCAAACCGGTGCCGTCGATCAAGATCGCCACCAACACGCCGATGTACGAGCGGATGGTGGGCGACATGGACATCAACGCCGGCACGATTCACGCCGGTCGTACGGTCGATGAAGTCGGCCGCGAGATCTTCGAGATGATCCTCGCCGTGGCCAGCGGCCAAAAGACCAAGAGCGAAGAGCACGGCATCGGCGAAGCCGAGTTCATTCCCTGGAGCGTCGGCCCGACGTTGTAAGCATGCGTGGAGACCGGTGCGAGTCGCCGGTTATCGCCGCGGCAGCCTTACAGCGGTGTATGGCTACAGCTCGTCCAGCAGCGCGGCTGCTTCGCCGGCCAATTCTGTGTCAGGCGCGAGGTCGATCACCTGTTCGGCGTACTCGCGGGCCTTTTCGGGACGCTTTTCGGCAAACGAACGTGCCAGGCGAAGATAGGAGGCCGCCTTCTTCAAAGCCGCTTCGGTGGGTGGACCTGACGGTTTGCTGGCCGTAGTTGCCGTGTCCGCCGTTTCGGCCAGCGCGGCGAGCTCGTCTTCCGCCAGCGCGGCTGCGTCTGTGTCCGGGTAGTTGGCCACCACGCGCCGGTATTGCGCCACGGCGCGCGACGTGTTTCCGCGATCGACTTGTTCGGCGGCGCGGTCGAGCGCACGCGCCTGTTCCAAGACAGAACGCAATTCGTTATCACCGCGGAGCGTTCGCAAGCGCTGACCGATGGTTTGCGTGAGCGCCGGCAATCGACCGTAAAACCGCTGTACCTGCACGAGGGCGAGCGTGCCGGCGAGCGATTCGCCCTCTTCGAGCTGCTTGTCGGCAGCTTCCATCTTGTCGGTGGCTTTGGCAACGAGCTCTTCCCCCAGTTCGTCGGCGGCGACGCAATCCCTGGCGTACGATCCGCTGCCCAAAAGTGGTTTGAGCAGGGCAACGGCTTCCGCAATGTCGCCAGCTTCGTGTCTAGCGAGGACCTTTTCCATTGTCTCCGCGACGCGGGCCAGTTCAGCCTCGCTCAACGGTCTGCCGGCCAGCGCGAGATGGCGCTCGAGAAAAGCGCGCAACTCGGTACCCGAGGGTGAAGCCGACTCACCATAGAGTTGCTCGCCATCGGCGCGGATGACGAACACCTTGGGAATTGTGTCGCCTTCGCCGCGGTACTTTTGCGACCACTCCCGATAGTCATCGCTGGCCGTGTCGATGAGCAGGGGCACGAACTGTGCCACCAGCGGCCGAAGGGCGATGGAGTTGCTCAACTCCGCCTCCAGCGCGCGACAGGCGCCTCACCCTTCGGCGCCGGCCACCGCCAAAATCGGCCGACCGGTCTGCGCAGAGGTTTCCAGCGCGGTGTCGACACTAGACGACTGCGCGCGGGCGGAACTCGTCGTCGCCAGCAGGAGCAGGGCCGAGACCGTGGTTAGAACCGGACAAGTCCACATAGCTCGTTCTCCGGCAATTGATCTACTGCTTCCCGGTTAGGGAGTCGGTGTTACTGACCGAGGTTATTCCCCTATCTAGCCAGATGTTCGATTGTACGGTTGCCGTTTTCCGCGTTGAACCACAATCGTAACATCGTGTGCCTGCGAACACGTATGCGATGGCGTGCGGCGGTCAATTGACGGTTCGCGGGCCATTTGCTAGGTTCGCTCGCGCGTTGCATCTGGTTTGCGATCAACATCTTCGGTCGATTTTGCGAGCGGCCTTTCGCGCCAACCAGCCCCTGGCCAGTCGCGAGTCGGCTAGTTCTCTGACATACAAAGGCGAACAAACCATGGCGCATGAAGTCACGCTGATCACTGGCGACGGGACCGGGCCCGAGTTGGCCGAAGCGGCACGCCGGTGTGTCGATGCCACGGGAGTGAAGGTCAATTGGGACGAGCAGGAAGCCGGCGTCGACGTGATGGAGAAGACGGGCACGCCGCTGCCCGAGAGCGTGATGGAAAGCGTCCGCCGCACGCGGTGCGCGCTCAAGGCGCCGATCACCACGCCGGTCGGCACGGGCTTTCGCAGCATCAACGTACACCTGCGGCAAGAACTTGGACTGTTTGCCTGCATCCGCCCCTGCAAGTACTACCCTGGCGTGCGAAGTTACTTCTCCGAGGTGCCCGTTGATCTGGTCATCGTGCGGGAAAACACCGAGGACCTGTACGCAGGTGTCGAGTTCGAACGCGGCAAGCCGGAAACCGCCGAGCTCGTGCAGACCATCAACCGGTTACCCAGCGACAAGAAGATCAAGACCGGCGACGACGAAACCGGCATTTCAATCAAGACGATCAGCGTCTCAGGCACCGAGCGGATCGTCCGCTGCGCGTTCGACTACGCCCGGGAGAACAAGCGTAAGAAGGTTACCTCGGTCCACAAGGCCAACATCCTCAAGTACACCGATGGCCTGTTCCTCGAAGTCTCGCGGAAGGTGGCTGAAGACTACCCGGACATCGAGTTCGAGGACCGCATCGTCGACAACATGTGCATGCAGCTCGCACAGAAACCGGAGCTGTACGACGTGCTCGTGTTGCCGAACCTCTACGGCGACATCATCAGCGATCTGGCTGCGGGGCTCGTCGGCGGCTTGGGCGTTGCACCGGGTGCGAATCTCGGCCCCGACGGTGCCGTGTTCGAAGCGACGCACGGCAGCGCGCCGAAGTACAAGGGTCAGAACAAGGTGAATCCCACGGCCCTGATCCTTTCGGCCATGTTGATGCTGCATCACTTGAAGGAACATGATGCGGGCGATCGCCTCGAGAAAGCCGTGGCCGCCGTGATCGCCGAAGGCAAGGACGTCACCTACGACCTCAAGCCCGACCGCAACGATCCCTCGGCCGTGGGCACGCGAGAGATGGCTGAAGCCATCTGCAACAAACTGTAGTTGGGTCGCAGTTGCCCGGCGCTTTTGCACTTGGCAGTCGGGGCTATCAGGGAGCAGTCATTGCTCGGCCCGACTGAGTTTCGCGCGTTGGTCAGCGGTCAGCAGCGGGGTCTTCGCGCGGCAGCGCTCCGCGCCGTGTTGCGGATGGCGGAGGTGCCGTACACGTGGGCGGTCGGCATTCGCAATCGCCGCTTCGATCGTGGCTCGGCATACATCGCCCGCGCGCCCGTGCCCGTGATCAGCGTCGGCAATCTCACCCTCGGCGGCACCGGCAAGACGCCTTTGGTTGCCTGGCTGTGTCGCCACTTTCGGGAGCAAGGGGTCCGCGTCGCGATCATCAGTCGCGGCTATGGAGCAACCGAAGGAGGCCGCAACGACGAGGCGCTGGAACTCGAGCAGAAGCTGCCAGACGTGCCGCACTTGCAGAACCCCGACCGCGTTGCGGCAGCGAACGTGGCCGTTGAGGAGTTGGGCATGCAGCTCATCGTGCTCGACGACGGATTCCAACATCGGCGGCTCGCCCGCGATCTGGACATTGTCGTGATGGACGCCCTGGAACCGTTCGGGCACGAGCACGTGTTTCCTCGCGGCACTCTACGAGAGCCTCTCTCCGGGCTTGCACGTGCAGACGCGATCGTGCTGTCGCGGGCCGACTTGGTTGATGTTCCGACTCGCGAGGCGATTCGCGAGCGTGTCAGCCAGTTCGCGCCGAACGCGATCTGGTGCGAGGCTGCGCAGCAGCCGGCCGTGCTAGTCGGAGCTAGCGGTGCGACTGCAGCGCTCGGCGAATTGGCTGAGAAACCCGTCGTCGCCTTCTGTGGCATCGGCAATCCCGCCGGCTTTCGCGGCACGTTGGCGAGTTGCGGGTTCGATGTGCGCGACTTTCGGGAATTCCCTGATCATCACGCGTACAACCGCAAGGATGTGGAGAGCCTCGCGAATTGGGCAGAAGGCCAGAACGTGGCTGCAGCGCTTTGCACGCACAAGGATCTGGTCAAACTCGGCATCGACCAGCTTGGACGCCGCCGGCTGTGGGCGCTGGCGATCGAGACAAACTTCGTCGCAGGTGGTCCGTTACTGGAAGCCCGGCTGCGCGAACTCGTCAGGCGGATTCGCGAGTGACCAACTCGTGCCACAGCGTCGGAATCGTCTGGCGGTGATCGCCGGGGAAGTAGTAGCTCTGGCCACCATCGGCCACGGTGCGGACGAGAATCGTCTTCCACGGGCGGTAGTAATACTGTGCGTGGTCTTTTGAAGGCGGGCCTTCGCGGTAGCCCTGGGGCAGGCCCACCAGGTCAAATACGGCCGTGGCGAAATGTCGGATTTCCTCGCCGCGCTGAATCGCCACATTGCGAGCCATGGAAAGCGCCTTGAGATAGACCTCCGGTCCGGTGACGGCGGAGCCCATGTTCAGGAACACTCCGCCTTCCAGGTTCTGCACGCTGTGGGCGAACATCAGAAAGTCGGTGTAGCTGGCCGCTCCCAGAGCAGCACCCTCGCAGTTGGCGTGCGCGTGGATGATGTCGCTGCCGACGCCGACATGGCAAGTGATGGGAACGCCTTTCCGCCAACCGGCGGCCGCGATGCTCAGCGAACGGTGCAGGAATTCTCCTTCTTCGATCGAGCGTCCAACCGCTTCGCCCAATCCTTCGCCGCGCTGGGCTCCGGCAGCGATGCATTCGTTCAGGCGACTCGTCTCTTTCCACAGCCCGAACTGACCGGCCTGAATCCATCGCGGGACGTTCTCGCTCGTACCGCCGACCAGCGCGAGTTCGAAGTCGTGAATGATGCCCGATCCGTTGGTGGCCAGGTGTGTGATCCAACCCCGTTCGATCAGATCGATGAGATATCGTGACAATCCGAGTTTGATGGGATGCCCGCCAATCATCACGATCACCGCGCGCTGCTGGCGCCGCGCTTCAATGATGTGATTCACCAGCGCCGGAAACTCTTCGTGCGCGTAGGGCGACGATTCCGGCGCAAGCGGCAAGCAGTCTTCGACCGTTAGGTCGTGGCCCCGATCGGCGATCGCGCGCAAGCGGATTTGCTGACGATCGAATAGCGGATAGCGGCTCATCGTTGTCGGCGTGCAATTTGCGGGGAAGAACACCGTAAGGTAGCGAGCATTCGCCGCGCCTTATACCAGACGATCATTGATCGGAGGAAGTTGAGATGGCGCCGCAGCTTGTCGCATTGAGGGGACGACTCGCCCCGCGCTGAGTGTCGTCGGCGAGCATTCTGCCCCCGAGCTGTCGCTACAACTGTATCCGGAACGCGACAATCGCCCGAGATGCGGATTCCCAGCCGTACGCCGGAACTGTTTTGCGGCTCGGGGCGTCTATACTATTACGAGGAACGTACGCGCCGACCGCGGGCATGTGGTCGGCCAGTGGAGGGGCCCGCATCGCGGGAGGAGCCGGGACATGGCGAGCGATGCTCGAGCGTCGAAAGCGGCCGGCACGATGATGCCGGCGGCGGACAGCACCAGCATCGACGACTACCGCCGTTTCGTCGAGCGACAGCTTCGCAAGACGCGGGGCCAACTGCAGTGGACGGAAATCGCCACCGTGCTGGCCACGTTCGCCGCCGCGGGCCTGGCTTACCTGCTGCTGTTCACGATTCTCGATCAGTGGATGATCACCGGCGGCGCGGGCCGTACGCTGCGATTGGTGTTCTTCCTGGTGTTTGCCGCGGCAAGTGCCTACTACTGTGCCCGCGCGTTGCTGCCGCTGGTGTCTCGTCGCATCAACCTGCTGTACGCAGCGCAGACGATCGAGCACGGCGAGCCCGGTTTGAAGAACGGCCTGCTCAATTTCCTGCTGTTGGGCGCGCGGCGTCGCGAGGTCAACCCGGCGGTGTACGAGGCCATCGGCCGCCGTGCCGCCAACGATCTCGCGCAAGTCCCGCCAGAGAAAACGCTCGACCGCTCGCAGTTGATCCAAGTCGGCTACGTGCTGATGGCCGTGGTCGCGGTGGTCTGCATTTATACGTTGCTGTCGCCGAAAAACCCGTTGCGGTCCGTGGGCCGCATGGTGATGCCGTGGGCCGACATCGAAGCGGCAACTCGCGTGCGCATCACCGACGTGACTCCCGGTTCGCGGCAGGCCTTTCACGATGAGATCGTCGAAGTCTCGGCACTAGTCCTCGGCCTTCGCGACGACGAACCGGTCTCGTTGATCTATAGCACGGCCGACGGACAAACGGTCGATATGCCGATCGCCATGGAGACCGTCGATGGCAGCTTCCGCCACCGCGCAGCATTGCCTGCCGGCAGCAAAGGGCTGCAACAGGACGTGACCTACCGAATCGTCGCGGGCGATGCCCACACGCGGCGTTTCTCGATTCACGTTGTCACGGCACCCGCGATCATCGTCGATCGGGCGGACTACGTTTACCCGGCCTATACCGGACTTTCGCCGCGCAGCACGGTGGGGCAGGGCGATCTCGTGGCTATCGAGGGCACGCGCGTCACGCTC
>CALKYM010000174.1 GCA_938003525.1 uncultured Planctomycetales bacterium | reverse complement strand
AGTTCGGCCTGCACATCGGCGCCGCGTGTCGGAGCGCGGCGTCTGGTGCGCGGACCTGCGCCACGCCCCATCTGACCAAAGAGGTCGCCGAAACTAAAGCTTTGGCCGAAGGCCTGACCAAAATCGAAGTCCTCGGCATTGCCGGTCGAGGTCCAAACCCGCGAACCGCCCGAACCGGGACCGCCGCCCTGTTGAACGTCCTCGAAGCCGGCTCCGTATTGGTCGTACATCTTGCGTTTTTTGGGATCGTTCAGCACGTCGAAGGCCCGCTGCACGCTTTGGAACTTGCGCTTGGCATCCTTGTCATCGGGATGCAAATCGGGGTGATACTCGCGCGCAAGCTTGCGGTAGGCCTTCTGGATTTCCTCCGGCTGCGCGCTGCGGTCGACGCCCAGTGTGCGGTAATAGTCCTCGTCGGGCATGGCTCGTCCGAACTGCTCCTGGTGGCTGACAGTCTCTGCCAAGCCAATTCTAGGAATCGGCCGCACCCCGCTTCAAGGCGGGAACCCTATGCGCCGTCCGCAACGCGGCCTCGACTCGCGCGCGACCGCTACGTCCAGCGCGGGCCGCGCCACCCAAACCAACTGGCAAGCTAGAGTTACTCGTAGGCTTGGTCCGCCGGCTTTCCGGCGAATACCTCAACCACGACGCTGCCACAACGGCTCTTTCTCAGCCATGCAACTCCAACTCTCGATACGCGCGCCACGCCGCTGGCTGCCAACCGGTTGCCTGCTGCTCTGCCTGGGGCTGGCCTGCGAGGGAGGTGCTGCCCGGGCGATGGCGGCCGGGGGGCAACTCGAGTTGACCGTCGTCGATCAAGCGACGGGCGAGCCGGTCGCGTGTCGCGTTCACATCTGGAATGCAGCGGGACGTCCGCGCAAGGTGCCGCGGCTGCCGTTCTGGCACGACCACTTCGTCTGTCCCGGCACCGTGACGCTCAAGCTGGCGCGTGGGCAGTACGAGTTCGTCATCGAGCGCGGACCGGAATACGTGCAGCGGCGCGGACATTTCACCATTCAAGACTTCTCGGACGACGCCAAAACCGTCGATTTGCGGCGCGCGGTCGATATGGCGGCGGAGGGATGGTGGTCGGGCGATCTGCTCGTTGCCCGCGACGTCGACGACCTGGAACTACTCATGCGGGCCGAAGATTTGCACGTTGTGCAGTTAGTCGCGGCGCCTCGTCGTTCGAAAGCCTCGCGCACTGACCGCGCTGATCATGCACCTGTCATCGAACTGCCGGACCGGCGGTACGCGCAGCGCTACGGTAAGTGGATCGACTCGCCGCTGGGCAAACTCGTCTGCGCTCGTTGGCAAGACGACGCAGTCACATCAGCAACAACCGAGGCAACGACGATTCTCGATTTGCTGAATGTCGACCGCCGCCCCGCCGATGGTTGGATCGACCTAGCCTATCCGGCTGGCGATGATTTACCACTTTGGCTCGCCACGGGGCGCATCGATGCGATCCAGGTCGCGCACAGCGGATTGGGTCGCAAGAAGACGGCAGCAATCACGCAACCGACTTTGCCACACCTCGGTGGCCGCGATGCCTATTCAGCCGGTCGCACCGGCGAAGAACTGTACTACCACTTGCTCAATTGCGGCCTGAGACTACCGCCCACCGCGGGCAGCGGCAGCGGACTGACGAACAATCCGCTCGGCTACAACCGGCTTTACGTGTTCGCCGGCGAAGACTTCAGCGCGGACGCTTGGTGGGATGGCCTGCGAGCGGGGCGAACGGTGGTGAGCAACGGACCACTGCTGCGGCCGCTCGTGGCCGGCTGTCGACCGGGTCACGTGTTCGTCGCGCCGGCAGGCGAAGAACTGGTGCTCGACGTGAGTCTGAATCTGGCCACCGGCGACCCGATCGAGTATCTGGAGATCATCAAGAACGGGGAGGTGGCGCACGCCGTGCGGCTCGACGATTGGGCCAGCTCGGGCGCGCTGCCTGCGGTGACATTCCGCGAGAGCGGCTGGCTGTTGATACGCGCGGTGACGACGCTGGAAGACACCTACCGCTTTGGCATGACGGCGCCCTACTACGTCGAGGTCGGCGACGCACCACAACGGATCAGCCATCACAGCGCATCGCTGTTTCGCGACTGGGCGGCGGCACGCTTGCAAGAAGTTCGTGAGCAGTCCGGAGAGTCTGCCGCAGACTACATCGCGGCCCACGAAGAAGCGCTCGCCTATTGGCAAGGGCTGGTTGACGCGTCCAACGCGCCGTGATGGACCGCGGACAGTTACCGGCCGCACGCAGCTACGTCGCCACGCGCTGCGCCTCCGGCTGCAAGCGGCCATTGGCGCCCAGGACCGATTCCAATTCGCCGGGCGACGCCCAGCCGCGCAGCAGTGCCTCTTGGCAACGGACGGCCGGCTCGTCTTTGCGCCGTGAGACGCGTTCGTGCGAGCCGTCGGCCTTGATGATGCGGGCCTTCACGTTGTCGGCCAGGTAGATCGGAACGAGTTCCGTGAGGATCCGCTGCTTCAGTTCCGCTGCCTCGACGGGAAACATGATCTCGACGCGGCGGTGAAAGTTGCGCGGCATCCAGTCGGCGCTGGAGAGGAAGACCTGCGCCTTCTTGTTGGTGCCGAAGACGTAGATCCGGCTATGCTCCAGAAAACGATCGACGATGCTGCGGACGCGGATGTTTTCGGATACGCCTGGAATGCCCGGCCTTAGACAGCAGATGCCGCGAACGATCAGGTCGATGGGTACGCCCGCTTGACTGGCACGGTAAAGGGCTTCGATCACGCGGTAGTCGACCAGCGAATTGAGCTTGGCGAAGATCCGCGATTCCTTGCCGGCCCGCGCGCGCTGAGCCTGCTGCTCGATGAGCTCAACGGTGCGGCGCTGCAAGTCGTCGGGCGCAACGACGAGTTTGCGCCACTGGTGCCCCTGCGAGTAGCCAGTGAGCAGGTTGAACAGCGCCGTCGCGTCGTGGGTGATATCGGGGTCGGCGGTGAACAGTCCCAGATCGGTGTAAAGCAACGCCGTGGTGGGGTTGTAGTTGCCCGTGCCCAGATGCACGTAGCGGACCAGCTCGCTCCCTTCCTGCCGGACGACGAGCGAAAGCTTGCAGTGCGTCTTCAGATCGAGGAAGCCGAACACGACGTGGACACCAGCGCGTTCGAGCTGCCGGGCCCAACTGACATTGTTGGCTTCATCAAACCGCGCCTTGAGTTCGACCAAGGCCGTGACGTGCTTGCCGTTGTCGGCAGCCTGCATCAGCGCCTGGGTGATCGGCGAATCGCCACTGGTGCGATAGAGCGTCTGCTTGATGGCCAGCACCTGTGGATCGTTGGCCGCCCGCCTGACAAACTCGACGACACTATCGAACGAATCGTAGGGATGGTGCAGCAGGATGTCCTGCCGGGCAATCTTGGCAAACAGGTCGTCGTTGACGCTGGGCGAGAGGCCGCGGGGCGGCCGCGGCACGAAGGGCGGATCGCGCAGGTCTTCCGTGCCCGGTATGGCCAGCAATTCGCCGAAGGCCGTGAAGTCGAGCGGTCCGTTGACGCGGTACACCTCGCCATAGTCGCCCGCGGGGTCCGTCGCTTCGCGTAGTTCTTCAGACTCGACGATCATCCCCACGAGCCGCTCATCGCTGTCAGCCGACACCTCCAGCCGCACGGCATCGCCGCGCTGCCGGGCTTTCAGCCGGCTTTCGATGAGCCGCAGCATGTCGTCCGATTCCTGTTCCAAGAGGTCGAGGTCGCTGTCGCGGGTGACGCGAAACATCGTCCAGGACTGGACATCGAATCCGCCGAACAAGTCCGGGAGCCGCGCCGCGATCAGACCGCCGAGCAGGATGAACTTACGCGGATCATCCGGATCGATAGGAACCAGTCGCGGCAAAACGCTGGGCAACTGCACCACCGCGAAGAGCTGCTTGGGCCCCAGACCGTAGCGCCGCTCCAACATGCTCACCAGATACAGCCCGCGATTGTGGTACCGCGGACTGGGGTGCGCCGGGTCGACCGCCATCGGCGTGAGAATCGGAAACGCTCGCGTGCGAAAGAAGCGATCGACGACCTTGAGCTGCGGGCGGCTTAGTTCCGCGTACGGGACAAACGTGATGCCTTGTTCCGCCAAGGCCGGCACAATCTGGTCGTTCCAGCAGCCGTACTGCGCCTCGAGCAGTTCGCAGGTCCGCTGGTGGATTTGTTGCAACTGGGCGATGGCCCGGAGGCCATCGGGCGTGAAGTCCTGCGGCGCGCCATCGCCGAATGCCTGCTCGCGCAGACCGGCCACACGGACCATAAAGAACTCGTCGAGATTCGAGCTGAAGATCGAAAGGAACTTGACGCGCTCCAAGAGCGGATTGTCGTCGTCGGCCGCCTCTTCCAGGACGCGCGCATTGAATTCGAGCCAGCTCAGCTCGCGATTCATGAAGTGCGCGGCCTGAAATGTCTGATCGAGCACGGCGCGTCCCAATTCGATGCGTGACAGAGTGGAACCCGGCGATGGCGCGCGGCGTAGACCGCGAGCGGACCCCCAAGTCCATTCTAAAGAGTACCTGCGGGCACGGCCTAGCGCCCGCGGGGCCAAAGGTCTCGCCGCGATACCGTGCTCGCGCAAATTGCGACGGGATAGAATACGAGCCTGGTGCGGGTTTTACCGCTGGACACCTCTGCGCCGTGCCGTTGAATGACTCATCGCTGGGCCAAGCATCGCCGGATCAGCCGCATGCGAGAAATGCACATGCCGCCCTACAACACGCAGAGCGAGGGAAATCCCAAACCCTCGCCGGGCGAACTGGCCGCGCTGGCGTGCCTCATGGAAGCCACGGCGCCGAAGCCGGGCAACGTCCACCGCGGCGCCGATTTCGAAGATGCGACCTATTTCGATTTCGCGGTCTCCGCGCTGTCCATCGCTCGGGCGATCGATGAGACTGCCGGAGAAGGGCTCGGCCGAACGCTGCTGGTGGCAGTCGAGGCAACTCAGAGTCGCGTGGCGACCAACACGAATCTCGGCACGTTGCTGCTCATCGTTCCGCTGACGCTGGTTCCCCCCGGACAGAAACTACCTGCCGGAATCGGCGAAGTGCTCGGCGCGCTCACGCCCGCTGACACGCATCTCGTCTACGAAGCCATCCTTCGGGCCAAACCGGGAGGACTCGGTCGTGTCGAGCAGGCCGACGTGAACGAGTCGCCACCGGACGATTTGATCGCAGCCATGCGATTGGCCGCATCACGCGACCTGGTGGCACGGCAATACGCCAATGGCTTCGCCGACCTGTTGGATTTCGCTGTGCCGGCACTCGCCGACAATCTCGAACAGGATTGGTCGCCGGCTGACGCGATTGTTCGCCTACACTTGCAGTTGATGGCCGAGTACCCCGATAGTCTCGTCGCGCGGAAGTGCGGTGCCGAGCTTGCCGAACAATCGGCGCGGATGGCTGCCGAGGCGCTGGCGGGGGGACGTCCGGGTGAGCAAGCGTACGAGCGCCTCGTAAGAGATCTCGACTTCTGGCTCCGCTGCGATCACCATCGTCGCAACCCCGGCACAACGGCCGACATGGTGGCGGCCAGCCTGTTTGTCGCCCTGCGTGAAGAATTGTTGACGCCTCCTTACCGCATGTATCATGCCTCGTAGTCGTCTCTGATCGCCATGCGCGACCGTGAAAGCCGGGCGCACATCTTGTCGCGAGTTGACCTGCACTGAAGATCCCTGCCGTATCGAGCGTCATTGTGAGCGAGCGCTTCTGGGTCCGTCTGGCGAAACAGGACATGGTGTTCAGCGCCGGACATTTCATTACGTTCAACGGCGACGTCTGCGAACGCCTGCACGGACACAACTATCGCGTGGCCGTCGAAGTGCACGGACCGCTCGACGAAAACCACTACGTGTTCGATTTCGTGGCCCTGCGCGACACGCTGCACGAGATCGTGATGACGCTCGACCATCACATGCTGCTGCCGACCGACCACCCGCTCATTCGAGTCTCCGCCGATGAGACGTGCGTGGTGGTCACGTTCGAAGAACGACGCTGGGAGTTTCCCCGCTGCGACTGCGTGCTGCTGCCCGTGGTCAACACCACGTCCGAACTTCTGGCACAATACATTGGCCGGCAACTGCTCGACGCGCTCCAGCGGCGCTCAGGCCACCGGCCCCAGTTGCTGCGCATTGAGATCGACGAGTGCAACGGGCAGATGGCCGTGTGCGAGCTGCGCGATGAATAGCTCGCCGCGTCGACCAGTTGTCTTTCAGCTTTAACCTGGCGAGGACTTATACACATGCGTGCCGCGCTCGCTTTTGCATTCTTTGCCGTTGGTCTTGTCGTGTCGAATGCGCTCGCTGCCGACAACGAGGACTGGCGCCCCCTGTTCAACGGCAGAGACTTCGAGGGCTGGAAGGCCATCGACGGTCCGCTTACCGCGTGGAGCGTCGGCGACGGCATCTTGTCCTGTTCGGGCAGTGGCGGCGGCGGCTGGCTCTCGACGACCGAAGAGTATGACGACTTCGAGTTGCGACTCGAGTTTCGGGTGCCCGACGGCGGTAACAGCGGCGTGTTCCTCCGTGCACCCTGGCAGGGGAATCCCGCTTTCGCAGGCATGGAGATTCAGGTGCTCGACGATGCTGCCGAGCAGTACGCCAACCTGAAACCCGTGCAGTATTGCGGGAGCCTGTATGGCGTGGCCGCAGCCGATCCCCGCGTGAGCAAACCGGCCGGCGAGTGGCAGTCGATGCACATTCACTGCGTCGGGCGCACGGTTCGCGTCGTGCTCAACGACACGCTGATTGTCCATGCCGATCTCGACGACTACCTCGACCAGCGCGAAACCCACCCGGGCATCGAGCGCGCCAGCGGTCACATCGGCCTGCAGAACCACGGCTCCAAGCTCGACTATCGCAACGTGGAGATTCGCCCCGTCCGAAGCGCCGAGTAGTCCGCCATTTGCAGCGACCGCGCGTGCTCACGCGCGGAGCCATTACTTGCTGCGACAGCACGCCACCACTTGCAGCGAGCGCCAGCCGTGAGGCGGTTCGTCTCAAGTTTTTGCGACCTGCGGCCCGATATAGGGCCAGCCTTCTACAAAGGCGTCTCGCTGCCGCTGCGCTGACATCGAACGGTTTGCTTTCCTCGCCTCAGCGGCGGCTTGAATGCGAATGCCGGGCCGATAGTCTCGGGTAAGCCGATGGCAAACGATCTTCGCAAAGCCGCGATTGTCTTGATGAGCCTGCCGGAGGATCTGGCGGCCAAACTGCTGGGCGAGATGGATCCCAAGCTCGTCGAAGCGGTCACCATCGAGATCGCACGGATCAACAGCTTCGGCTCCGAGGAACGCAACACGGCCATTCGCGATTTTGCGGACAGCAATCCCAACTCGGTGGCCACCAAGGGCGGCGGCATCGATTTGGCCAAGTCGCTGGTGGAAAAGGCGCTCGGCAAGAACGCCGGCGGCACGCTCGACAACGTGCGGCAATCGATCGAAGCGATTCCCTTCGGCTTTCTGAAAAACGTCGACAGCCAGAACCTGCTGACGTTTCTCATCGACGAGCATCCGCAGACGATCGCCATGATCCTCTCGCACCTGCGACCTCAGCAGGCGGCCGACGTCGTGGCGGGCCTGCCGGCCGACCGGCAGTTGGCCGTCGTGCGCCGCGTGGCGAACATGGGTCAGACCAGCCCCGAGATCATCGACGAGGTCGAGCGGGCGCTCGAACAGCGGATGTCGAGCGTGATGAGTCAGCAGTTCGAAAACGCCGGCGGGGTTTCAAGCGTGGCCGAGATCCTCAACGTCACCGACCGCGCCACCGAGCGGACGCTGCTGGAGAACCTGGCCCAGGAAGACCCCGATCTTGTTGAAGAAATCCGCCGGCTGATGTTCGTCTTCGAGGACATCAACAAGCTCTCGGACAAAGAGATTCAGACCGTCCTCAAGAACGTCGAGACTTCGCAATGGGCCACCGCCTTGAAAGGCGCCAGTGAGGAACTCAAAGAGAAGGTGCTGGGCAACATGTCCAGTCGTGCGTCCGAGCTACTGCGCGAAGAAATGGACTATCTCGGCCCGGTGCGGGTCTCGGCCGTCGAGCAAGTGCAACAGCAGATCGTCGATATCGTCCGCAAGCTGGAAGATTCCGGCGAGATCGTCCTTGGCGCCGGCGAAGAAGACGAAGAGTTCGTGCAATAGTCGGCGGCTCGTCGGGATCTACCTCGTCAGACGCTTTCTCTTTCACTTGCTTTCTTCAGCCCTGTGCGGTGTTCTGCCGCGCAGCAGTCTGTGCGGGTTCTTGAGCCGGCCTTCCGCCGTCTGATAGCATGCCGCCTGCGCCGGCGTCATCGCGATTGGGCGCGCCGCGAACTTTGCGCGGCACTCGCAGAATCACTCGGCGGCGACATCGCGCAGTTGCCTGCGCACAGATCGCACGAACGATCCACATCGCGGCGACCGGTCATGGCCAAAACCCCCATGATGCAGCAGTACGAGCAGGCCAAACGCGCCTGCCCCGATGCGCTGCTGCTGTTTCGCATGGGCGACTTCTACGAGCTGTTTTACGAAGACGCCCAGACGGCCGCCCGCGTGCTGCATCTCACGCTCACCAGTCGGGACAAGGGCGAAAATCCGATCCCAATGGCGGGCTTTCCGCACCATCAGCTCGAAAGCTATCTCGGCAAGATTATCGCCGCCGGGCTCCGCGCGGCTATCTGCGAACAGGTCGAAGATCCCAAGCAGGCCAAAGGCCTGGTACGCCGCGAAGTCACACGCATCGTCTCGCCGGGCACGGTGACCGACGATGCCCTCCTCGACCCGCGGGAGAGCAATTACCTGGCCGCCATCGCGCCCGGCGCGCCGCTCGGTCTGGCATGGGTCGAGCTCTCGACGGGACGCTTCTCGGCCACTTCCATCGAAACGGATCAACTGGCCGATCACCTGGCGCGGCTTTCACCGGCCGAATGCCTGTTGCCTGAAGAGGCCGATCAGTCGCTACTCGGCCCATCGCGGGAAATGACGATCACCCGCCGGCCGCCTTTCGCCTTCGCCGCCAAAGCCGCGGCCGAGAAGCTGACGGCGCATTTCGGCACGTCGACACTGGAGGGCTTCGGTTTCGATGCGGAACAGGACACGGCGGCCATTCGCGCGGCCGGCGCGATCTTGGACTATCTGGCCGAAACGCAGAAGGCGAGCCTGGCGCATGTCGATAGCCTGACGTCCTATCGCACGGGCGGCACGCTCGAGATCGACGAAGCGACGCGCCGCAGCCTCGAGCTCACCCGCACGCTGCGCGACGGACGCCGCGAGGGTTCGCTGCTGGCCGTACTCGACCGCACGGTGACCGCGATGGGCTCGCGACTGCTGGCCGACTGGCTGGCCAACCCCAGCGTCGATCGCCAGGCCATCGAAGCCCGCTTGGATGCCGTCGGCGAACTCGTCGACGAGTCGAGTCTGGCGAACGATTTGCGCGATGCCTTGCGGCAGACCTACGATCTGGAACGCTTGCTGGCCCGCGTCACCACGGGACGCGCGAGCCCGCGCGATCTGAGCTTTTTGGGACGCACGCTGCGGATGCTGCCCGGCTTGAAGGCCAAGCTCACCGCCCGCCGCAGCGAATTGCTGTGCGATCTCGAAGCGCGGCTCGACCTGTGCGGAGAAGTGCGTGCCAAGCTGGAAGCGGCGCTCGTCGACGATTGTCCGTTGACCAGTCGCGAAGGCGGCATCATTCGCACGGGTCACCACGAGCAGCTCGACAAACTTCGCGAGTTGGCCAGCGGTGGCAAGCAGTGGATCGCCGAGTATCAGGCTGCCGAGGCCGAGCGCTCGGACATTCCCAACCTCAAGGTCGGCTTCAACAAGGTCTTCGGCTACTACATCGAAGTCACGCACGCGCACGTCGACAAGGTGCCCGACACCTACACCCGCAAACAGACGATCAAGAACGCGGAGCGGTACATCACACCGGAGCTGAAAGAGTACGAAGAGAAAGTCCTCTCGGCCGACGAGCGGGCCAAGGACTTGGAGTACGAGCTGTTCGTCGCCTTGCGCGACGCGGTGGCGGCCGAGGTGCAACGCTTGCGCAAGACGGCCGCCGTCCTGGCGGCGCTCGACGTGTTGACGGCGCTGGCCGAGCTAGCCCGACAGCAAGGCTATTGCCGCCCGCAGTTGGTCGACGAACCGTGTCTGGAGATCGTCGACGGCCGCCATCCCGTGCTCGATGTGCTCGCGCCGGCAGGGACGTTCGTGCCCAACGACGTCGAGATGGGCGGCGACCGGCCCGTACTGCTGCTGATCACCGGTCCGAACATGGCCGGCAAGAGCACGTACATTCGGCAGGTGGCGCTGATCGCGCTGATGGCCCACCTGGGCAGTTTCGTGCCGGCCCGCACAGCGACGATTGGTTGCGTCGATCGCATCTTCGCCCGCGTCGGCGCCAGCGACGAGCTTTCCCGCGGGCAGAGCACGTTCATGGTCGAGATGACCGAGACGGCCCGTATCCTGCGCAGCGCCACCGGGCAGAGCCTGGTGATCCTCGACGAGATCGGCCGCGGCACCAGCACCTACGACGGACTCTCTCTGGCGTGGGCCGTAGCCGAACACCTGCACGACCGCGTCGCCTGCCGCACGCTGTTCGCCACCCACTACCACGAACTGACCGAACTGGCCCAATCCCGCGCGGGCGTCGCCAACCTCAACGTGGCGGTGCGGGAATGGAACGACGAAGTCGTGTTCCTGCACAAGATCGTCCCCGGCGCCGCCGACAAGAGCTATGGCATCCACGTCGCCCGCCTGGCCGGCGTGCCCCCCACCGTCATCGAACGCGCCAAAGACCTCTTAAGCGACCTCGAAGCCGAACACATCGACGCCCTCTCTCGCGCCGACGGCGCCCGCACAACAGGCCAAGCCGGCCCCATCCAACTCTCGCTCTTCGGCCTCAACGATCATCCCCTGCTGGAAAAGATCCGCGAAGCCGACGTCGACCGCCTCACGCCGCTCGATGCACTCACGCTGTTGCAAAAGTGGCGGCAGGAGTTGCGGGGCGGGAAGGGGTGAGATACAGCCGGCTGCGATGAGCTGCAGAAGTCCCCAAGATACGCCGGCCAACCAAAGAACCGTTCCACCAATCGATTCGCGCTCTTGGTAGTTATGCCAATTGCCCCATGGAATCAAGCGTGATTTCCGGTGCATTCGTACCACGCACGTCGATCAGCGCTGACGGTATCCGGGTTTTCCGCCCGAGCAACAACTGCGCCGACTGTGAGCGTCGGCCGACGCGAAGTGCAATTTACAAAGGATTACGTTACATTCTCAGGCATTGTTTGGATATTAGATGTGGCGGTGCCCCGACCGCGACTGAACATCAAGTCGTCGAATATCGCGGCCCCTTTACCAATCGCCTGGATAGTATCGCGGGCTGCGGTACGGTGTGACGGCCAACACGACCATCATGTTGCCTCAGCCCACCATACACTGGCAGCTGCCGACATTGAGGACGAGACGATGTGCGAGTTCAATTACCAGGTCTTTGTTTCCTACGCCCGTGACGATCGCAGTCAGGTTCAGACCATCGTCGACGCGCTCAAGAGCATTGGCTTGAAAGTGTGGTTGGACGATGATGGCATTCCGCCCGGCGTCAACTTTCCAGTGGCAATCATGGAAGCGCTTCGGGAATCACGTCATCTCGTCGTTGCGGTGTCGACGCACACAAAAAGTAGCCTCTGGCAAAGTCAGGAAGTATCTCAGTTCCTAGCGATGCAAAACCAGCGCCAGCAGCGCAGTGCAGAACCGTCTCGGCGTCTATTGATCGTCGTAGTCTTGGCGCCCCCGCCACCCGAACAAGAATGGCCGACATTCATACCGGAGAATCTCAATCGCATCACGCTAGGCGACGGTGACGATTTGCAGCAAAAGGAAGCGATGCGTCGTTTGCTCGACACGTGTCGCCTGCCCGGCCTGATACCGGACAACGACCCAGACACGCGTCCTCGCATCGACGAGCTGATCACTAGCCCCAATGATCCCCTAACGTATATCGGGCAACTACTGGAACTTGTCGACAACCTTGGTGGTCGCGTGTCCTACAGCATGAGTGGGTTAGACTACGGCAACTACCACCGTTTTTTTGAGAGCATTCCTGCCACACGTAAACTGCTTGGCAAGCCTGGGAGCCCGCTTCGTCAGCAACCGATGACCGATCGTTTGACGGAGTATCTTTATCCGGGTCGCCTTCGCCGCGCCGAATCACCCGAGGCGGCACAAGGCCTTCTCAAGCAGCTTACAAAGAGCGTCAATGACCGGCGAACGCTGTTCAGGCAACTTCTTAGCGGCAATTACAACAGCGTCGACTACTACGCGAGGGAAGATGTCGACAAGCTGATCGCTGGACTGTTCGTCCGCACGTTTCAACCTGCGTGCGAAGTATTAGAACGCCTAAATACCATCGAAAGATATTTGGACGACTACAATAGCTATCGCCTTATGGTTTTCCCAGAAGATCAAAAGCCGTTCTTTGACAGCTTTCTCGTTAAGTCGCTGACCTACGGCAGCAGGACGATTCGGTTTACATTGAGATTGGGGGGAAGCCCTGAGCACGATGAGTTCATGATCGTTACAGATGATCAGCAGGACGTGGAGTATGAGACGGCACTTCGCGCGCTTGACGACGCGGGACAGGGAATCGAGAGCGCCGCTGCGTTTCGCGAATGGGTTGACAACGACAAGCTGCAAAAAGTTCGATCTGTCACCTGCCCTCGCGGGCTACCATGTTTGAAGGACAACGCTCCGTATTGCCCATCAGCGAGTTGCCCTGCCAGTGGTTTTACCGTACGCGATCAAAGCCGGCTGCCGCTACTCTATGAGGACCTCGAGAGAAGTGCGGAGGAAGCGTGGAGAAAGAAGGACGGTGACATTGAATTCCGCTTCGATCAGAAAAAAATCGAGTTTGGCATCACGCTGGTTGCCGGATATCCGTTTGAATTCACGGATCCTAAAGCCGCCGACGATCTCGAAGATCAATTGCACAATTGGCTAGAACTCCCTGTCGGCGAGCAGTCAGACGGCGTTATCTTGTTTCCGCGTGAGTGCTGGCATTCGACCATCGTAGCTTTCCGGCGGAGTCGCGCGAGACCGTACACCGACATTGAGATCCCCGATCTATCCGTACTCAACCATTACGTGTCAGAAGTTCAGCCCTTCGAAGCGCGTTTCATGCATCTCACGCTGGGGAAGGCCGGCGAGATTGTCCTCTGCGGATTTCTGTCGGACCAAGCCGTCTCAGAGGTTAACCGGCTCCGGAACCTCCTGATCTGCGACATCACGCCGCAGTGGGATGGGACAAAAATGCTCCACCTACGAGAGAACACTGATCCGCCCAAGCAGCGCCTCGCGTTCCACACCACGATAGGAAACCTACAGGGAGAGTTCTCGCAAGACCGAATCCGGGCACTTCGTCGAACGGCGAGGGATTGGCTGTCGACGCCTTTGGTATCCCAGGTCGACACACTTCGACGCGTTCACTATAGGAATCGCAATCTATGTGCGATTGACGAACCGGTTGTCGAGTATCCCCTGGGCTGATCCTGACGAGGAGCTGAAGACGTCGCGGCATGTAGGCCAATCATCTGGTGCCGTATCGGAGACGAGCGTGCTGACATGATGCCATCTCCGTACTTGCCGTTTTTTGTATAGCGACCTTGTGCCTGTATTGGCGACACGCATGCAATCGTCGGATTTCGTCCCGACAGCGGGCCATTTTCCAAGCTTTCGGCATTTGACCAGCACTCGATATCTGAGCACTACGCGACTGACTGTCGTTCAAGTCCAGGGCTCCACTTCGCAACAACCACGCTTTCGACGCAATGCCAATCCCGAACTGGGGGCGGCGAGCATGGCATCCAAGACTTGGTTCCCGCAATCGCTAGGTGGCTGCCTGGCAAAGACAAACAGGCGAGGTGGTACGATCGCAATCGAGCTTTACCACGTTGGTGATTGTGGCGCGCTTGCAACACGCCAAGTGCGTGCTGATACTGCGTGACGACTTGTAACGATCCCAAGCTCAAAGGAACCCAACCATGCCCTAATACATCGTCGAGCGGGATTTCGAGGGAGCAGGAAAACTGTCGGCTGAGCAGCTACACGCCATCAGTCAGAAGTCGTGCATCGTGTTGGGGGGGAGTTGAGGCCGGAAATCCATTGGGTCGAAAGCTACGTGACCGACGACAAGATCTACTGCGTCTACATCACGCCCAGCAAGTATTCTACGCAGCGCGCTCGCGCACGAGCGATCGTCCGACCGAGAAGCAGATCAGCAACAGGACGACGGCCAGGGGTAGTCCGGTCATGATCTGGAAGGCGCGCATGGGGGCGATGTCGCGCCGATCAGCGGCATTCACGCGGAGACCTTCTACTACCCGCACACGGTCGACAATGATCCAGCGCTGGCAGAGATGTATCGGCACCACCTGCCTTTCTACCAGCGCATGGCTCGCCACCAGTCGGGCGAAGCGGGCGACTGAATGGCCCGTGAGTTCGAACTCAGGTCGACGCTCCCTGGCGGGCGCTGCACTGGTCGAGCTCACGGGCGGTTGGCGAACCGCCACCTCCCAGTATGCCGTCTTGATCTAGGACGAGTGCCCTTTTTCGCCTTCGCCCTGCCGTGGAAGACTTGCAGCGCGGTGTTGGCCTATCGATACTGCGGCGCGATATCTCAATCACCCGGGGCTGCACCAGGAACCACACCATGCCCAAGTACATCATCGAGCGGGAAATCGACGGCGCGGGGAAACTTTCGGCCGACGAGTTGCGGGCGACGAGTCAGAAGTCGTGTGGGGTGTTGCGGGAGTTGGGGCCGGAGATTCAGTGGGTCGAGAGTTACGTGACCGACGACAAAATCTACTGTGTCTACATCGCGCCCAGCAAAGAGCTGATCGAAGAGCACGCCCGCAAGGGTGGCTTTCCGGCCAATCAGGTCTCCGAAGTCAAAAACGTCATCAACCCCACCACGGCCGAAGCGTAGCGGCGCACCGGGCATCAGGGGGTCAGGCACATTTTCGGCTGCGGCCGTTCTGGAGGCTCCAAACCAGCCGGCCGAAACATGAGCCAGACCCCGGCCTGCAGCCGCTATCGCGACGCGAGTGCGATCGGCTCTTCGGCCGGGGCAGTAGCGTGCAGCGTGACGGTCACGCCTTTGAAGGCCGGCGTCTTCGAGAGCGGGTCGGCCGTGCGCGGCACCAGGATGTTGGCTTCCGGGTAGTACATCAGCGCGTTGCCGGCTTTGATCTCGGGGAAAGATCGCACGCGGATGCCGCTCATCTCACCGGTCGTCGAGCGAACGGTGACGCGCTGGTCCTCGGCTAGTCCCAGTTTTTGCACGTCGTCGGGATGCAGGAGAATCACATCGCGGCGGTCTTGACCGCGGTAGAGGTCGTACTCTTCGTAGACCACCGTGTTGAACTGCCCCTCGCTGCGGACGGTCATCAGCCGCAGTTCTTGGTTGTCGCCGGCCAGTTCGGGCAGCGGGCCCACATGCAGCCGGGCCTTGCCGCTGGGCGTGGCGAAGTCGGGCGCGTGCAGCAGGCGGCCCCCGATGTGAAACTCCTGACGTGTGCTGTCGATCTCGCTCAGCTTCTCGAAGCCCGGCACGATCTTCCCCATTGCCTCACGCAATCGCCCGTGATCGCGGAGTGAGGGCCAATCGATGGGGCTGGTTTCTCCCAACACGCCGGCAGCGATGGCGGCGAGAACCTCGACTTCGCCCCGCGGGCCTGCGTGGCGGGCAGGGCCACCTTCGCTATAGCGGACGTAATTGAACATCGACTCCTGCGTAGTCGGCTGCGACTCTTCATCGCGGGCGCGGACCGGGAGGATGATCGTCTCCGCTGCCGTGCCGTGGGCGTGCCCGGTGTTGAGCGTTGTGCTCAAGTAGACGGCCATCTCCAGCCGCGCGAGCGCTTCGGCGGCGAACTGGGCGTCCGGGTTCGAGCCGTACAGGTTGCCGCCCACACAGATGCCGACCTTCACGCGGCCGGCGGCGGCGGCTTCCATACAGCCCAGTGTGTCGAGTCCGGGCGTCTCCGGCAGCGATACCTCGAAGTGACGTTCAAGCCGCTGGTAGATCGCCGCTTTCAGCTTGGGCGTCACGCCCACCGAGCCGATGCCCTGCACGTTCGAGTGGCCGCGAATCGGTAGCAATCCCGCGCCGGGCCGGCCGACCATGCCGCGCATCAGCGCCAGATTGGCAATGGTCTGCACGTTCTGAACACCGTGGGCGTGATGCGTGATGCCCATCGTCCAGGCGAAGACGGCGTTCTTTGCCTGCGCGTATCGCTCGGCTACTTCGTTGATCGCTTCCCACGCGACGCCCGACCGCGCGGTGATCGTCTCCCAGTCGGTTTCCGCGAGATGCCTAAGCCACGCGTCGCCGTTCTCGCAGTGGTTGTCGAGGAAGTCGCGGTCGACTACGTCCAACTCGACAAGCCGCTTGGCGATGCCGACCAGCAGCGCCTGATCGCCGCCGATGTGGGGCTGCACGTACTGGCTGGCAATGCGGCTGCCGCCCAGCATGCTGCGGACGTCGCTGGGCACACGAAAGCGCACCAGCCCGGTTTCGATGACAGGATTGACGACGATCACCTGCCCCCCACGGCGGCGCAAGCGGACCAGGGTCGACATCAGGCGGGGATGATTGCCGGCCGGGTTGCCGCCAATGAGGAACACGAGATCGGCGCGATCGAGATCTTCGAGTTCGATGGTCGCCGTGCCCGTGCCCACCGATGCGGCCAGCCCGACGCCGCTCGCCTGGTGGCAGTAGTAGCTGCAATTGTTGACGTTGTTGGTGCCGTATAGCCGGGCGAAGAGCTGCAGCAGAAAGCCCGCCTCGTTCGAGCTACGTCCGCTGGAATACCAGAACGTCTCGTCGGCTGGGACGCGACGCAGCTTGTCGACGATCCGCCCGAGCGCCTCGCCCCATGCAATCGGGCGATAGTATTGTTCACCCGTGTGGTAAATGATCGGCTGGACGAGCCGGCCGCAGTGTTCCAGCTCGCGCGGCGTGAAGCCCCGCAACTGGGCCAGCGAATACGTCGACCAGAACTCCTCGCGGATGCCGCCCTGCATGTCGGCCGCCATGGCCTGCAGGGACTTCTTGCAGACTTCGGGGAAGTGCCCCGCCTCGTTGACCATGCCACCGGCCTGGCCGCCCATCCCCAGCGCGCAGGTCTTGCACGCGTTGCGGGTCCGCAGGGCGCGCCAGAGCCGCCCCAAGCCGCCGACTTCGCGGGCTTTGCGCAGCGTGTAGACGATCGCTGGCCAGCCGCCGCCGGAACGCACTTTGCGCATCATGAATCAACTGGGGGCGCACGGGAACAGGCACCTTTTGCTTCGTGAACTTCGCAAAACGAGCCAGTCCCCGATGAGTGCCAGTCTCCGATAAGGCCAGTCCCCGCTGCTCGCTCAGTCCAGGCTCACCGTTACGGTCTTGGTTTCGGTGTAGGCGTCCAGGCCGCGTTCGCCCAGTTCGCGGCCCATGCCGGACATCTTGAAGCCGCCGAACGGTGCGGCGGCATCGAACACGTCGTAGCAGTTGACCCACACCGTGCCGGCTTTCAGCGACGCGGCCAGTTGATGGGCCTTACCCACGTCGCGCGTCCAGACGGCCGCGGCCAGCCCATAGAAGGTCTGGTTGCCGCGATCGACGACTTCCTGCACGTCCTTGAACTTGAGCACTGAAAGCACCGGGCCAAAGATTTCATCCTGCGCGATCGACATGTCGTCGCTCACTTCGTCGAACAGCGTGGGCTCGACGTAGTAACCCTTGTCGCCGAATCGCTGTCCGCCCGTGAGGCACTTCGCGCCTTGCTGCTTGCCGAGATCGATGTAGCGCATGATCTTGTCGAACTGCGCCTGATCGACCTGCGGGCCCTGCTCGGTGGCCGGGTCGAGCGGATCGCCGAGTTTGCGCTGGCGATTCATGGCCACCAGCCGCTCGACGAACTCGTCGTGAATCCTCTCTTCGACGAACAACCGGCTGCCGGCGCAACAGCACTGGCCTTGATTGAAATAGAGGGCAAAGTGTGCGCCGGCCGCGGCCGCTTCGAGATCGGCATCCGCAAACACGATGTTGGGACTCTTGCCCCCCAACTCGAACGTGAGCCGCTTCAGCGTCTGGCTGGCGTCCCGCATGATGGTCTGCGCGGTCGTGTGTTCACCCGTGAAAGCGACCTTGTCGACGCCCGGATGCTTGACGATCGACGCGCCGGCAGTCGGACCGTAACCGGGCACGACGTTGATCACGCCATCGGGGATGCCGGCCTTCTGCGCCAGACGCGCCATCCGCAGACAGGTCAGCGGCGTCTGTTCAGCCGGCTTCATCACGATCGTGCAGCCGGCCGCCAGCGCGGGCCCCCACTTCCACGCCGTCATCAGCATGGGGAAGTTCCAGGGGATGATCTGGCCCACGACGCCCACCGGTTCGCGTCGGGTATACGTGAAATAGTTGCCCCGCACGGGAATCGTCTGTCCGTGCAGCTTGTCGGCGTAGCCAGCGTAATAGCGCAGCGCGTCGATGGTGAGCGGCAGGTCGGCCCCCCGGGCATCGCGAATGGGCTTGCCGTTGTCGAGCGTCTCCAGCGCTGCCAGCTCGTCGAGATTCTCTTCAATCAGATCGGCCAGCTTGTGCATCAGCCGACCACGCTCGCGGGCGTCCATCGTGGCCCAGGGACCGTTTTCAAGTGCATCGCGGGCCGCGGCCACGGCGGCATCGACATCGGCCGCGTCGCCTTCGGCCACGTCGGCGATGACCTCTTCGGTCGCGGGGTTTTGCGTCTGAAACGTCTTGCCGCTGGCGGCCGGAATCCAGTTACCGCCGATGAAGCACTGCGTCTGCCGGATCTCCGGCTTCTTGACCGATTCGACGAGCGTGGCCATGGTTCTCGACCTCCTATGCGCGAATTTCCCAGGGAGTGTGGATTCTAACGCTAGGCCCCGGCGCGAACCAGTTTTCTCGAACGTAAACCCGGTTGCGGCGAGCAGCTTGCCCACATGCAGCGCAGCTTGACACTGGCTGCCATTGCATCTCATATTGCGCCCGGTTGATGTGTCGCCATCGTGCGGCGGCGGAGTTCTCGTTCCCCGTTCATCGTGCTCTGGAGCCCCCACCGTTGATCGACTTTGAATACGCGGCAGCGGCAACGCTCGACGAGGCCGTAACACTCTTGGCCGCCCGCGGCGAGCGGGCCAAGATCCTCGCCGGCGGCACCGACATCCTGGTCCAACTTCGCGAAGGCCAGCGGGAAGCCGACCTCGTGGTCGACGTCAAGCGCATCCCCGAGCTGACCGAGGTGCGGCACAGCGCCCGCGACGGTCTGCGGCTGGGCGGCGCCGCACCGTGCTACAAACTCTACGAAGATGCGGAGATCGCCACAGCCTACGCGGCGCTGGCCGACGCCGCGCGGATCATTGGCGGGTGGCAGATTCAGACTCGCGCGTCCGTGGGCGGGAATCTCTGCAACTCGTCGCCGGCCGCCGATTCCATTCCGCCGCTGATCGTCTACAACGCAACGTGCCACATCGTCGGCCCCGATGGCACCCGGGACGTGCCGGCCGCCGAATTCTGCACGGCGCCCGGCCGCAATGCTCTCAAGCGGGGCGAACTCCTGGCCTGGATCGACCTGCCGCCGCAGCCTGCACACAGTGGCGCCCATTATTTGCGGTTCATCCCGCGCAACGAAATGGACATCGCCGTCGTCGGCTGCGGCGCATGGTTGGAATTCGACCCGAACAGCGACAAGATCCGCGCCGCGCGAATTGCCCTGGCGGCCGTCGCGCCGACGCCCGTGCTCGCTGAAGAGGCTGCCACGTGGCTCGTCGGTCGCGAGGCCAGCGACGCCACTTTTGCCCAAGCCGGAGAGCTGGCCCGCAAGGTCGCCACGCCCATCAGCGACATGCGCGGACCGGCCGAGTACCGCACGCATCTGGTCGGCGTTCTCGCCAAGCGCGCGTTGTGCAAAGCCGCCGAGAGGGCCAAGCAACGTTAGCAGCACTGACTTGCGGAGCGTCCGGCCCTGAGTTCGGGATAAAGTGAATCAATCGCGTAGGCTACCTGGCACCTGATCATTCCCATTCCGTCATCACATCGAGTTCACACGCACGATGGCAACATCCGCTCAGCAATCGACGCAGCCTGTCGCCAAGAAAAAATTGCACGTCACGGCGACCGTCAATGGCGAGGCCGTGGAATTCCTCTGCGAAGCGCGGCAAAGCCTGCTGGAAGTGTTGCGCGACACGCTGCACCTGACCGGCGCCAAAGAGGGCTGCAACAACGGCAACTGCGGCGCCTGCACCGTGCTCATCGACGGGCGACCGGTCGATGCCTGTCTGATGCTGGCCGTGGAGGCTGAAGGCGCGGAGGTGTTAACCGTCGAAGGCATCGCGGCAGAAGGACATCTGCACCCCGTCCAGCAGTGCTTTCTCGAAGACGCGGCACTGCAGTGCGGTGTTTGCACGCCGGGCTTCATTGTGGCGGCGAAGGCGCTGTTGGACCGCAATCCAAAACCCAGCGAAGAAGAGATCCGCTTTGAGCTGGCGGGCAATCTCTGTCGCTGCACCGGCTACGACAAGATCATCCGCGCCGTGCAGGACGCCGCGCGGAAACTCGAGGAGGAACGCAACTAATGGCCACCACCACGCCCCCCGAAAAGTCGGCCGCAAAAGCTGCTGACAGCAATGGTAACGGACTGAAGGTGATCGGCACGCGGCCCATTCGCCACGACGGTACCGATAAGGTCACCGGCCGCGCGGTGTACGGCAACGATCTCTTTCTGCCGGGCATGGCGTTCGGTCAGATCAAGCGCAGCCCGCACGCCCACGCCCGCATCAAGTCGATCGATACCTCCGCGGCCGAAGCGGTGCCCGGCGTGTACGCCGTGGTGACGCGAGCCGACTTTCCCGACCTGACCGACCGCATTGCGAATCTGGGTGAAGGCGCGGTCAATCTGGCCGATCTCTCCGGTAACGTGATGGCTCGCGACAAGGTGCTCTATCGCGGACATGCCGTGGCCGCCGTGGCAGCAAGCAGCCCGCACATTGCCGAGGAGGCGCTGGCTCGCATCAAGGTGGAGTATGAGCCGCTGCCGGCAGTCACCTGGGTGCTCGACGCCTTGGCCGAAGACGCACCGCTGCTGCACGAGCAACTGTGCACGGACCGTATGGGGCGGCGCGATGAGAAGCCCAGCAATGTGGGCAAGTACTTTCGCTTTGAGAAGGGGGACGTCGAAAAAGGCTTCGCCGAAGCCGACCTCGTCATCGAGCGCGAGTACAAGACCGCCTCGGTGCATCAAGGCTATATCGAGCCGCACGTGAGCACGGCCCTGTGGAACAGCGACGGCCATCTGAAGATTTGGACGGCCACGCAGGGTTCGTTCACCTGCCGACAGCAGACGGCGGAACTGCTGGAACTGCCCGTCTCACGGGTGACGGTCGTTCCCTGCGAGATCGGCGGTGGCTTTGGCGGCAAGATCCCGGTCTACCTCGAGCCGGTCGCCGCCATACTCAGCCGCAAGTGCGGACGGCCGGTGAAGATCGTCATGACGCGCGCGGATTGTTTCGAAGGCAGCGGGCCCACGCCCGGCTCCTTTGTCCGCGTGAAGCTTGGCGCAAAGTCCGACGGCAGGCTCGTCGCCGCGCAGGCATGGCTGGCCTACGACGCCGGCGCGTATCCCGGCGGCGTGATCGCGCCGGGCTGCATGTGCGTGTTCAGTTGCTACGACATTCCCCACGCACTGGTCGAGGGGCACGACGTCGTCGTCAACAAGCCGAAGACCGCTGCCTATCGCGCGCCCGGCGCCACGCAGGCCGCTTTCGCCTGCGAGTCGGTGGTCGACGAACTGGCGGAGAAGCTGGGCAAAGACCCGATCGAATTCCGCCTGCAAAACGCCGCCCGCGAGGGCACGCGTCGCGTCGATGGTCCGGTGTACCCGCGGATTGGCTTGGTTGAAACACTGGAAGCCGCGCGAGACAGCGACCACTACCAGTCGAAGCTCGCAGGTCCCAACCGCGGCCGCGGCGTGGCCTGCGGCTTTTGGTTCAACATCGGACTCAAGTCGAGCGCGGCGGCCAACGTCAACGCCGACGGCACGGTGACCCTCATCGAAGGTTCGACCGACATCGGCGGCACGCGCACCTCGGTAGCCATGCAACTGGCCGAAACGCTGGGCATCGCGGCTGAAGACGTGCTGCCGCAAGTCGTCGATACGGATAGCGTCGGCTACACCGACGTCACCGGCGGCAGCCGCGTCACGTTCGCCACGGGCCTGGCCGCCTATCACGTCGGGCTCGACATCCGCGAGCAGATGAGCCAGCGGGCAGCCGCGCTTTGGGACTGTTCCCCAGAGCAGGTTGAGTTCGCTGACGGATCGTTTCGACACGGCGACAACGTCATCTCGTTCCGCGAATTGGCCGGAAAGCTCAACGAACTTGGCGGCCCGGTCGTGGGTCGCGCCGCGGTCAGCCCGGAAGGATCAACCAACGGCTTCGGCGCCCACATCGCCGACGTCGAGGTCGACCCCGAGACGGGCAAGATCACGGTTCTCCGCTACACGGCCGTGCAGGACGCGGGCCGCGCCGTGCATCCCAGTTACGTCGAAGGACAAATGCAGGGCGGCGCTGTGCAAGGCATCGGCTGGGCTATCAACGAAGAGTACGCGTTCGATGAGAGCGGGCGGATGACCAACGCCAGTTTCCTCGACTATCGCATGCCCACGTCGCTCGATTTGCCGATGATCGACACGATCATCGTCGAAGTGCCCAATCCCACGCATCCCTACGGCGTGCGTGGCGTGGGCGAGACCCCCATCGTGCCGCCGCCCGCCACATTGGCCAACGCCATATACAAGGCTGCGGGCGTGCGCATGCAGCAATTGCCGATGTCGCCCCCGGTGGTGTGGAAGGCGATTGAGAACAAGGACAGCGTTGACTGATCCGCACCCGCGGCCAGACTCGCTGCCGGCGCGTAGCGCCACATCTGACTGACGGAGAGTGTTGCACGTGGCCCACGTCGTCATTCCGCCCCTGCTGCGCGAGCTTACGGACGGCGCCGAGTCTGTCGACGTGGCAGCCGGCAACCTCCGCGAGTTGATCGCCCGGCTCGATGAGCAATTCCCAGGTGCTGCCGGGCGGCTCCGCTCGGGCGAGCGCCTGGCGCCGGGTCTGGCTGCCTCGGTCGATGGCGTGCTCGTCACCCAGGGCCTGTTGGCCCAACTCCGGCCCGAAAGCGAAGTGCATTTTCTCCCCGCGATTGGTGGTGGCTGATCCGCCACCTGTCCTCCGCGCCGCAACACTTCCGCTGCTGAACACCTCGCCACCCGTGGGTGGCAAACCCCATCGATTACTTGTTTGGACAACTATTGTCGAAACGGGTAATATGAAGGAGATATGACTACGACGACCAATCGCAAGCGGGCCGGCCCGCGCTTCGACTCGCCGCAGCAGCAGGCGTACCTGCAGATGTGGCGGACCTACGATCGGCTCAAGGTGATCGAAGATGAGTTGTTCCTCGACTATGGCATCACCGCCCAGCAATACAACGCCCTCAGGCTTTTGCAGGCAGCCTCCGAACCCGTGCCGACGTTGACCTTGGCCGCCAGGCTGATATCGCGCGCACCCGACGTCACGCGCCTCCTCGATCGACTCGAAACGATGCGCTATGTCCGCCGGAGTCGTCTGCCGAACGACCGCCGCGTGGTCGGTGTCGAAATCACAGGCCAGGGGCGTCGGCTGCTGGCCCAGATTGCCGCGCCGCTGCGAAGTTGCCACCGTCGGCAGTTGGGACACCTCTCGCGACCGGAGCTCGCACAGCTCGTAAGGCTCTTGCGTAAAGCGGGAAAACCGCACGAGGACGATGACAGTCCGTGGGGCTGAGAAATCGCGACAACACGGGCACTGAGGATTCGCTCCCCATGACCACACGAATTGTTCAACAGACTGATGTGGCCGTCATCGGTGGCGGGCCCGCCGGCTCCACCACAGCGGCGCTGGTCGCCCAACAAGGACATCGCGTCACGCTGTTTGAACGCGAGGCGTTCCCGCGGTTTCACATCGGCGAGTCGCTGATGCCGGAAACCTACTGGGTCTTCCAACGGCTGGGCGTATTGGATCGCTTGAAGACCAGCCATTTCGTGCGCAAACACAGCGTGCAGTTCATCAGCGACAGCGGCCGCGCGTCGCAGCCGTTCTACTTCGACGATCACCGGCCACACGAATCTTCGGTCACCTGGCAGGTGTTGCGTAGCGAGTTCGACAAACTGTTGCTCGACAACGCGCGACAGTGTGGCGCCGATGTTCACGTCGGCACACGCGTCCGCGACGTGTTGTGGGACGGCGATCGCGCCTGCGGTGTTTGTGTGCAGGACCAGAGTGGCCAGTCGCACGACGTCCGCGCGCGGGTGGTGGTCGATGCCAGCGGCCAAAGTTCGCTGATCGCTGCACGAAAAGGACTGCGGCAAAAAGACCCCGTGCTCCGCAAAGGTTCGGTGTGGACCTACTATCGCGGGGCGCAGCGCGATCCGGGGCGAGACGAAGGTGCCACGTTGATTTTGCACACCGAGGGCAAGCGAGGCTGGTTCTGGTACATCCCGCTGCCCGACGATCTGGTGAGCGTGGGTATCGTCGCCTCGTTCGACGAATTGTTTGCTGGTCGCGGTGACCACGAGGCGATCTTCGCCGAGCAGGTCGATCGCTGCCCGGTTGTGAAAGAGCGGCTGCTCCCGGGAACGCGCGTGACGGGCTTCTACGCCACCAAAGACTTCTCGTATCGCTCCACGCAGG
Organism: uncultured Planctomycetales bacterium; assembly: GCA_938003525.1. GTDB lineage: Bacteria > Planctomycetota > Planctomycetia > Pirellulales > JAEUIK01 > CALKYM01. Next base: position 2,996 of record CALKYM010000174.1, on the reverse strand, counting down.
TCGCCGGCCACGGCTGGGTGCTGGTGGGCGACGCGTTCGGGTTCCTCGATCCCGTCTACTCATCGGGTGTTTTTCTCGCGCTCAAGTCCGGCGAATTGGCAGCAGATGCCATTACGGCCGGACTCGCACAAGACGATCTCTCGGCCGCACAACTGGGCGGCTGGGGCCCTGAGTTCTTGCGCGGCATGGATCGCATGCGCGAGCTGGTCTATGCCTTTTACGAGGGTTTCGGCTTTGGCGCATTCCTGAAACGCTATCCGTACTACCGCGGGGCGATCACCGATATGCTCATCGGCGACTTGTTCAAAGACGACGTCGATCCGGTGCTGGCCGACATGCGCGCCATGCGGACCGAGATGGCGGCTGCCGACGCCTCCTAGCAATAGCGGTGTTCGGCCGCAGGATGCGATCTCGGCACCATGATTTTCTCAGGTGCGCGCCGCACGTTGTTCTGCCCAGCGATGCCAAGCGGCCACCACCTCGCGAATCGTCGCCGCTTGGATGGCAACCGTCTCGGCGATGACGCGCCCATATCCGCCGGCCATCACCACGGCGACGGGCATCCGGCACTCGACGAGCCGATCTAGAACCATCCGGTCGCGCGCCGCCAAACCAGACGGTGTGAGCGCGAGTCGTCCGAAACGATCGCCAACGTAGGGGTCGGCACCGGCCAGGTAGATGGCAAACTCGCCGCGCGACTCCACGAGCGCGCGACCCAATCCGGAATCCAGGGCTGTTAGGTATGCCGCGTCATCGGTGCCATCGGGCAGTTCCACGTCGAGATCACTCTGCTGTTTCCGCAGCGGGTAGTTACGAGCTCCGTGAATCGAGAAGGTGTAGACGCTGCGGTCGTGGCGAAAGATGGCCGCCGTACCGTTTCCCTGGTGTACATCGCAATCGATCACCAGCACGCGCTCGACTCGGCCGGCGCGCTGCAGCCAGCGGGCAGCGACCGCGACGTCGTTGAACAGACAGAACCCCTCGCCCGAAGCGGCGAAGGCGTGATGCGTGCCGCCGGCCAACTGCGCGCTGACGCCCGACTCCAGCGCCGCGCTACAGGCGGCGACCGTCGCGCCGACTGATCGCAGCGAACGCTGGACCAACTCGGCCGACCAGGGAAAGCCCAGCACGCGCACTTCGTCTCGACTGAGCGCACCGCGCATCGCGCGCTGCACGAAATCGCGCTCGTGGACGAGTTCCAGCATGGCCTCCGAGGCGGCCTCCGGCACGATCAGCCAGTCGGGCTCGACGATACGATCGGCCAGCACCTGCTCGCGCAGCAGGCGGTACTTCTCGGCCGGAAAGCGATGCCCTGCCGGCAACGGCAACGGAAAATCGTCGGTGTAGAAGATCTGCACGCTGCGTGGGTTTCTGCTTCTTCATCGCCGATGGCGGAAACGCGGCCGTCAAAGTTCCTCGTACCGCGCGACTTGTTCTTCGACCATCCGCAAACTCGTTTGCCAGAACGCGCGGTCGCGGATGTCGATACCGAAGCGGGCAGCCAGCGTGGCCGCGTCGCCTCGACCGGTATCGCGGAGCAACTCTGTATAGCGGTCGACGAAACCTACGCCGTGCTCGCGATACAGTGCATACAGTCCCAGCCCAAACAGATGTCCGAAGGCGTACGGAAAGTTGTAGTAGTTGCCGTCGAAGACGTAGTAATGCGGCTTCCACAACCACATGTAGGGGTGATACGTGTCTGCATCGACTGCGTCCGCGTAGGTTTCGGCCTGTGCAGTGCGCATCAGTTCGCACAACTCGTCGGGCGACAGTTCGCTTGCGGCGCGACGCTCGATGACACGGGATTCGAACAGGAACCGGCTGCTGATATCCAGGCAGACTTGCGTGGCGCCGCTGAGCTGTGTTTCGAGAATCCCCAGTTGCTGCCCGGGATCGGCGTCGGCCAGCGCTGCCTCGGCCACCAGCGTCTCGCAAAAGATGCTGGCCGTTTCCGCAAGCGTCATCGGCGCGCCGCGCAACAGCATCGGTAGTCCGCGCTGGCAGTGGTTGTGAAAGGCATGGCCCAGTTCATGGGCCAGCGTGCTCACGCCGTCGATGGTGTGATCGAAGTTGGCCAGAATGCGGCTCTCCTCGACGCGCGAAATGCTCATGCAGAACGCGCCGCCCCGCTTGCCGTCGCGCGGTCCCGCATCGATCCAGTTGCGGTCGAACGCGGCGGCCGCCATCGAACCCATTTCCTCACTGAATCCCGCGAATCGCTCGACGATCAGCTCCCGGGCCTGCTGCCAGGTGAAGTGTTGATCCGCACTGCCCACGGGAGCCATCAGATCCCACCATGCGAGGCGCTTCAGGCCCAGCTTCGTTGCTTTGCTCTGCAGATAGCGCCGAAAGACGGGAAACGCCACGCGGATCGCGCCCAGTAGCGCATCGAGCGTCTGTGGGTCGATGCGGTTATCGTCCAGCGCCTCGTCCAGCACCTCGCTGCGACCGCGGCGGCGCGCGAGCGTGACGGCCGTTCCTTTCACCGAGTTGAGCGACGCGGCCACGCCCGTGCGTACGCTGGCCCATCCTTTGCACTCGGCCTCGTAGGCGCGGCGGCGCAGTTCGCGGTCGGCGTGCGAACAGAGGTTGTGCACCTCGGCGATGGGCAGCTCCTTAATCTGGCCGTCGCGCTCCAACGACACTTTGAGTTGGCTCGTGAGATTTCCTTGCAGCTTGCCGAAAGCGCCACCGCCGTCGACACAAAGCTCGGCCGCCAGCGCTTCGAGATCTTCGCCCATGCGAAAGCGACTCCGCTCGGCCGAGCGGCGCAGGAAGTCCTCGTACTCTTGCGCCATGCGACTGGTGGTGATCACTTCGTCGAGTCGCGCGTCCAGTGAGCCGAGCCAACCTTCCAACCGGACCCCCAGTTGACGCCTGCGTACATCGAATCGTTCCAGTTTCGACAGTTCGCGTGCCGGTTGCGGATCGTAGCTGTCGGTCGTGAAGTATGCGTAGACAATGCCTTCCAATGCATCGAAGACAAGCGCAACCTC
>CALKYM010000173.1 GCA_938003525.1 uncultured Planctomycetales bacterium | reverse complement strand
GCGTAGCGGTAGGTGAGTTGGGTGTGGTCGATGCCTAACAGGTGCAGGATGGTGGCGTGGTAGTCGTGCACGTGGACGGGATCGGCGGCGATCGTGGCGCCGTAGTCGTCGGTTTGGCCGTACGCTGTGCCGCCGCGGACTCCGCCGCCGACCAGTAGCGAGGTGAATGCCCGGGCGAAGTGGTTGCGGCCTTTGCCGCCGGCGTTATTGACCCACGGCGTGCGGCCGAATTCGGTGCAGATGGCCACCAGCGTGTCGTCCAATAGCCCCCGGGTTTTCAGGTCGCCGATCAGCGCGGCCAGCGGGCGATCGACGCGCTCGGCCTTGGGGCGATGATGCTGCATGTCGCCGTGGGCGTCCCAGTTGTCGTGCGATCCGGTGTCGATGAGCTCGACGACCCGGACGCCGCGTTCGGCCAATCGCCGCGCCATCAGGCACTGCCAACCGAACGACGTGCGGTCGCCTTCCGCGATGCCGTAGGCCGCCAGCGTCCGCGCGGTCTCGCGCGAGGTGTCGAAGACGGCCGGCGCCTCGCGCATCAAGCCGCGGGCGATCTCGAAACTCGCGCTACGGGCCCGCAGCTTCAAGTCGCCGGGCCGCAGTTTCGCGTGATCTTCATTGAGCCGACGCAGCATCTGGGCTTCGAGATCGGCCAACGACTGCTCGGGCAAGAGCGGCGCGAGATCGGGAATCGGCTCGTCGCCCGGCACGATCCGCACGCCCTGATGATCGGGCGGGAGGAAGCTGTTGTCCCACACCTGCGCGCCGGCGTACGGCAAGTGCTCGGACAGCACGACGTAGGAAGGCAGATTCGGATTGAAGGTGCCCAGGGCGTAACTCAGCCAGCAGCCGATGCTCGGCATGGGCACGGTTGCCGAACCGGTGTGCATGGCCAACGTCGCCTGGAAGTGCTCGACGATATCGGTGGAGAGTGACCGCAGCACGCAGAGCTCATCGGCCACTGTTCGCAAGTTCGGGAACAGGTCACTGATCCACAAGCCGGATTGGCCGCACTGCTGGAACTGAAACGGTGAGCCAAGCAGCGGCAGATGCTCGGTGCCGCGCAGTCCCGGCGCGTCGACCGACCGGCCGTCGTCGGCCGTCAATTGCGGCTTGGGATCGAACGTGTCCAGGTGCGAAAAGCCGCCGGTGAGAAAGACGACGATCAATCGCTGCGCGCTGGCCGTATGGTGTCCCCGCCGCGGCGCGAGCGGACCCGCATCGGTCATTTCCGCCGCGCACGCCAGCGCGCGATGCAGGCCGATGCCCCCTGCGAGCGTTTGCGCAAGAAACTGCCGGCGCGAAGCGAGTCGTCCAGATGAGTTGGTGCTTGGCTCTTCGCGCGACATCTTGGTCAGTCGATGTAGAGGAACTCGTTGGACAACAGCAGCACGCGACAGGCGGCCGTCCAGGTGTCGGGCTCGATCTGGTCTTCGGCCACGCCGGCGTCGACGAGGGCTTGGCGATACGTGTCGACGTAGGCCACCATTTGCTGCTGCTCATCAGACGTAGACGCACGACTCAGCGCGAGCTTGTAGGCTCGATCCACGCGGTGGGCCGGGTCATCGCTGGCGGCGATTAGCCGCTGCGCGCAGGCGGCGGCCAACTCGTGGACTTGTGGATTGTTCATGAAGTACAGCGCTTGCAATGGCACGATCGAATCGCTGCGCAGCGGCGTGGAGACGTTCGTATCGGGGCCGTCGAACAGGGCCAGCAGCGGATGCCGCACGATGCGCTGCGTCATCAGGTACACGCTGCGGCGATTGGTGTCGTACACCGCGCGGAACGGCTGATGCTGGGTCCACCCCCAGCTTTCGATCGGCGGAAACGGATGCTCTCGGCCGGGACTCCGATCGAGACGGCCGGCTACTGCCAACATGGCATCGCGAATGACTTCGGCCTCCAGCCGCCGCCGCTCGTGTCGCCAATACAAACGATTGTCCGGATCGATCTCCGCTGCGGCTGCGTTCCACGTCGACGCCAACTGGTAGGTGCGCGAGGTGACGATCAGCCGGTCGAGGGACTTGATCGACCAGCCATGCTCGACAAACCACTGCGCCAGCCAGTCGAGCAATTCGGGATGCGAAGGCACTGCGCCGCGGCGGCCGAAGTTCGACGGTGTGGCCGCCAGACCACGCCCAAAGCGATGCTGCCAGATGCGATTGACGATCACCCGGGCGACGAGCGGATTGTCGGGCGAAGCCAGCCACGCGGCCAATTGCCGCCGTCCACTCTCCGCAGCCGGAACTTCGGCCGGGAAGTTCCGCGCAAGGAACTCTGGCAAGCCCCGCTCCACGACGGCGCCAGGGTTGCCCGGATCGCCCATCAATTGGACCGCGACGTTTTTCGGCTCACCTTCACTCACCGCATACGCGCCGGGCAAGTCTTCCGGGAGACCGCGGCGCTGGAGCCGGCGGATCTCCGCCTGTAGCTCGCCCTGCCGGGTAGTGATTCGCTCGTTCACGTGGCCTCGCTGCTGTTTGAGCGACGCCAGGCGCTCGCCAACTTCCGGCACACGCTCTTCGCCGGCCGATTCGCCTTGTTGGGCTTCCAAGGCGGCGATCTCCTCGTCCAATCCGGCGCGTTGTTCGGCCAGCGGGCCTTCGCTGGCCAAACGCTCGATGTCGGCGGTCAGTTGCGCTAGTCGCTGTTGGTGAGCTTCAGCCCGCTCTGCCGCGATCGCCGGCAGCGCGAGCGGCGCGAAGTGCTGGCGGTTCATCCCTTTGGACTGAAACTCCTCGCTGCCGGCATAGGGGTATTGCGTGCTGGCGAAGATGCCGTAAAGGCTGTAGTAGTCTTCGCTGGTCACCGGATCGAACTTGTGATCGTGACAACGGGCGCAGCGAAGCGAGAGACCAAGAAATGCGCGGCCTACGGTGTCGATCGAATCTTCGATCGTCAGGTGAAACAACTCGTAGGGCCCGGTCGCATACCGCCGCGACAAGGCGAGGAAGCCGGTGGCGACGATCTGCTCGGCATAGCGCTTGCCCGGCGATTCTCTCGCCAGCAGATCGCCGGCAATCTGTTCGGCGACGAACGTGTCGAACGGCAGATCGTCGTTAAAGGCATCGATGATGTAATCGCGATACCGCCGCGCTTCGGGAATCGGATAGTCGGCGTTGTCCCCCGCCGTGTCCGCGTAACGCACCACGTCCATCCAATGTCGGGCCCAGCGCTCGCCGTAGTGTGGCGAGGTGAGCAGTCGATCGACGAGTCGCTCGATGGCGCCCGGTCCGGTGTCGTCGTGCGCAAGTGCCAGCTCATCCAGTGTAGGAGGCAATCCCAGCAGATCGAAATACAAGCGCCGCACGAGCACTTGTCGATCGGCATCACCAACCGGCTCGATTCCAGCCGCGCTGCGTCGCGCAGCGATGAAGCGATCGATCGGGTGCTCTGACCAACCCGTCGAGTTGGCAGGCACCGCTGGTGCCTGAACCGGAGTGAATGCCCAATGCTCATGAGGTGGGTCTTCTGCGCGCGCAGCGTCATCCGGCCAGGCTGAACCCGCGGCGATCCAGGCAGTCAGCGCGGCGATCGACTCTTCGGGCAGCCGCTCATCGGGCGGCATCTGCAGTTGCGGGTCGTCGTAGAGGATTGCCTTGATGAGCAGGCTCTCGCCGGGCTTGCCGGGGACGACGGCCGGGCCACGCTCGCCGCCGACGAGTAGGTTCGCTCGGGAGTCGGTCTGCAACTCGCCGCCGGACGCATCACCCGTGTGACATTCACCGCACACGCCGGCCAGCACGGGACGGACGTGCAACTCGAAGAAGTCGTCGCTGCGCGGATCGGGATCGGCGGCGCGCGCCGGGCTGGCGAGCGCCATGCACCATAGCGACAAGACACACGCGAACCGGTGGCAGGACATGGGGCGGCTCGCCAAGGCAGGCAACGGGTTTCTGGTCGCCACGATACCCGTCTCGAATGGCGTTGGCAAAACCGACCCGCGCGGCGCGTATTTTTCGTCAACTGGCCTCCTGGTGCACGTACACGTCGCGGCTTGGATAAGGAATTGAGTAACCGCGCTCGTCGAATCCGAGCTTGATGCGTTCAGTCAAATCCCACCGCACGGCCCAATAGTCGGCCGTGTTGACCCAGGGCCGTACGACAAAGTTCACGCTGTTGTCGCCCAACTCGTTGACGGCGACGACCGGCTCCGGATCGGCGCGCACGCGGTCGTCGTCGGCCACCGTGTTTTCCAGAAACTGTTTCACCTCGCGCAGATCGTCCTGATACCCGCAGCCGACGACGAGGTCGATCCGCCGGGTGTCTTTGGCGGAGAAGTTGCGAATCGTGTCGGAGGTGATCTGACCGTTGGGCACGACCACCGCAATGTTGTCGCCGGTGCGGAGATTCGTGTTGAAGATGTTGATCTGCTCGACAATGCCCGACGTGCCACCCGCCTCGACGAAGTGTCCGACCTCGAAGGGCTTGAAGATAATGAGCAGCACTCCCGAGGCGAAGTTGCTCAGCGAACCCTGCAAAGAAAGCCCGATTGCCAATCCGGCGGCCGCGAGAATGGCTGCAAAAGACGTAGTATTGATGCCCAACTGTTCGAGTGCCGCCACGATCACGAAGGTCAGCAGCGCGGCGTAGGCCAGATTCAAGAGAAACTTTCGCAGCGTATCGTCGAGCTTGGCACGCCCCATCACGTTGTTGAGGAAACGGCGCACGATCCGCGCAATGATCCGCCCGATAATCAGGATCGCAATCGCGGCCAACACGTTGATCGCGAAGTCGAATCCCTGCTCGTAGACGAACACGCGCACGGTTTCCCACGCGGATTCTGCCTGTTCTGCGGCCTCGCCCCCTTGAGCCAACAACACGGTCGGCATGGCACCCTCCTTTGTGTCTCATTCGATTTGCATCGCGTAGCGCACAGGCATCAACAGTGTCTGCGCGCGGCATTGTGGCGCGGCGCTGGTGATTCTGTCCAACGTGTCCTATGGATACCGCGAGCTGCAGACCGTGGTGATGCGCGCTTGCCCGACGACTCCCAAACGGCGATAACGCTCGAAGCGATGCTTCGATCTCCCAGCTCAGCAGCCCCGCCACCGGAAAATGTTGATCGGTTTCGTCAGCGATGAGCGCTACGTGGCACTGTCGGACGTGGCCGTGTCGTTGGAAGCCGGCGGCGAGCAGATCGACATCCGTTCCGGTGCCAACGGAGCCATTCATGCAGACGTGACCCCCGGCAGGTATCGGATCACGCTCGCCAAAGATGGCTTTGGCGCGAAGATCGTCGAGCTCTCGCTGCCTGCGGACCGGCCGCATCAATTCCGGCTGCTGAACGACGCGCTGCTGGGCTACGCCTGGCCGAAGTGGCTGCGAAGCGGCGAGCAAGCGGAGTTCCGCGTTCACTCGCCCGAGGCCTATCACCTCTCGTTGTGGCGCTATGGACTGCGCAAAGAACTTGTGCGGCCCATCGGCTGGTTCGACGAGCATGGGCCGCGGGCCACCGTGCAAATCACGCCCGACGGCGACTACACGCAAAACGGCGTACAGTGGAACAAGCACGGCTACACGAGCCCGCACCACAAGCAGTTCGTCACGGCGCCCGATCGATCGGGCCTGTACTACTTTCACGCCCGGGGCGAGTCGCGGCGGTTCTTTTCCTTCCCCTGGATCGTGGCGCCGGCCCGGCCCCGCGCTGCGCTGGCGGTGTTGGCATCGAACATCACATGGAACGCGTACAACAACTTTGGCGGGCGGAGTAACTACATCCATCCTGACGGGCTTCCACCGCGGCCACTGGTGAATGCGCGTCTCGAAGCCCGGCGCTATACCGATCCCGACCATGTCGACTACGACCGCACCGACTACGATCCCCTCTCGTTCGATCGACCCGAGCCCATCAATCACGTGCCCGAGGATGTTGAGGCCACCGATCCCATCGCGGGCCGCGCCGCCTGTCATATCGCGCCCGCCGAATGGCGCGCGTTAGCCTGGCTGGAGCGCGAGCGGATCGACTACGACTACTACGCGGAGACGCAACTCCACGCCGGCGGGCTCGATCTCGATGCGTACCGGGTGTTGCTCATCACGACGCACCCTGAGTACTGGTCGCAGGCCATGTACGACCGCGTGAAGACCTGGGTGTTCGAACGTGGCGGGCGGCTCGTCTACCTGGGCGGAAACGGTTTGAACTGCGACGTCGAGTTTCTCGACCCGGTCACCTGCGTCTATCGCAACGAGGATACGCGCCGTCTGCGCGCCGAAGGCAGTAGCTACGAAAGCCGCTTTCATCTCCGCCACGAGTCGGAAGCCAACCTGTTGGGCGTGGTGTTCGACGATCGCGGCATCATGACTTCGGCGCCTTATGAAGTCGTCGACGCCGACCATTGGTGTTTCCAAGACACCGGGCTCCGTGCCGCCGACCGTTTCGGGGAGCGGACTCTGCACGAACGCGTGCCGGGCGGTGCGTCGGGGCACGAGACCGACAAGACTTCGGCATCTTCGCCGCCTGGCACTCGTGTCTTGGCGCGAGGACTGAATCCGGACGACGGCGGCGCCGAGATGGTGATCAACGAGTCGGCGGGCGCAGGCGGCGTGTTCTCCGTCGGTTCGATCACCTGGCCAGCGGCACTGTTGATCGACGATGCCGTGTCGCAGATCACAGCCAATGTGTTGCGGCGCTGGCTGCAATGAGCGCCGGGCACCGACGATTCCGGCTTGTTTCAGGGTGTTGGGGATCGATCGATGCGAGTCGCGGGGCGTGTCCTTGAACGGCGCGGCGCGGGCCTGATAATGGCGGTTCGTTGTCGATCGATGCCGGTGTTGCTCAAGGGAGGCGGTTGATGGGCGAGTTGCGATTTGACGATCGGGTGGCGGTCATCACCGGCGCGGGCGGGGGTCTGGGTCGCTCCTACGCGCTACTGCTCGCCCAGCGCGGCTCAAAGATCGTCGTCAACGATCTCGGCGGCGCGGTCGATGGAACCGGCAGCAGCCAAAGCATGGCCGACGCCGTCGTGGCGGAGATTCGCGCTGCGGGCGGTGAAGCCGTGGCCAACTACGACTCGGTGTCCACACCCGAAGGCGGCGCCGGCATCGTGCAAGCGGCGATCGACGCGTTCGGCCGCATCGACATCCTGATCAACAACGCCGGCATCCTCCGCGACAAGAGCTTCGCCAAGATGTCGCCCGACGAAGTCAGCGCAGTGCTCGACGTGCACTTGCTCGGCGCGTTCAACGTCACGCAGCCGGCATTTGCACGGATGAAGGACGCCGGCTACGGGCGGCTGTTGTTCACTGCCTCGGCGGCGGGCTTGTTTGGAAACTTCGGCCAAGCCAACTACGGGGCCGCCAAGATGGGACTGGTCGGGCTCTCCAACGTGCTGGCCGTTGAAGGCGAAAAGTACAACATCACCTCGAACGTCATCGCCCCGATTGCCAAGACCCGCCTCAGCGAACACGTGATGCAGGCCTTTGGCGACGTGCTCAATGTCGATCTCGTCAGGCCGCTGGTGACCTATTTGGCGCATGAGTCGTGTTCGCTCACCCACGAGGTCATCTCCGTCGGCGGTGGGCGATTCGCCCGGGTGTTCGTCGCGGAATCGCCGGGCTGGCAGGCTCCGGTTGGCACCGAACCCTCGCCCGAAGCCGTGCGCGACAACATCGACACGATCATGAACCCGGATGACTACACGATTCCGCGCTCGGCCACCGAAGAGATTATGGCGCTGGCCGCGCAACTGCAGCAGGGTTGAGCTGCGACGCCGCCGGCCGGCTCGCGTAAACCGGAGAGCCCCATGCCCATCGATCGCGAAAAAGCACTCGGCGCCGAGTTGCCCGGCGACACGTTCACCTGGGATGAGGATCAGGTGATTCTCTATCAGCTTGGATTGGGTTGTGGCGATCCACCGACCCATCCGCGCGAGCTGGCCTATACCTACGAAGGCTCGCTGCGCGTGCTTCCCAGTTGGGGCGTGATTCCCGTACACCACATGTTGGCCCACGTGCCCTCGCTGCCGGGCATGGACTTCAACCCGTTTCTGCTGTTGCACGGTGAGCAGGACTTGCAGATCCACGGGCCGATTCCCACCAGCGCCACCGTGAACAACGCCGGGCGCGTGGCCGAAATCTACGACAAGAAGAAGGCGGCGCTGACGATCTTGGAAACAACGACGACCACCGGCACCGGAGAGCCGCTGTTCACGAATCGGTTTTCGATGTTCATGCGCGGCGAAGGCGGCTTCGGCGGACCGTCGGGCCCCAAGCCCGCCAACGAGCCGCCGGACCGCGAACCGGATCAGGTTGTCCAGACCAAGACCATTCCCCAGCAGGCGCTGCTCTATCGTCTCAATGGCGACAAGAACCCGCTGCACGCCGATCCGGAGTTTGCCAAGACCGGTGGATTCGATCATCCGATACTGCACGGCTTGTGTACCTACGGCATCGTCTGCCGGCAGGTTGTCGATCACCTACTCGACGGAGACACCTCGCGCGTGGCCCGCTATCAAGTGCGTTTCCGCGGCGTGGTCATTCCCGGCGATACGATCGTCACGTCGCTGTGGCGCGAAGGAAATCGTGTGCTCATCAAGTCGGACAACAAAGAGCGCGAAACGCCCGTGCTGTCCAACGCAGTGATCGAGCTGCGCGACTGAGACCGCCGATCGCCGCGAACGAATGCGTCGCGATCTCAGTGCCGATCCTTAGGCACCGGCAACTCTGAGCCGGGGGCGTGAGCCCCCGGGGTGTGGTGGCCCACGCAGTTCGTTGACCGGCCCAGCGTGTCAAACCCGTCGGCACACGAGCTAACTTGGGACGTAACGTAATCCGGGGGCTCACGCCCCCGGCTCCGATAGGAGGTAGCAGCGAGTAGGAGACCGCATTGCCGATCAAGGGGCAAACAAACGTTCTTTCCAGTCGCTTCGGGCGCGGAGCTGCAGCGGGATTGGGCGAGGAACTGGAGAAGTTCGTCGTCGCCACGATGGACGTGCCGTGGATGATCGCTGCGCCGGTGATCGGTGGGCGTCCGGCAGCTGTGCTCGAAGCGGACTCGATGGAGTTCGACGTCGTCGACGCGCAAGTCGCTTCGGCTCCGCAGTGCGACACCGTGCTCGCGGTGGGTGGCGGTCGAGCGATCGATCTCGGCAAGTATCTGGCCTGGAAACGCGGTTGCCGGCTGGTCACGGTTCCGACCGTACTCAGTGTCGATGCCTTCGTCACGCCTGCCGCCGGACTGCGGCGCGATCATCGTGTCGAGTACGTCGGTGAGGCGAGCCCCGATCCGCTAGTCGTCGACTACGACTTGTTGCGCACCGCGCCCGATGAGTTGAACATCGCGGGCGCCGGCGATCTGCTATCGATTCACACGGCGACCTTCGACTGGGAGCTGGCCGACCGTGCCAGGCGAAGCGAGTATCCCTTGTCGGCAGACGACGTTCGCGCCGCCCGGGCTATCGTCGAGGACGTGCGCACTGCGGCAGGTGAGATTCGCGCGTGCAGCGATGACGGTTTGCGAATGCTGGTCGAAGGCTACATGCGCGTGAACACGATCTGCTTGCCTCGCGGGCACTATCGCGTCGAAGAGGGGTCGGAGCACTTTCTGTTCTACGAGTTGGAAGAGCGGCTCGGTCGACCGTTCATCCACGGTCACATCATCGGATTGGGCGTGTGCGTGATGAGCCGCCTGCAAAACAACGCGGCGGAGGAGATCGTCGCGCTGATGAACAGTCTCGGCTTGACTTATCAACCGCGCGCCATGCAGCTTCGGCGAGCTGACCTGGTCGACTCGTTGAAGGCTCTTCCCGAGTACGTCACGCGCCGCGAGCATTGGTATTCGGTGATCAACGATCAGCCGCTGGACGATGAGCGCATTGAATACGCACTGCGCGGCTTGGAGTTCATTTGACGGCGTGCTCTCAACGGGTGGCCAACCCGAGGCCGGCGGATTCTCACTGTGGCGGCCCCTGAATTGCGGGAATGTCGCCCTGCATCGGACATTTCTCCGCATCTGTGGATGCGTGAACCCCGGCCTTCATTGCACGATCCGAGATCAGCGTTGGCGACTGTGCGGTCCGCGCCGGTTATTCGGAAGCGGCTCCGACCGTCATTCGGATTCAGGCGTCCGAAAGGGACTTGCGAGCTGCCTGCCTGACCCCTAAAACGTGTGGCAGCGCCGTTTGAGAAAACGACGCGGGTCGATGGTCATCGACTCATTTGGGAAACGAAGCCCAGCCGACGCGCACAAGTTGGGACGCGCGTTTGGCGAGCTCGGACGCCTTAGCGAATCAAGGAATCGCCGATGCAGACTCCTGCGGAGGTCAGGAATCGCATCCACCGCCTGCTTGAGCCACTCTTGGCCGCGCGCGGCTTCCGCTACGAGCCCGGGCTGCGACGCTTCGCGCGACGGCGCCCCAGTGGACTGACTGAGCACGTCTGGTTGTTGACGGATGTACCCGACCCCGACGGCCCGGTTCGCTCGACCGCCAATCTCGGCATTCGGGGTCCCGCTGCTTCGGAAGACCGCGAGGGAGTCGACCTGCTGATTCGCAACGTCGGCTATCTGATGCCGGCTCGCCGTTGGAGGGAATGGGACTTCGCATGCGAGCGGTTCGACGTTGGGCAGATGCAGGAGTTCGCGGCCGCCGTGTTGGATCGTGGTCTGCCGTGGCTGGAGTCGTTCGACGATCTCGATGTGGCCGCAGCCGAACCAGCGCGCGTCGCGCACTTGGCCCACCCCGCCCGGCGCCTCTCAGCCGGCAAACTGCGTGCAGCCGCCCGCGCACTCCAGCGCGATTCGGCGTCCGCGCCGGCCGCCCGTGCGTCCTGAACCGTCGACTCGCGGCCCTGGCGGTGGCAACGTTCTCTGAATGCGATTCTCGCGCGATTTCTTGCGCTCGCGCACCGCTGGCGATATACTCCACTGGGCCGCGAGGGGCATGGAGCCTGCTGGCGGCAATGACCGGCGGGCATCGCGAGCAACAACGGGGGTTGATCGGTATGATTCGCGCCACCACCTGGGTGATCGGGAGCGTTGCGGCCATCGTCGTGCTGGGCTCGACGGCAACATGCGCCCAGCCGCCCGTGGATGCCGGCGGCGCGGCGCCCATCTTCGATGGCGAATCGTTCGACGGCTGGGAAGGGAACCTGGATTGGTTTCGCATTGAGCAAGGCGCGATCGTCGCCGGCTCGCTCGACCGGAGGATACCAAACAACGAGTTTCTGGCGAGTCGCCAGCAGTACGAAGACTTCGAGCTGCGATTGGAGTTCAAGGTGCTGGGCCGCGGTGCCAACGCAGGCATCCAGATTCGCAGTCGGCGGATTCCCGATCACCACGAGATGATCGGCTACCAGGCTGATCTGGGCGACAACTGGTGGGGATGTCTGTACGACGAATCGCGGCGGCGGCGCGTGCTGGCCCGCCCCGATGGTGAAGATGTCGACCGCGTTTTGCGTCGCGACGAGTGGAACGAGTACGTGATTCGCTGCGAAGGCTCGCGAATTCAGCTCTGGATCAACGGACTACAGACGGTCGACTACATCGAGAAAGAGGAAGACATCGAGCAGCGCGGGCTGATTGGCTTGCAGATTCATGGTGGCCCCCCCAGCGAAGCCTGGTATCGCAACATTACGCTCGAGGAATTGTGAGCAATGGCTCGCGTGTTCGAGTCGCGCAGGCGGCTACTCAAGATCGGCGGCCTCGGCATGTTGGGCCTCGA
>CALKYM010000172.1 GCA_938003525.1 uncultured Planctomycetales bacterium | reverse complement strand
GCTTCGCGCTTGGGTGCCGCGAAGGGGTCGGCATCGGCGAAGGGGAGGACGTCGGGGACGACAAAGACTTCGGTACTGAACTTGAGCGGAACGTCGGCGGTGCCCTCGTAGGTCAGCTCAACGAAGAAGGCGGTGAAGCCTTCGGCAGGCGTTTCGACGCTCACGGTGTAGCGGCCCGGGGAAATCGGTTCGAGCAACGTATCGCGATAGGCGGGGCCGATTGTGTCCAGCCGGAAGTCGCGTGCTTCGGGATTGGTCGCCTGCCACAAGCGGGCGGCGGCGGGAGAGCCGGTGGTGGTCAGGTGCAGCGTCTCTTCGCCTTCGCGGCGCCAGGTGAGTTCGGGGCGCGGCTCGTTGGCGAGAATCGACTGGTAAAAGGCGAGCACGCTTTCCAGAGCATCGCTGCCGGCCAGGTTGTGCTTGGTGTTGGGCACATAGCGGAGGTGCTTCTCGCCGGGCATGTAGTGGAAATAGAACTGGGCGTTGTCGGGCGTGAAGAACTGGTCGCCCGGCGAGTTGACCATGAACTTGGGCAAGGCCAGCCGCGCGCGATGCCGGTACTCCCAGGGATCAGTTATTCGTAGAATCTCGCGATACTCGGGCGACCCGACAAGGTCGGGATAGAGCCCGTGGCGAACGTAATCGTCGAGCGCCGACGAGAAGAAGCCGTAGGCCGCGTATTGATGTCGCGTGACGGCTTCGGTATTCAGGGCGTCGATGACGATGGGAACGATGGCCACCACGCGCGGATCGACCAGACCCACCAGCCACGTCGTCCAACCGCGCTTCGAGCCGCCGGCCACGACGAACGACTCGACGTCGAGATTGCCGCCCTCTTCAGTAGCCAGAAACTCGACGATGGCGTCCATGGCGCGGACGCCGCTCTTGACCATCGGCAGCCGCACCAGCCAGTTGGGATCGCCCGTGCGGATGTATTGCACGCGACTATAGGCCACCAGATCGTCCTCGGAGCGACCTTCGTCCGGCGCGTCGCTGAAGTGCAACGGCTGGTTGGGCACCATGCCCAATTCCGCCACGACGGTGTTGCTGCCGGTGGCGAGGTTGATGACGCGATCGCTAGCGCTGGTGGGGGCGGGATTGCGATTGCTGCCACCTCCGATGTAAAGGAACGCCGTGCCGGCCTGTGCATTGTCGGGACGCACGACGGTGAGCCAATGCGTCCAGATGGGGCGATCGACTTCCCCGGCGGTGCGCCACTGCTGTGACACTAACTCGAGCACGAAGGTGGTGTAGCCGTCGCCGGGCAGTTCTTTCACCAGGCTCCAGCGATAGACGTCGTCGGGCGCCGCCACATAGACATCCAGCGCCGTCTCGTCGGCGCGAGTAGTCGTCGACGAATAGAGCAGCGCGATCGGGAGCGCTATGCACGCGGCCAGCAGCCAGCCTTTACCGCCAAGTCGGGACATGGTTCGCCTCCAGCAGTTTCGGAGCCTGGCGCCTCTTGAATCGGACGCCGCACAGCGACGGCACGGCAAGTCTATGTGGGCGGGGAACAGGACTCAAACCAGGGCTGAACTAGGCAGCCATCGTCAAACTTTGCCCGGAATTCCCAAGCCGTGCGCGTACAATAAATGCGACCCGCACCACCGGTACGGGGGAGTTTTTGATTGGACAAAAAATCGGATCGCGACCGAATGGAAGCATATCGAGTGATCGACTTCAGATTGCGACTCGGGCACGGAGTCGCTCGACCCCCCATAGGGCAAGGGACTGCCATGCGCACCGGGCGTTATCCACGTTTCCAATTCCACAACGCGGTCCGACTTCTCGTCGTCACGACCTATCTGACGACGGCTTCCATGGCCGCGGCCCAGGAGCGCGAAGGAGTCTTTGCGCCCAGCGGCGGAATCTTCGACGGCTGGTTCACTTCGACCGACGGAGAAATCTCCGATACGGTCGTCACCGACCGGCCCGACTTCACCGAAGCCAGCTCGACGGTGGGCACCGGGATCGCGCAGCTCGAAACCGGCTATACGTTCGTCTACGACGACGAAGCGGGCGAACGGCTCGAGGGACACAGCGCGCCCGAGACGCTGCTGCGACTGGGCCTGACCGATCACGTTGAGTTGCGACTGTTTTGGAACTACCTGTGGGAAACGACCAGCGGCGCGGCCGGCACGTCATCGCGGGATGGCGCAACCGATTTCAGCATCGGTACGAAGCTCGACATGTGGAAACAAGTCTGCTTCGTCCCAGAGATGGCCGTCGTCGTGGCGATGACCGTACCGACCGGCGGACGCGGCTTCACCAGTCAGGACGTACAGGCCGGCGTCAACTGGCTTTACAGTTGGGAGCTGGCCGGCGGCTTCTCGCTGGGAGGATCGACCGGCTACACGACGGCGTCGGAGTTGATCGAAGTCCCCGCGCCGATCGTCGGCACGATTGAGGTGCCCGACGACCATAACCTTTTCAATCAGTCGATCGCGCTGGGCATTCCGCTCACCGACGTGCTCGGCATGTACATCGAGTACTTCGGTCTGTTCACCGACGGCCGTGTTTCTGACACGCCGGCCAACTTCGCCAACGGCGGATTCACGCTGCTCACTTCTCCCGATGTGCAGCTCGACTGGCGGGCGGGCGTCGGCCTGAACAGCTCGGCCGACGACTTCTTCACCGGGGCGGGTATCACGATTCGCCGCTAGCGACGGGCAAGTTGCCCACCGCTGCCTTCCGTTGTTCGCGCTGCTGGCGCGCATCGGTTGCCGATGTTCCCTGCTATCGCGCGCCCGATTCTGCCCGTTCAAGCGTGTTTCGACCACGGTTCGATCCACGCCGGAGTGACACTGCTAGCTCGTCGAGCAGTGCACCAGCGCGACTAGCACTGCTGGGCAAGCCAGCGCTGGCACCTTGGAATCGGCTCTACAGTGGCGCAGAGGATCATCCGGAACAACAGGCCCAACCGATACTGATCGTAGAGCCTACCGCGCGGCTTTCGCCGAGCGTCCGCGCGCTGCAACCTGCCCTGACGCGAACCTGCCCGTTCAAATCTCCGTACGCAGCTCCCATCGGGCTGCGCTGTCGGGCACACCCTCTAGTTCAACTTCATCACATGATTGACAGCGCTGGAAGCCGCAGCGTCCAACAGCGCGTCCTGCGCACGGTGATGACGTGCGCGGTGGGCTTTGTCGCATTGGTTCACTTCGCGGGCAACAGCGTCAGTGCGCAAGGCCAAGCACAAGACGCTGAAACAGTACCCCAATCTGCGCAAGGCCAGCGACTGCAGCTCCTCACGGTCGACGACCTGATCGGCATGGCGCTGGGGGCGAACCCGACGTTGCGGCAAGCGGCTGCCGAGGTCGAGCGCCTGCGCGGCCAGTGGTGGCAGGCCGGGCTGTATCCGAATCCGCGCTTCGGCTACTCGGCCGCCGAGATCAACAACGGTGGCCAGGCCGGCCAACAGGGCGCGCAAGTCCAGCAATCGATCGTGTTGGGCGGCAAGTTGGGTCTCGATCAGGCGATCGTTTCCGGCAAACTCGCGGCCGCGCGACGCAACTTCGAGGCGCAGCGACTGCGCGTCATCACCGATGTGCGGCTGGCATACTACGATGTCCTGCTGGCCGAACAGAGCCGGCAGGTGCAGCAGCAGTTGGTGGCGCTCGGCGAACGGGTGGTCGAGCTGACGGAGTCGGCTCTGGCCGCGCAGCAGGTCGGACGCGCGGACGCGCTACAGGCGCAGGTCGAACTGAGCACCGCGCGCATCGCGCTGGCGAATGCGAACGTGGCGTACGATGCCGCCTGGCGCCAGCTCGCGGCGGCCATGGGAATGCCGGCGCTGGCGCCTGCTCCGCTGGCCGGCAAGCTCGACATGCTGCCCCCGCAGATCGACTACAACGTCGCCTTGCACCGCGTGCTCGCAGCGAGTCCCGAGTTGGGCGCCGCGCAAGGCCAATTGATGGCGGCGCGTTGGAAGTACGAGCGTGCGTTGGCCGAGCCGATCTCGAATCTGGGCCTGTCGTACTCGCCGCAGTACGACACTGATACCGGCTTCGCCGTGCACGGTGTGCAGGCAATGGTCAACGTGCCGCTGTTTGACCGCAATCAGGGAAACATCTACGCCGCGCGGGCCGAAGTGGTGGCCGCCCAGCGCGAGATTCAGCGGATCGAGCTGAGCTTGACCGAGCGGTTGGCAGCAGCGTTTCAAGAGTATGCGGCGGCCGGCCAACAGGCCGAGATGTTTCGATCGCAGA
>CALKYM010000171.1 GCA_938003525.1 uncultured Planctomycetales bacterium | reverse complement strand
GCCTGCCGCATAAAGCCGAGGTCGGTGGGGTGGGAGCTGTCGACGGTAGCTTCGTTGTCGTCGCCCAGCAGATGTGCGCCTTCCAGATAGAAGAGCTGCTCGTCGCCGGCCGCTTTCAGCTCTTCATAAACTTGCCGCAGCGCCGCGCGGCTGGTTTCGTTGCGCTCGCGCTTGCCTACCACGAGGAACGAATCGGCGTAGCTGCGATCTTCGACCAGCAGGATGGGCGTCTCCGGATGGGCCGCGCGGAGAATCTCGACGCAGGGTTTGGTACGGGCCAGCACTTCTTCGGCACCGATATTGGGGAGACAGTCCAAAACGAACGCTGCGGCGTCGATTTCGGCCATGAACTCGACGACTTCCGGCTCCATGCGACCGTTGCCGGAAAAGCCCAGGTTGATCACCGGGCGATCGAAACGACGCCCGAGAATGGCCGTGTGCACCATGCCGGGCCGCGATGCGCAGGCGCCATGCGTGATCGACGTGCCGTAGAACACGATCGGCTTCTCGGCCCCCTCGGGACGCGGCGTTGCGGGCGCGAGCATCGTCTGGGAAGCGACGCCCAGCTCGATGGACTCAACGCCGTTGTACAGCGGCAGGTAGAGCAGGTAGTTCCGCGTGCCGGCGGGAATGTCCGCGAAGATCCGCGCCGTCTGCTCTTGCTTCGTGGGTCGGGTACATGCCAGCCAGCGCCAGGTATTTTGTTCATCGCGGACATACAGATCGAGGCCGCTCACGCCCGTGGCCGGCATGTGGGGCATGGCCAGACGTTCCGACGTCAGCTTCCAGCGGACGTGCAGAGTTGTCGCGTCGGTGACGAAGCGGACGGCGATGCCTGAGGAACTCCGACTGAGATTCCACACCGCTTCGCGAACCACGCCTTCGGCCCGGGCTGGCAAACGGTCGTAGGTGGCCTTCGTGTCCGCAAAGCCCTGCCCTTCGATCGTGAGCAACTGGATGTCGTACCATAGCCGCTCGTCGTTCTCGCCCGCCTGTGCCACAGAAGGATCGAGCGGCTTAAGATCCGCCGCTGCAGCCGGCACCACAAGCAGTAGAACAATGGCGGCCTTCAGACAGATACGCATCGCAGCTCTCCCATCGCAAAGCATGGTTGACTTGCTGGGAGCGACTATAGCCCGAGCGCACAGGAGACGCGAGCGGTGCAGCGCGGTGATCCTCGCAGTGCGCTCGAGATCAGACGACTGCCGTTTCAGCGGCTTCGATCAGGTCGTAGTGCCGGAGACCTTCCAGAATGCCGCCGGCGCAATGGGCTTCCGCAAAGTAAATGCGGTGCGTGTTCGAGTCGCGCAACGAGGCGAGTTCTTCGTCGTGGTTGCCGACGACGATGCCGGCCGTCTGGCCCAGCAGCATATCGCGATCGTTGCCCGAATCGCCCGAGGTGGCTACGCGCTCCAGCGGGATGTTCCACTTGCCGGCCAGATAGCGGACGGCTTTTCCCTTCGACGCACGGTGCGGCAGGATGTCGAGAAACGTACCGTGCGAAAAGATCAGCGAATAGGCGGCCTTGGCCCGTGCCAGCACATCGTGAACCTGCGCCAGCGCCTCTTCGGCATCAACTTGATCGTCGAGATCGTAGCTGATCTTGAATTCGCGCTGCGTGTGCCTTTCCTTCTGCGGCTGCAAGAACGGCAGCTCGTCGAGCGCTTCGCGGATCCGGTCGGGATACCACTTGGAACGCAGGCGGCCGGCCCAGCCTTTGTCCGGCGCGAACTCGTTGCCGTAGTAAATCTCTGCTCCCACGGCGGCGATCACGACGTCGATCTCCTCGACGCCATTGGACTCGAGGGCGTCGGTCACCAATTCCAGCGCGCGGCCCGACGCCACGCCGAAGCCCATGTGATGTCGATGCTCGCGGATAATCTCTTTGAGTTGTTCCAGCGCCTCGTCATCGCCCAACAGCGTATTGTCGATATCGGTAATGAGCAGGCTGTCGAGCGCGGCCAGGCGGCGGCCCGGTGCAATCTTTCCCGTTGCGCTGGGCGTTTTGGTGGGCTCGGTGACGACGTCTTTCAGGCAATCGAGATAGCGGCCGCAGTGCGCCTCCCAGCTGTAATGTTTGCGAACGAGATTGATCCCGTTGCGCGAGCACCGCTCCCACTGCTCCTCATCGGTGAGCAACTTGAGCATGGCGTCGGTCAACGCCTGACGATCGTTGACGTCGACGAGCAGTCCGCTCTGGCAATTCTCCACGATGTCTTGCGGCCCGCCGTTCTCGGTGACGACGAACGGCAGCCCCGCGGCTGATGCCTCGATGGCGGTCAGTCCGAACAGCTCGACGAAGGCCGTATTGACGAAGATGCCGCGACGCGAGGCGGCCAGGCGATAGAGCTCCGGGACGCCGAACTCGGAACTGTGGTCCTTGGGGATCGCCATCTTGCCGTACAGGTCGTAGCGATCCATCGCCAGCAGCATGTCGGTGAGCACCTGCTGTTCGTTGTCCGGCATCGACTCGATGTCGTCGCGAATGCCGGCCAGAACGGCCAGATTGGCGATGGCTTGCAATTGTTTGCTCGTGCCGTACGCATCGATCAGCGCCCCGATGTTCTTGCGGCGGTCCGGACGACACAGCGCGAGAATCAGCGGCTTCTCCTGATGAAAATGAAACCGCCCCAGCTCGTGGGTCATCTCCACGCGCGCCTGCTTAAACCGCTCGTCGATGTCCGGATGGGGCATATCATACTCGTAGTACGGAAAGAATCTTTCGAGATCGGTGCCCGGCGGGATGACCTCGAACCGCAGGTTCAGATCTTTGTAGTAGTTGCCGTACTGCCGGTCGCGTTCGTGCCGCGTGCTGGTGATGACCATATCGGCCACTGCCAGGCAGTCTTGTTCGACATTGATGCGATGGTCGATGTTGAGTTCCTTATTGGCCTTCTCGCGCGTCCAATCTTCGCTGAGCAGGTAGTCGAGCTTCGGTTTGCCCAGCGAGTGTCCTGTGAAGACGAAAGGCGCATCGAACGCCGCGGCCACCTCCTTGGCCACATAGCCGGCATCGGCGTAGTGCCCGTGCACCACGGAAGGCGTTCGCCCCTCGCGGCGGAGAAACGAGATCATGGCGTCGACATACTCGTCGAGCATCGGCCACAACCGTTCTTTACGAACGTAGCGGCCACCACCGCACGGCAAGCGCACCAAGCGGCAATTGGGCGTCAACTCTTCGATCTCGCGGGCGTAGTCGTTCGAGACGCGCTTGTCCTTGATGCGCCGCGTGAAGAGATCGACGCCTTCGACATCAGGAAACTGGCAAAGGGTTTTGGCAAGTTCCAACACGTAGCGGACCTGACCGCCGGTATCGGCGTCGCGGCCCATCTCGACATTTTCGCCGCGAATGAGCCCGTGAATACTGACCAGGGGAATGTACATCGCTTATCCGCCTTGCAGCATTCGCTGCGTTCTTGGTCGGTAGAGAGTGTGATAGAGCGTGTGAATGTAGCGGTCGAGCGCCTGGCGATTCATCACGTCGATGTGATTCCAATAGGTGTAGACGTTCGCCATCCGCAGGACCCTTTCAGCGTGGCGCGCCCAGGTGAAGGCATCTTCCACACGGCGGATGCCCCCTTCAGCGTAGCGCGTCCAGCGATCCGCATCGCGCACCACCGAGCACAGTGCATCGGCAAACGCACCGTGGTCGTTGGGATCGACGATTAATCCGGACTCATCCGGGATAACGATCTCCGAGGGACCGCCGAAACAGGTGACGACAACCGGCAGCCCGCAGGCCATCGCCTCGATGACCGTCAGTCCGAACGTCTCCATGAAGGCCGGTTGGGCGAACACGCCGTGGCGATCGGCGACGGTCCGATAGATCTCGCCGGTCTCGACCTTGTCGAGGCGTGCCGCACACCAGCGAAACTGACCGTCGAGCTGGTATCGCTCAACGAACTCGTAGGTACGGTTGACCTCTTCGATCTCCTCCGGGTCCGAAGACTGCTCGGCGTGGTTGACCGATGTCACCAGCAGCAGGTTGGCCCGCTCGCGGAGGTCCGCGCTGCGGCCGAAAATCTCGACCAGCCCCGAGAGGTTCTTGATCTTGTCCATCCGCGCCATGGCGAATAGGAACGGCTTTTCGGGCTCGTCCAAGACGCCCACGCAGTTGTCGCCGGGCTGGCTTCCCAAGAAGCGCTCTTCGATGGCGCGCGTGACGTCGGCAACTCGGCGGTCGCGCTGCGTGTTGGGGAAGAAATACTCCTCGCTGGCGCCGGGTGGCACGATGTTGTGCCGCGCCAGCCGCGGATCGAAGCCTGACTGCACGCGATAGAGCCCCGGCATCGAAAACAGCTCGTACGACTCGATCATACCCATCTCGGTATCGGTGCCGCCGACTTCGCGATAAGAGCTGGAGATGATGAAGTCGGCCGAGTTGTAGCCAATCAGATCGGCGGTGAACTGGAGCGAGAAACGGTAGTCGTGCTCCATGTCGGCCCAGTACATGTCACTGAGCAGGTACTTCGTTTTCTCCAGCGCATGGACGCAGGCGCAGTGCGTGCTGCCTAGCTCTTCAGCCAGCCGATGAGCCACCAAGTTGCCGTCGGTGTAGTGGCCGATGATCAAATCGGGTTGGCCGAGCAACTCCGTGACGACAAGCTGCTTGGATTCCTTGGCGAACTCTTCCAGGTAGGGCCAGATCTGAAAGCGCGAAATCCAATCGTCGTGCACTTCGCCCTGTGTATCGCGAAACGGTGCCCGAATGATCCAGCTATCTTCGGTGCCGTAAATTTTTTCGCGAACCAGACCACACGTCGTCCCCTCAGCATTGGGAATCAGCCGCGTCAGAATCAACACGCGGGGCATCGCATCGATGCCACTCGCCAGAAACTGCGCTCGCAATTGCTGTTCAAGCGCCCGC
Organism: uncultured Planctomycetales bacterium; assembly: GCA_938003525.1. GTDB lineage: Bacteria > Planctomycetota > Planctomycetia > Pirellulales > JAEUIK01 > CALKYM01. Next base: position 5,326 of record CALKYM010000171.1, on the reverse strand, counting down.
GCCTGATCCAGGACATATGTCACCTGACCGCCCGTGTCCGGCTTGCCCAAGACGTCCTCCTGAGCAAACCATCCGTGCGGCGACACCATGAGCACTGTGCGCGTGAGCGGAAGTCGGGCCAGCAAACGCTCGAAGCGCCTCGGATCGGAAGACTCCAGGACCCGCGACAACAAGGCCAGGCTTTCGGCAATGTCGGCAGCCGTGCGTCCCCATCCGGCTTCGAACCCGTGCGTTCGCAGCGCATGAGAGATTTCGTCGTACGGGGTGTTCGGCGAACAGTCCTCGAGTAATTCTCGGGCGGCGGTAAGCTCGGAGCGTAAGTGCGCCGGCGAGGCCAGATGGTCATTGACCAGAATACTGACGCCGTTCTGTTCGCGATCGCGCAGGAAGTCGAGCAGCGCTCGGCGAAAGGCTTCGGGGTTCTGGTACATCTGGGCGGACAGATGGCGATTCAAGAACGAAATGCCCTCGCCCATCTCGCTCGGTTCATCGACCCTGGGAAAGTCGCGAAAGTAGGGCGAGAAATCGAGCACCAGCCCGTGTTTGGCGGCCTCTTCGTGCCCCTGGACGTAAGCATCCTTCGCTTCCAGGTATTGCCCGCGATCGATGTCCTCGATGTGATCGAGTTCGGCATGAATGGCAACGATCCGCTTTAGCCCCACGCCGGGTCGCAACACGGCGTAGGCCACATCGCCGTCGAGCATGATTTCGCCGCAGCCGCGCAGCAGTCGGCGGAGCGCGCGATCGACCCGCTCTTCGATGGCAGGGGACGACTGCAAGAATGCTACGAGCCGCTTCTGGACTTGATCGCTGAGAAAAAACGACTCACCGGAAGCCTTCAGGGCCGTGCAGAATCGCTTCAGCGCGGGAAGGTACTCGGGCGTTGCCGTACGGCTGGCGGGGTAGCGAAGAATGGCCTGCGCGTCCGGTGCCGCGACATCCTCAGAACTGGGCTCCTCGGAGTCTCCCGAACGGGACGGTGGCGCCTTCCGTTGCGTCGTCTGGTTATCCATGGACCTGGAAATGCCTCGCGGCGGCGAGATGTTCCTTGTGGGTGAATAGCCCGTGCGGGCCTCGTTCCGGCGAACGATTCGACGGGCGTAGGGCAGGCAACTTAAGCACTCGTCACATAGTAATATAGCTCGTGAGGCGCGTTTGTTACCAATGGCCGCCGCCCGCAGCGCGACTCAAGTTCGTGACATCGCAGTAGATAACACGATTACTGAAGCCGCGCCAGCGCGTCACTTTCACCCGCTCACCGCGAAGAACCTGCACCTTGACTGAAGCCCACGAAGACCGCCCGCCAGGGTCTACAGGCTTTCGCGGCATGATGCCCATCATGCCCACGGCGATCACCGCGGACGGTCGGCTCGACGAAGCCAGTCAACGACGCGTCGTGCGCTACTGCCTGGATGCCGGTGCCGTGGCGATCGGTCATTTTGGTATCGCTTCCGAGTTCTACAAGATTCCGCATGACATGCGTCGGCGGCTCATCAATATCATCGTCGATGAAGTGGGCGGCCGCGTGCCGGTGTTCTTCGGCGTCACCTCGCCCGCCGTGGCCATCTCGCTCGACTACGCTCGCGAGGCCGAACAGCTTGGCGGCGACCTGATCATGTCATCGCTGCCATACGTCGATCCACCAACGCCCGATGCGGCGATGCCGTACTTCGCCGCGCTGTCGGACGCCACGACGTTGCCCCTCATCGTGCAGGACACGCCGCAGACTTCGGCAACACTTACGGCGGACTTAATCTGCCGCATGGCGGCTCAGATTGAGCGGATCGCACACGTCAAAGCAGAAGGCGCAGCGTTCATCGCCAAGACGGCCGAATTGATCCGACAAGGTGAGGGCCGCTTGTCCGTAATTGGCGGCGCCGGCGGACGACATTTGATCCATTTGCTGCGGCTAGGCGTGACCGCATTCATGACCGGGACCGAAGCGTTGGAACTGCACGGCCGCGCGGTTGCCTCCTTTCTGGCGGGCGACGAAGCCCAGGCCGCCGACATCTACTATCAGCAGATCGTGCCGTATTTGCAGTTTTACCTCGACTATCCCGAAGAGCTACTCAAGGCCATGCTGCACCGCCGGGGCATCATCGATATTCCGGAGATCTTGCCCCCACGTGCAAGTCTGCCGATGAGCGACGTCGAGCGGCAGGAGTTCGAGTGGGTGCTCCAGCGCATCGGTTACGGCAACGCGAAACCTACTCCGTGAGCGTCACGCTTCTAGAGTCCAAGGCTCTCGGTAGTTCAACTGCCGCAAGAGCTGGTTCGCCTCGTCGTCGCCGGGCACCTCTTCGCCCTTGGCATCCCACTGGAGCGGCCTGCCCAACTCGTTGGACACGTAACCCAGGTATCCCGGCGTAATCGAGCGATGTGCGATCTCCGCCGGCGCCGCACAGGGCTCGCGCGATTTCATGCAATCGAGGAAGTTTCGCACGTGCCCGGGTGACTCGTAAACGCGGAATGGCCCCGGATCAAAGTCGCGACTCTTCCACCGCTCATCCGACGCGGAGAGCCGCCCGCGATCGACGTGAATCCAGCCGTCTTCGCCAATCCATTTGGTGCCCGACTTGTTGCGGGTAGAGATCGACGACGTGACGCCGCCAGCATACTCGCAGCGAATCTCGTAGTGATGCGGCGTGTTGTAGACGTCGGTCTCTGGCCAGGTCCAATCAACCGCTTCTACGCGTACTGGCCCACTCGCATCGACGTCGAGCGCCCAATGCGCGATGTCGTTGTGATGCCCAATCCAATCCATTAACACGCCGCCCCCGTACGCACAGTGCCCGCGCCACCAGCGATGGTGCCGAGCCCGCATGTAGGGCAACGCGGGACTCGGGCCACACCACAACTCGTAGTCGAGATGCTCGGGCGGTGAGGTCACGGTGGGATCGCCCATCGGTTCGCTATAGCCGGGCGGAAGCCCGACCTCGACGTGTTTCACGGCGCCGATCACACCGTTGCGCACCAACTCGACCGCATGCCGAAAGAGGCGGTCGGATCGTTGTTGCGAACCTGCCTGAAAGACGGCTCCCTGCCGCGCAACTTCCTGGTAGACGAGCTGCCCTTCGCGAAACAGGTGCGTGACGGGCTTTTCGCAGTACACGTCTTTGCCGGCCTGTAACGCTTCGAGCGTGGTGATGGCGTGCCAGTGGTCGGGTGTGCAGACGACGACGGCGTCGAAGTCTTCGCGGGCATACATCTCGCGATAGTCGGCGTACACCCCCAGGCCGCGGCTCGATCCTGAGCCGCTTTGATCGGCGTAATGTGCTTCGATCTTCTCGCGCGCCGGCTCTCGTCCGAAGGCCTGCCCTTTACCCCACGGCAGGTCGCGGTAGTGCAGCTTGTGAACATCGCAGACGGCGACGATCTGCGCATCGGGCTCGTTGAGCATGTAGTGAATGAGATTGAAACCCCGGGAACCGAGACCAATGATGGCCACGTTGATGCGGTCGCTGGGCGCGGGCCGATCCTCCCCCAACGCCGATGCCGAAATGATCGTGGGCACCGCCAGCAGACTCGCCGCGGCCTCGACGAATTCTCGGCGGTTGGGAAGTCTGCTGGAAGTCCGCTGGTGGGCCGACATGCGCCATACTCCCGGATCGTGCGTTGCCTCGTTGCTGCACAGATCATCATACCGTACGAACGCCGAGCGGCGGCATTCCCTCGCCCCCCATCACATCCGAATGCCGCCTTCACCGCAATCGGCCTCGCCTTGCGTTATGCGCGTCGCTTTTCATTGAGTTTCGCGCTCGCTCGGTACACAATCGGGCTCGCCACTCGCGGAGGCAGTCGCTGCGCATCGCGCGCGTCGGTACCGGTCTGCGGGTCGCACTGAATTACTCATCCTCTAGTCGGCTCCGCGCCGGAGGTCACCATGCTGCGTGCAATGCTATTCCTCGTCATTTCACTGACGTTTGCGTGTGCGGCCGCGACGACAACGTATGCAGCCGAGGCGGCCAAACCGAACGTCTTGTTTCTGATTTGCGACGACCTGAACTGCGACTTGGGTTGTTACGGTCACCCGCTCGTCAAGTCGCCGAACATCGACCGTCTTGCCGCACGCGGCGTCCGCTTCGAGAACGCGCATTGCCAGTACCCGCTGTGCGGTCCAAGTCGCGCGTCGTTCATGGCGGGGCTCTATCCCGACCAGACGCTCGTACGTCGCAACGGCATCTACATTCGCGAGCATGTGCCCAACGTGCAGACGATGTCGCAGATGTTTCGCCGCAACGGATACGTCGCCACGCGGATTGGCAAGATCTATCACTACAACGTGCCGCTGCACATCGGCACCAGCGGACACGACGATCCCTATTCGTGGGACTTCACTATCAACCCGCGCGGACGCGATCGAGCGGACGAGGACATCATCAACACGCTGGTGCCGGGGCAGTTTGGCGGAACGCTGAGCTGGCTGGCCGCCGACGGCACCGACGAGGAGCAAACCGACGGCATCGCCGCGAAAGAAGCCGTCGACCTGTTGCATCACTATGCGGAAACCGGCGAATCGTTCTACCTTGCCGTGGGGCTGTATCGGCCACACACGCCCTACGTGGCGCCCAAGAAGTATTTCGCCATGTATTCGCGGGATGAGATCGTCGTGCCAGAGGTGCCCGAGGGATATCTCGACACGCTGCCGCAACCGGCGCGGCGGTCGATCACGCGGAAGAAAGACCACCTCAATCTCTCGGACGCGCTGGCGCGCGAGATCATTCAAGCCTACTACGCCTCGATCACGTTCGCCGATGCACAACTCGGTCATGTTCTCGACGCGCTGGATGAGACCGGACTGGCGGATAACACAATCGTGCTCTTTACGTCCGACCATGGTTATCACATGGGCGAACACGGCCACTACCAGAAGACCACGCTCTTCGAGAACGCCACACGCGTGCCGCTGATCATGTCCGGACCGGGTGTCACTCAGGGTGCCGATTCAGAAACGTTTGCAGAGATGGTCGACTTCTATCCCACGCTGGCGGAACTCTGCGATCTACCGGCGCCCGATTATCTGTCCGGCGTGAGCCTGTCACCGGTGCTCACGGACGCTACCGCGACGCCGCGCGATTCTGCGTTCACCCAGCACGACAACGGCTACAGCATTCGCACAGCTCGCTATCGCTATTCAGAGTGGGGACACGAGGGCGATCAAGGCGCCGCGCTCTTTGACCACGAGAGCGATCCGCAGGAGCTGATCAACTTGGCCAACGATGCCCAGCACGCTGAAACGGTGGCGCGGCTCTCGAAGCTGCTGCGCGAGCGCGTGGCTGCCGCGCGAACGCCTCCCGACGGCGTGCGTCAGATCGTCTTCGACAAC
>CALKYM010000170.1 GCA_938003525.1 uncultured Planctomycetales bacterium | reverse complement strand
CGGCGGGCCCAGAACTGCGCCAGCAGTGTGCCGGTGAACATGCAGCCGAACGTGTACAGCGCCGGCGGCAGCGCGGCTTCTGTGGCGAAGTAAGTCGTGGCCAGCACGCTGCCCAGTCCGGCATTCTGCATGCCGACTTCCAGCACCAGCGCCCGTCGCTTGCGGGCCGACAAACCAAGCAGCGCTGCGCCACCCCAGCCCGCGAAGTAGCCGCCGACGTTGATAATCAACAGCGCCGCCAGCAGCACGACTTCGAGCTCGGCAAGTCCTGCACGGTTTTTGCCCACCACCACGGCGATGATCCACAGAATCGTGAGGTTGGCGATCACCGGTCCGAACCGGCGTGCCAGACCGTCCCAACCGGGACGCAGGCGGCTCAACAACATGCCCGCCAGCACGGGCAAGACGACAATCAAACACAGCTCAAAGAAGATGTCCGCCATTCTCTCCGGCGGCACGCTGCGTCCCAGCGCTAGCCACAGCGTGAGGGGGACAACAAGCGGTGAAACCAAAGTGGCCGCCGTGGTCAGACTCACCGAGTAGCTGACGTTGCCCCGCGCCAGCAACGTCAACACGTTGGAAGCCATCGCGCCGGGCACACACCCCACCATGATCACGCCCACGCGGAGATCGCCATCGAAACCGGCGACCCAAGCCACCGCGGCGGCCAATAGCGGCATCACGGTGTACTGCACGGCCGTGCCACCAAAAACGGTGGGCCACCGCCGAATCACCTGACGCATCTCATCGCGTGGCAGCATCCAGCCAATGGCGAACATCGTCGCGGCAAACAGCGTCCGCAAATGAACGGCCTGCGTGCCGACAAACGGATCCTGCCAGCCTGGCAACCAGGTTGGCCACATCGCCGCCAACACCGACAGCAAGACGACCCAGACGAACAGGTAGCGTTGAAACATGCGAGATCGAAAGTGGAGTCGGAAGCGCGGCGACGACGCCTTTGAGCACCGATCGACGCAATTCGCAGGCGTGGTACACCCAGCAACGGGGCCGCTATTATGACGACCATGTCCCGCGCCGCCGAACCCATCCGTGACGAACAGCAGCTCGAAGAGCGGCTCTCGCGACCGACCTCCGGCACCGAGCAGTTGATGCGCGGGCTCGAGGGCGATCTGCTCATCATCGGCGTGGGCGGCAAGATGGGACCGAGCCTGGCGCGGCTGGCCCGCCGTTCAGCCGATGCCGCCGGACGACGAGACCAGCGGATCATTGGCGTCTCGCGCTTCACCGCCCCGCGCCTGCGGCAAGCACTGGAACAAGAGCGTATCGAGACGTTCGCCTGCGACGTGCTCGATCCTCAAGCGCGAGCAACCTTGCCCTCAGCAGCCAACGTGATCGTGATGCTCGCGCATAAGTTCAGCGGCGACGATCCGCCCGGCAAGCACTGGGCGGTGAACACGTATCTCGCCGGCGCGCTGGCCGAGCGCTATCGCGACTCGCGCGTGGTGGCCTTCAGCACGGGCAACGTCTACCCGCTGGTAGAACGCGATGCGCCACAGCCCACCGAAGCGACGCCGCCGGCACCCGTCGGCGAGTACGGAGCCAGCGCATGGGGACGCGAGCGGATGTGGGAGTACGCCAGCGCCGCGCACGGCACGCGAGTCAGCCTCATCCGGTTGAACTACGCCGTCGAACTACGCTACGGCGTGCTCGTCGATCTCGCACAGCAGTTGCTCGCCGGCCGGCCAATCGATCTATCCATGCCGGAGGTGAACTTCGTGTGGCAAGGCTACGCCAACGCCGTCACGCTGCAAGCACTGTCGCTGGCCGACTCTCCCGCGGCGATTCTCAATGTCACCGGTCCCGAAAGGCATTGCGTCCGCGACTTGGCGAACGGTCTCGCCGCGCGGCTGGGTGTGACGGCCACATTCATCGAGCCGGAAGGTGAGTCAGCCCTGCTTAACGACGCCTCGCGCTGTCGCGAGCTGTTCGGCCCGCCCGAGCCAAACGCTGAGCAATTGATGGATCTGGTGGCAGCCTGGTTGCGTAACGGCGGACGCACTCTCTCGAAGCCGACCATGTTCCAGGTCCGCGACGGCGCGTTTTGACGCCGCCAGCGAGCAAGTGTGTCCTCATGCCCGACGACAATCGCCGCAAGTCGACGCCCGATGAAATCCGGGCCCGCTTCGATCAGGACGTCGAGCGTTTTTCCAATCTCGACGCGGCCCAGGAAAGCACGGTGGACGCCGCGTTCGCGATGGCGCTGGTGGCCGAAGCGGCCGCCACCACAACGCCCGACGCGCGCGATGTCCTCGACGTCGGCTGCGGGGCCGGCAACTACTCGCTCAAGTTGCTCGCTCGGCTGCCGAATCTGAACTTCACGCTCGTCGACCTCAGCCGCCCCATGCTCGACCGAGCCGTCGAGCGCTTGCGCCCAAAGACCAGCGGCACGATTCAACCGATTCAAGGCGACATCCGCCAAGTTGACCTCGGTCGCGAACGCTTCGACGTCGTGATGGCAGCCGCAGTCTTGCACCATCTGCGCGACGAAGAGGAATGGCGCGCGGTCTTCACCAACTTCCACGCGGCACTCCGCCCCGGCGGTTCATTGTGGATCTTCGACCTGATCGAATCTTCGCTGCCCAGCGTCAGCCGCCTGATGTGGGCGCGGTACGGCGAGTACCTTTGCAGCCTGAAGGGCGAAGCCTATCGGAATCACGTGTTCGACTACGTCGCCCGGGAAGACACGCCCCGCCCGCTGGTGTTTCAACTCGACCTGCTCCGCGAGGTCGGCTTCGCAGCGGTTGACGTCCTGCACAAGAACGGCTGCTTCGCGGCTTTTGGCGCATTGAAGGGGCAGTAGGCGTCCTTCCGACTTGCCGCTTCGCCATGCCGTATACTGACGGCGTTCCCACCTTAGCGACGTGCCCGCCGAGCAACGTATGAGCCTGCCGAATCCCGATCTGAGCGGCTTGTCTACCGCGACCCGCGCCTGGGCCGAATCGGGCCGCTGGCTCGATTGGGACGGACGACGGATCTTTGTCGTCGAGCGCGGCAGCGGCCCTTGTGTTCTGCTGCTGCACGGCTTTCCCACTTCGGCCTATGACTGGCAGGGAGTGATCGAGCGGCTCGCCGACGATCATCGCGTCGTCGCCCTCGACTTTCCCGGCTACGGGCTTTCCGACAAACCTGACGACTACAGCTACTCGCTCTTTCAACAGGCCGATGCCGTCGAGGCGGTCGCGCGCCAACTGAGAATCGAAGCTGCCCGTGTCGTCAGTCACGACATGGGCACCAGCGTTCATTGCGAACTGCTCGCCCGCCAGAATGTGAGACGACTCTCCTTTCGCATCACCCACTCGACGCTGACCAACGGCAGCATGTTGCAGTGGCTGGCGCAGATCACGCCGTTTCAACACTTGCTGAGCACCAACAGCACGCTGCCCGAGGCGATGGAGCTCTGCCGAACTTCGATGGCAGAAATGTACATCCCTGCACTGCGGGCATTGATGAAGCGACCCGAGAAGCTTGACGAGCAGATGGCGGCCGTGATGAACGAGCTGATGGCCTATCAAGACGGGCAGCTACGACTGCCGGCCCTTTCAGCCTATATGCGCGAACGGTACGTGCATCGCGACCGCTGGTTGGGCGGGCTTGCCTCGGCCGGCGCCGCGCTACAATTCGTCTGGGCCGATGGCGACCCGATTGCCACCGTCGAAATGGGTCGCGAGTTGAAGCAGATGCACCGGGAGGCCCGCTACACCGAGTTGTCCAACGTGGGCCACTTCCTGATCTTCGAAGATCCTGAATCGGTGGTCCGCGAGATTCGCGCTGCGGCCGCGTAACCTGTCGCAACCCGGCAGCAAACCCGCCGTAAGACTTTCTCACATCCAGCAAGGAGCCCGGCCATGTCCGACAGCCAGCAGGTTCGCGATCAGGTTTCTCGCGCGTACACGGCCGCCGTCGAGCAGCCGCCCAGTAGCTGTTGTGGCGAGAGCACGACGAAGGGCACCGCGGCCAAACTGGCCGGCTACGGCGACGAGCAACTACACGTGCTGCCCACACAGTCGGTCGAGAATTCCTTCGGCTGCGGCAACCCGCTGGCATTCAGCGAAGTGCAACCGGGCCAAGTCGTCGTCGATCTTGGCTGTGGTGCCGGCATCGATCTGCTACTGGCCGCGCAGAAGGTTGGTCCTGAAGGTCGCGCGATCGGCATCGACATGACCGATGCCATGATCGAGCGGGCCCGGCAGGCGATCGCCGAAGCCGGTGCCACCAACGCCGAAGTGCGCAAAGGCATTATCGAAGAGCTGCCGCTCGATGACGCTTCGGTCGACTGGATCATCTCCAACTGCGTGATCAACCTTTCGCCAGAGAAGCCCCGCGTGTTCGCCGAGATCGCCCGCGTGCTCAAACCTGGCGGGCAGATTCTCATTTCCGATATGGTGGCCGAAGAGATTCCCGACGAGCTGCGCGACATTCCCGCGCTCTACAGCTCGTGCCTGACCGGCGCCATCAAAGAGTCGGAGTATCTGGCCGGCTTGGAAGCGGCGGGACTCACCGACGTCACAGTGCGACATCGCTTCACGTTCACCGCGGCGCAGCTCGCCGCCCTAGTGGACTCCGAACTGGCCCAATCCGACCCCATGCTCCAAGCCGCCATCGCCAGCAGCGACGACGCGACCAGCAAACGAATCCTCGAACAACTCGACGGCCAGATCGCCAGTTTGCAGATTTACGCGCGCAAGGCTGGGTGAGCATCGACTTAAGACCGTCACCCACCGAACAGTTTCTCATACGTCACCGCGGCCGTGCTGAGCAGCACGAGTAGGCCGGCGATGGCGAAGAGTTTGGCGGGCAGTGGCAGCGGGCGGTTGGCGTTCGCGCGGCGATCGAACAGCACCAAGATCGTGACAATCGCGCCCAGCGGCACGGCCAACAGCGTGGTGGCCTGACCGACGGCGATTGCCTGCACTTTGAGCTGACTGCCCGCGGGCTTTTCAGTCGCCTCGTCGCTCGCCGTTGACGGTGCGGCGGCGGCCTGTCGCTCTTGCTGGAGAATAGCGATGGCGGTGAGCATACCCACAACGAGGATCAGCGCCGCCAGCACTTTGGTGGCCTTCGATTCGAGCTGGCCTCCCAGTCCGAAGCCGTCGCACAACAGCACTCCGCCCACCAGTGCGTTGGTCAGAAAGCTGGAGAATGCCGCCGCGCCGAAACCGACGGCGAACACCATTTGGGCCGCAGGGCCAAACAGCTTCTCCAATTGCGACGCCATGTCGGCAGCCGACGTGATGGTACCGTCGGGATAGATCACCGTCGCCGCCGTGGCCATGATCACGCAGCCGATAAGTGTGTAGATCACCGAAGCCAGCACCGTGTCGAGCGTCGCGCTGGGAAGATTCTCGGCCGTCCAGCCTTTGGCCTTCACCAGGTAGCTCTGAAACAAGGCCGCCACCAGAATGAACGTCGTGGCCACCAGCCCACCGATTGTGATCCAATCGACGCCCTCATCGCCCGGCGGCAGTTGTGGCACGAAGCTGCCACGCACGATGCTGATCAAGTCGGGTCGTGCCAGTACGAGGTTGGCCAAAAACGCAAGAAACATCAGCACGAGGAAGACCGTCATCAAGCCTTCCACCGCGCGATAGATGTGCTTCAAACCGAACATGAAGACGATCGACGCCGCCGTGAAGAACACGGGCCACAGCCGAATGTCGATATCCGGCACGACCAACTCCATGGCGGCCGACACTCCCAGGTTGTTGCCGAACTGGAAGGCCACGTTCGACGACGCCAGCACGATGCCGCCCAGCGCGGCTACCGGTCGCGTGAGCCTCTCGGCCACCAGCCCCATGACGGTGTGATCGACGTAGATTCCCCAGCGCATGAACAGCGCGATGAAGCCGGCCATTAGCGCGCCGGTCAAAATGGCCAGCCACAGCATCGAGTAGCCGTACTGCGCGCCGGTCTTCGACATCAACGTCACGCTGCCGGGCCCGATAATGCACGCGCCGACAATGAAGGCAGGTCCGATACGTCGTAACGGTGAGATCATGCGTCGCCGGCGCCCTCCAAGAGTGCGGCGCCGCAAGCGCGCCGCGATCAGCAAGCGGAGTGTGGGTCAGCCAGCGCGGCAACGAATGTAGAGAGCCACACTACCCGCCGCGCGTACGACCAGATGCACTCGCAGCGGGAGTCTAACGCCTGCCGCTGCGCGTTGCCAACGAATCGGCGCAGGCTGAAATACTGCAGCGCGTCGTTGTGTGCTGCGAAAAACGGAAACTAGTGCTCCGTCAACACGTGGTTGCCGGGTGCGAGCTATCCGGCGGAGCACTACCTTGTTATCTGCGCCAAAGCACTTGCGTCTTTGGCGACCGCATGCGCGTCGCCCGACTGAATCGGGAAGACGCTCCACTAGCCGCCGTCCGGACCGCCTTCGTCGCTCGAGCGGGCAGCGTATTCGACGACCGAAAGCAGATCGTTCAGCTCGAAAGGCTTTTCGAGCACCTCGAACACGTCAGCCTGTTGCGCATTGTCGTGCAGTTCGGTCGACGGATAGCCCGTGATCAGAATCGTTTCCAATCGCGGCGATCCGGCCCGCAATGCGGACGACACTTCGAGTCCGTCGCGCGTGCTGCGCAACATCCAGTCGGCCACCAGTACGTCCGGGCGAAACGATTCGCCGAGGCTCACCGCCTCGTCGCTCGTCGTGGCCGTGCAAACCTCGTAGCCTTCCGATGAAAGGCAAAGACCGAGGTTCTCGCAATACTGCGGCTCATCATCGACAACCAAGATGCGTACCATCACGTTGCTCCCCCACCCATCAATGCAAGCCGTTGGCGGTGTGCGGCAACTCGACGACGAGCGTCGTGCTGTGGGCCGGTTCATTGACGACCCGAATGGCGCCACCGTGGTCTGCGATTATAGCATACGACAGACTCAACCCGAGTCCTGTTCCACCCTCGATTCGGCGTGTCGTGTAAAAAGGATCGAAGAGCCGCGCGCGCTGCTCTTCGCTGATGCCCGTTCCGCGATCGCGCACCGAAAGTTCGATCTTGTCATCCACGCGGCGCGTCGAGATTTCCACCGTGGGCGAATGTTCATCGGCCTCAAGGGCATTGCGCAATAGATTGACGATCACCTGTTCGATTTCGGTCGGATTCATCAACACGGCCGGTAGATTTTCTGCCAGTTCGGTGCGCAGCGTCCCCTCACGCTGTCGGGCATAAGGTCTGGTCAGTTCGACGGCCTGGTGCACGCTGGCATTCAGATCGGCCGGCCACTTCTCGCAAGATTCCTGCTTGGCAAATCGCAATACACTCCGCACGATGCGGCCGCAGCGTTTCGCCTGTTCAACGATCTCGTCCAGCCGCTCCGTCACTCCCTCGCCAGTCGACCCATCTTGGAGTGCCCGCTGTGCATTTTGCGCGGCCAACAAGATGGCCCCGGCGGGATTATTGATCTCGTGCGCAATCCCGGCTGCCAGCGTACCGATCGACGCCATCCGTTCTGCATCCCGCAGCGCCTGCTCGGTGCGCTTGCGCTGGGTGATGTCCTCGATCAATGCCAGTCCGAGCTGCGGCAGGCCCTGACCGTCACGGATCGGCGCGGCTGTCACACGTCCCCAGACCGTCTTACCCTCGGCGTTGACGTACCGTTTCTCAAACTCGTAGTGATCCGACTGACCGGCCACGACGCGCTGCATGTTCTGAATGCTCTCGTCGACGTCGTCCGGGTGGGTGAAATCAGACATCGAGCGCCCGACCAACTCGTCGGGCGCTCGGCCTACCATCCGCGCGAAGGCCGCATTGGCCTTCACGATGCAATAGTCCAGATCCGCAATCACCAGCCCCAGCGGACTTTCTTCGAATGCCAGGCGAAAGCGCTCTTCGCTGGTGTGCAGCGCCTCGGCGGTCTCTTCGCGGTCGCTGATCTCTTGGCGGAGTTGCACATTGAGGCGGTTTAACTGTGCAGTCCGCTGCTCGACGCGATTCTCAAGTTCTTCGTGCGCTTCGCGCAAGGCGCTTTCGGCCTGAATGCGATCAGTGACGTCCAGCGCCACTCCGTCCCAAATCGTGTGGCCGTCTTCCAAAACCTGCGGCGTGGCCGAGAGCTTCAACCAAATCACGCGGCCATCGGCGTGTAGCGCCGGCAACTCGTGCTCAAACGTGTTGCCGGTCCGCGCTGATTCATCAATCCATCGTTCGACCTGACCGACAAAGTCTGAACGCACGTGGGCCAACACATCGAACGTGGGGCTGATAACCTCCTCGGCGGTGTATCCCAGCAACTCGGATACTCGCGGGCTGGCATACGGCACGGACACCTTGCCATTTGCCTTACGCAACAAACGATACACGATGCCCGGCACGTTCTCTGCGATGGAGCGCAGCCGTTCCTCGCTGGCCGCCACACTGTCCAGCGCCGCGCGGCGCTGTTCTTCCTGCTGCACAAGGCGCGATGACAACGTCGCGGAGGTGACGTAGGCATGCAGCAACAGAATCCCCCCCACGAACATGGCGGTATCCGTCAGCGGGCGAATCACCAGGTAGTTCCACAACGGTGATTCTTCGCTGGCGGGCTGATTAACCGGCCAGCCGCCTTCCTGCGTCGCGCCGAGTTGCAGGCCGAAAAACACGGCGCAAACTAGAAACAGCATCAGCTTCGCCCAACGCGAGGTCTGATACCGCGCGCCCACAAACACAATCGTGCCGAGAAACAGCGCGACGGCCTGCACGTCGAGGGCGTACCGCCACGGCCAGAAGGCGACGCCAGCCGCCCCCAGGCCATGGCTCGTATAAGCGGCGATCAGCACCAACACGAGCATCACGATCAATAGGCGTCGGGTATCGCGCATAGTGGCATCCAACAACGTTTGCTGGACATTGATGCGGCGCGCTAGTCAGCCGCCCAAACCGAGTCCAGTCCGTTGCGAATTCGCGGGCGTTCAGGTCCGCCAGTGACACGCGAACGCCGAAATGAAAGAGCCCCACATTCCTCTGCACGTCAGTGGCCCATGGTATCCTGGCGCAGTGCAGCGTTCTGTACTTGTAAATCGCGCCGGCAAACCAGTAAAGGGAATTGCGCGCCAGCGGGACCGGATGACCACCGCCCTCCGCAGACCCCGGACTCGCAATACCGTATGCTGTTACTTTGGTTTACGTTGCCACCAGCGACGGGTACCGACTTCGCGGTCCGTGAACAGTCGCGAGCTAGGTGATCAGCCCGCCGCGCGAGCAGCGTTTTCCGCGAGCGGGAGTCAACCATCCAGCCATGACCTCAACCCCTCCCGCCATGTCCGATCAAACCGAGTACCTGCAGCCCTCCCGGTTCGTCGACAGCGATCATCCGGACGTCATCGCGTACGCCGGTCGCGTGGCGGCAGGCGCTCAAGACCCGGTCGACAAGGCCGTGCGCCTGTTCTACGCCGTGCGCGACGACATTCGCTACAGCGCGTACGGCATTCAACTCGACCCCAACAGCCTCAAAGCCAGCAACGTGCTGGACGCTGGTTACGGGTGGTGCGTCAACAAGTCGTCGTTGCTGGCCGCGGTATGTCGCGCAGCGGGAATTCCCTGCCGTCTCGGCTATGCCGACGTGCGTAACCACCTGGCTACCGAGAAGCTGTTGCAGTGGATCGGTACGGACGTCTTCTATTTCCACGGCTACAACGAATTGTGGCTCGAAGGTCGTTGGGTCAAGGCCACCGTCGCCTTCAATCGCCGCCTGTGCGAAAAGGCGCGGCTGCATCCACTAGAGTTCGACGGACGCAGCGACTCGCTGTACCACCCGTTCGATCTCGAAGGACGCCGGCACATGGAGTACTTGAACGATCGCGGCCACTACTTCGATGTGCCCTACGAGGAGATCGTCGAGACGTTCAGCGTCAAGTATCCGATGATGCGCGAAGCGGCCGAGTTGTCAAAAGCGACGGCCGCCCAGTTCGAGGCGGAGATCGAAGCCGAAGCCGCCCGCGAAGCGGCGCGCGGCGAAGACGATGCAAACACTACAAGTGACACCTGAAGCAAGGCCCAATCTGTGTCGCTCCCCACGGCCGAACTCTGCGACCGCCATCGCGATCTCGTCCAAGTCGCCCGGCCCGGGCTGATCCACTTCGGCGGCCGACGCGCATTCCACGGCCCGGCAGTCACGCTCGACGTCTACGAAGACAACTCGCTGGTACGCGAGACGCTCGCCCAGCCGGGAGCGGGACGGGTCCTGGTGGTCGACGGCCGCGGCTCATTGCGCTGTGCGCTGTTGGGCGATCGGCTAGGCCAGCTCGCCGTCGACAAAGGTTGGACGGGCGTCGTCGTGCACGGCTGCGTCCGTGATACGGCCGAACTCGCGAAGCTGCCACTGGGAGTGGTCGCCCTGGCGGCTCATCCCCTGGCAAGCGTGAAAGCCGGCGCCGGCTCACGCGATTGCGTCCTTCACTTCGCCAGACTGCGAGTGGCGCCCGGCAACTTTGTGTACGCCGACGACGACGGGCTGCTCGTGGCGCCGCACGAGTTGACCTGATTCCCAACTTGGCTTGGCCCCAGTGGCTGCCGCCAACTCCCACTCCTGCGGAGAATTTCTCTTGCGGTCCTCGCCGCACTGGCTACAATTTGCGGACTGACTGGTCCGTCCGTTTATTGAAAGCCGCCAGCATGGTCAGCGTCCAATCGCGCCGACGGGGCCGACCCGAGGATCGGGCGCTCAAGCAGCGGCGCCGCGAAGAAATTCTCGAAATCGCCGCAACATGCTTCGCAGAAGCTGGTTACGCGGGGACAGATCTGCAGCGAATCGCCGATCAGGCGGGCGTCGGCAAGGGTACCGTCTACCGCTACTTCCGCAATAAGGAAGAGCTGTTCCTCGCTGCAGTCGATGGCGGGATGCGACGGCTCAACGAACAGACGCTCGAGTTCGCCGGTCGGGCAACCGACCCGCTCGAACAGATGATCCTGGCCGCGTTCGGCTACCTGCAGTTCTTCGATCGGCATCCGCAGTACGTCGAATTGCTGATTCAGGAGCGGGCCTTCTTCCGCCATCGCAAGCATCCGACCTACAGCGAACATGTGGCTGCCAACATCGGCCCCTGGCGCGAAATGCTCCGGGGGCTCGTGGCTGCGGGCCGTCTACGCGACGTGCCGGTCGAGCGCACGACCGACCTCTTGAGCGACATGCTCTACGGCACCATGTTCACCCAATACTTCGCCGAGCCCGGCGCACCACTGGCTGAGCGAATCCGCGACATCATCGAGATCATCGCCGGCAGCATACTCAGCCCCGATGAAGCTCGAAGCTGGGACGACGCCCGCTGGCGACGCGTACTGGAACTGGCACACCGAGAGCCGGCGTCCTCATCGCCCCAAAAAGGCGATGTTCCCGAGTGACCGTTCATCACCATCATCCGACCTGCAAACTGAGGAAGACCTGACATGAAACGCTCGTTGCGTTCGCACCGTTCTTATCGCACTCGACTTCATGCCCTGCTCGCGACGGCGTGTCTGGTGATCACGGCGCTTTCAGGTAGCCTCACCCGCGCCGCCGAAGCGAACCTCCCCGGGCTTCAGCACGCGACAGCGCTGGATATCGACGGTGAAGTACACCGCATCCTGAAACGCGACGATGAAAAGCTCGTGGCACTGGTGTTCATGACGACCGAGTGCCCGCTGTGCCGCGAGTACGTTCCGGAACTCAATCGTATCTCCCGCGCGCTACCGGGCGATCGCGTCGCGTTCTACGGCGTGTTGGCCGACCCGGCACTTCAGCGCACGGCGGCGGCCGAGTTCTGCGATGAGTTCGCCATCGAGTTCCCTTTGTTGTTCGACGCGTCGGCCGAGATCGCCACGGCGCTCAATCCGCGCCGCGTGCCCGAGGCCTTCTTGCTCGACCAGCAAGGCAACGTGCTCTACCGAGGCCGCATCAACGATCTGTATGCCGATGTTAACCAGAAACGGCAGGCGGCCCGCACGCACGACTTCCGCGAGGCGATCGATGCCGCCGTCGCCGGCGAGGAGATTGCCGCCGCCGAGACCGAGCCGGTCGGCTGCCTTTTCGAATACCGCCGCCCGACCGACCAGCGGCACGAAGTCACGTTCACTCGCGATATCGCTCCCATCCTGTTCGCCCACTGCGCCGAGTGTCATCGGCCCGGCGAGGTGGCGCCGTTCTCGCTCTTGACCTACGAAGACGCGGCCAAGCGGGCTTCGTTCCTCGCCGAAGTGACGGCCACCGGCTTGATGCCGCCTTGGCAGGCGCTGGAAGGTCACGGCGAGTTCCTCGGCGAGCGGCGTCTGACTCCCACCGCCAAAAGCCTGTTTCAGGCTTGGGCGGCCGCCGGCGCGCCCGAGGGTGATCCGGCGGACTTGCCGCCGACTCCTCAGTTCTCAGACGGCTGGCACCTCGGCGAGCCCGACTTGGTGCTCACCGCGCCGGATTCGGTCACGGTGCCGGCCGATGGTCCCGATATCTTCCAGCACTGGATCATTCCGATCGACATTCCAGAGGACAAATCGCTGGTCGCCTTCGAGTTCCGCCCCGGCAATTCGGCCGTCGTGCACCACGCGGTACTGGTGATGGACCAGATGGGCGCCGGCCGCGCCAAAGATGCTGAAACGCCCGAGCCCGGCTATCAGACCTTCGGATCCATTGGCGTTCCCGCCGGCGGCATTCTCGGCGTGTGGACGCCCGGCATGACGCCGCGCTACTTTCCCGACGAGCTCGGCCTGACGATTCCCATCAAGACCGATCTGATCATGCAGCTCCACCTACATCCCAGCGGCAAGGAAGAATCCGATCAGTCTTCGCTCGGCCTCTACTTCGCAGACAAGCCGACCCCACGACGAGTGGCGCGGGCCCCATTCGTCGTGGGGACGATTCTGATCGACATCGCCGCCGGCGAAAAGCGGCACGAGGTGACCTCGAGCGTCACGCTGCCGGCCGACGTCGAGTTGATCTCGCTGTTGCCACATATGCACTTGATCGGCCATGAGATGAAGATCACGGCCACGCTGCCCGATGGATCCGAGCAATCGCTGATCTGGATCGACGATTGGAATTTCTACTGGCAGGACAACTACGTCTTTCGCGAGCCCGTCAAACTGCCCGCCGGTACGCGGCTGGATGTGCTCAGCGCCTATGACAATTCGGCCGACAATCCTTCCAATCCCAGCCATCCGCCCGAGCGGGTGTTGTTCGGCAACGACAGCAACGACGAAATGTGCTTCGGCATCTTTCAGGTCGTCGCACAGACGCCGGCCGACGAGCAGAAGCTGAACATGGCGCTGCTGCAAAGCTTCATGAAGCAATGGACCAGCAGCGACATCGATCCCGCAATCCGTCAGCACATCGCCGATGAAGCCGCCAAGCTCTTCGGCGGTAGCCCCGAACAGTTCAACCAACTGCTCTCGCCGTTCGGGGGCAGCGACTAAGGGCGATTCGCCCTCGCACCAGGCTCGGGCCCCGGGTGCGTCGAACCGTGTTCGGCGCGCCCGTTTTTTTGCAACAACTCCGCCTTCGGCGCGGGGTCTGGCTCATCTTTCGGCCCGACAACGTTGGTCTCCGAGAAATGCGAACGCCGAAAATGTGCCTGACCCCCTGACTGCCGAGGGCGTCGGGTACCTCCAAACCGTGAACCGCTATCACCGCTCCGCGACACCCTCGTAGATATTGGCGACGCGCGTGCCATCGGCGGTGTCCACCGCAACTAGAATCCGCCGATAGTCGGGCCCCTCGAACGCATCGAGCCGCGGCCAGGCATCCGGGAGCGCGGGCGATTCGAGAACCTGCACGGCGACATGATTCGTCGCCGGCGAACCAACTCTCTCGCACGGGAAGAACAGCGGATACGGATCGAGCTGCACTCGTCGCCCTCGCACGCGCCCGGCTGTCCAGCTCCCCCCCAAATCCGCCACGATGTGATGATTCACCTCCCCCGGTGCCAGCGTGCCATAGACTGCCAGCCGCCGCGCCGGTCGATCGAGCAGTTGCTCCCAGAGTTGTTCGATTTCGGCGAGCGTGAACTGCTGGGGAGAGCGACCTGTTTCTGCCAATAGCGCACGTACGGCCTGCCTGTCCTCCGGCGGACGAGCGCTTAGAATCTCTTCGGGAACGTGAGCAAGAGCGCGGGCAAGAAGTTCAGTGGATGCCTCACAGGCACCCGACCGCCGCGCATCGTTGAGCGTCGCGAGCACGACTTCCAATGTTTCGTGCGGCCAGTGCATCGGCTGTTTGGCTCTTGTCCAGGAGATGTGTCATCCGCCCGGCGCGCGAAATCGCCGCGCAGGCCTGCTAGAATACCGACAGGTTCAAGGCACGATCCACCCTCTCGCCATGGAATCCCATGCCAGATCGCGAAGCCGCTCGGACGCAAATCGACAATCTCTGCCGCTGGGGACTCGCCTCGACTTGCGAGCGAAATGCAGCCGAGCGGCTGTTCGATGCCGCATTTCCCTTTGCAACACAGATGAGGCATGCCGAGTCGATCCACATTCATGTGAAGGTCGACGACACCGAGTCGCTGCCGCGTGGCGAGATCGAGGCAGCCGGAGGCGTCATCGATCACCAAAAACAAGGCTTCGTCAAATTCCGCTTCCCGGGCGGCGTGAATCTGATCTTCTCATCGATCCCCGTCTCACAGGATGAACTGGCAGAGACCGACGGCTCGCGCCGCCCGCGACCGTTCATCGATCACATCGGCATCGATCTCCGCGAGCAAGGCGGTGAAGTGCAGACCGCATTCGATACGATCCCTGGCATCGCCTCCGCGCAGAGTTGGGGCCACGTGGCGCAGGGTACGCCCGAGCGCGGCGTGCACTGCTGTCACGTCGAAGTGAGCGCGAAGCACTGGGTCTACCCGGCCGCCTGTTCCGGCTCGACGATCCCGCTGGAGTTCGCCTTCGGCCCTTTGAAGATGAACGCCACCAGCGGCGGCTGCGATTTGCGTCCGATGGATCCCGTGAAAGCCGCGGCGGCCGGCGAGACGCCGAGCTGCGCAGCACAGTAGCCTCACTGCAGGTCGCACCCCATCATGCGACACGTCACACCCGCTCGTCTGGCAGAACTCGAACCGCTGCTCGGGCGAATCCGCGACCTCGACGATCTGGTCGAGAAGAAGACTGGCGTCTTCTATCGCAAATCCCGGGCTTTCCTTCATTTCCACGAAGATGGCGACCGTACGTTCGCCGATGTGCGTCTCGACGGCGCCGTGTTTTCGCGTCTGCCGGCCACCACTGCTCGGCAGCAAGACACGCTGATCCGTAAGATTACGCGTGCTTTGCGAACCTGATTCGGCCCCCATCGCTCTTGTTCAAAACGCGACGCTGCGGTCGAAACACCATCGGGCCACACAACGCGCGGCCACACTGGGCCCAAGCAGAGGGAGTCCATTCATGTCACCATCCCAAAACCTCGCCCAAGAGCTCGTGCAGGCAACGTGTACGTGTCTCGATCAATGCATGACCAAGATTCGCCACTGCCTGGGACAGCTTTCCCAGCGGCAGGTCTGGTGGCGTCCGGCCGAAGACATGAACGCCATCGGCAACCTCCTGCTGCACCTCTCCGGCAACGTCCGGCAGTGGCTCGTGGCGGGCGTAAGTGGCAGCGAAGACACGCGGGACCGCCCTCAAGAGTTCGCCCAGCGCGAAGCAATCGCGAAACAAGAACTGCTCGCGGGATTGCAGGCGACCATCGACGAGGCCAAGCAGGTTCTCTGTTCGCTGGGCGAAGCCGAGCTGCTTGCCCCGCGCCGGATCCAGGGCTTCGACCTCTCCGCCGTCGGCGCCATCTTCGACAGCGTCCCCCACTTCAAGGGCCACACCCAAGAAATCGTCTGCCTCACCCGCATGCAACTCGGCGAGAAGTACCAGTACCACTGGGAGCCAAAGACGCCGGAACAAGGGGCGTGATTCGCCATCGCTGCTGGAGAGTCACCTCCGCGAGCATTGCGATCGGACACTTACCCTACCCGTCCTCCTTCGGATTCCCCTCTGCGTCGTAGCGCATGAACATAAAGTAGGCGCAGGCGATGGCGCAGAGGGGGTACATGGCGACGAAGATGGGGCTCACGAGGACGGCCATCAAGGTGGCGGCGATGAAGCACGCCACCCACAGGAACCACGTGTCCCGCATCATGGCCTCGAGCCGCTTCATCGCC
>CALKYM010000169.1 GCA_938003525.1 uncultured Planctomycetales bacterium | reverse complement strand
GAGTCGGATTGCGCGCGGACGGCGCCGGTGAGCGCGAGCGCGAGAACGGGGAATGTGCAGGCCGTGCGTGATCGCATCCGTGCGTCCACTCGGTTGGAACGGTCGTTGTGCGCGGGTCTGTCGGTGACGGTACGCCGCAGCATCGCGCCCTGCGCAGGCGGGCTTCAACAACTGCTGCGCGCCGTGTCGCCGGCCAGGAGTTCGGCGACGCGAACACAGAAGTTGTCGTTGAGTACCAGCACTTCGCCCCGCGCGACGAGGCGTCCGTTGACGTAGACGTCGACGGGGTCGCCGGCCAGTTTGTCGAGCGGTACGACCGAGCCCTTGTGCAGCCGCAGCACATCCTCGAGATGCATGTGCGTGCGGCCGAGCTCGATGCGGAGGTTGAGCTCGACGTCGCGAATCAGCTCGAGGGTCGCGGCCGTGTCGCTGGGTTTGGCGCCTTGGAAGTCTTCGAACTTGAAGGCTTCCAGCGGCGGACCCTGACTGGGCTGGTCGACTGAAGCTAAAGCGCTGGTGGCCTGCTCGAGCAAGAGTTCGATGTCTTCCTGCGCGATCTCGGCCGGCGGGCCGCTTGCCACGCCGACGGGGGCCGCTGCGGGTTTCGGTGCCGCGCCTGCGCCTTGCTGGGCCAGCAGCGCCTCGATATCGTCTTGGCCGATTTCAGGCGAATCGCCCTGGGCCCCGGGCTGTGAAGCCGGCTGATCGGTTGGAGTGGCGGCGTGCTGCTCGCCGGAAGCCGCTTGCTCGGCGGGCGCGCTCCCGCCTGCCTGCTGCTGTTTGAGCAGTTCTTCGATCTCGTCCTGATCGACCTTTTGGGATTCTTCCGACATGGCAATCCATTGCCGCTGCTCGGGGCAGCGCAAACGAAGCCGCCTACCCGGAGTTGCCAGCGCACATGCCGCCGACGAAGTGGGGCGGCTTATTGTTCGAGAAATGAGTAGTCGCTGAAGATGACACTCTTCAGAAGTGGCTTCCCGAGCGTCTCGGTACTTTTCTTCAATATCTTCCGTTTGATCAAGCCCAAACCCGGGTCGGCCAGGTCGGCGACAGCGGCGCTGCGCATGATGACAATGACTTGATCGCGGAAGCGGTGTTCGTTGAGCACGAACAGCGAGTTCCATTCGGCCTCGTCGTCGAGGCGAATGGTGCCGTAGAGATGGAAATCGATGACTTGCGTGGTGTTCGAGCCGGGCTGGAACGACTGCACGCTGAATTGCCCCAGATCGACTTCGGTGTACTCGTCTTCGTCGCTGGGCAGCTCTTCCAGGAGGGCTTCTTCGGCGATCTCGGGCTCGCTGAGGACAGCCTCTTCGGCTGCCAGCGTTGCTTCTGCTACTGAGGGCACATAGAGGTATGCCAGCATGCATTCGACGATGACGACGGTGCTGATCAGTCCGCCGGCGATCATCTTGGGCAGCATGCCACGACGCGGCGCGGCTGCGCTGTCATCGTCGGGTAGCAGATTCTCGGCGTCGCTTTGGGTTTCGTCAGCCATGGTGGCTCACGCTCAACTACGGTGGGCGGTGGCTGCCGAGGAGACCTCCTGTTCCCGGGCATGTGTGGATTCTGTGTTTTCTCGCGTCGCTCTAAGTTGTGTAGCTTCTCGCCGGGAAGTTGTTGCTGCTGGTGAGAACAGTGCGTATAGGTTTACGGTGCGACAGCGGCGGCGGGTGTTGTTGTTTCAGGTGGCACGTAGGCTTCGGCCGTTTGCTCCAACAGAAAGACCTCCACGCGGTCGTTGCGGCGCTGTTCGACCGGATCAGGCTTGGTCGTGAGCGGTTCGTTCCCTCCAGCGGCAGTCAGCCGGATGCGGACCGGGTCGATGCCCTCGGCGGCGAGAAACTCCATCACCTTCCGCGCGCGGGCAAAAGCCAGTTCCATGTGATCGGCATAAGGGGCATTGTCGGGCAACGGTTGCCGCGAGGTATGGCCTCGTACTTCGATCTGCTGGGACTTGCCCGCCAGCTCGCGAATGACGACGCGCAAACGCGCACTCTGTTCGTCGTCGATCTCCGTGCTGAACTCGCCGAAGCGGATCGTTCCTCCTTTTGTCACGTCGTCGCCGTCGCGGATGATTTGCACCCGCGAGTAGTCGCCGGTCGGCGCTTGTACCTTGTCTCCCCCATCCATCGTATCCATGCGCTTGGCGCGGCCCTGGCTGGCGAGTTTGGCAACCTG
Source organism: uncultured Planctomycetales bacterium (assembly GCA_938003525.1). Classification (GTDB taxonomy): domain Bacteria; phylum Planctomycetota; class Planctomycetia; order Pirellulales; family JAEUIK01; genus CALKYM01. The sequence goes on along the minus strand of CALKYM010000169.1, from coordinate 13,875 downwards.
TGAGTTGCGCGGTTTCGATTCACCCGGGGCCATGCTCGCGCTGGAGGCATCGTGTCCAAAGCGTCGCCGCAGTGAATCGACGAGCGCTTGATATAGTTCCTCTTGTTTGATCTCGCTGATCGAGACCAACATGATGAAAAACGTGAGCAACAACGACATCATGTCGCCGAAGGTCACGACCCATTCGGGGATGCCGGGACCCCCATCGTCTTCTTCTTCCATGCCGCTACGCCGCCTTTTCCTGATTGCCGGCCCGTTGCTTGGGCGGCAAATAGGTGTTCAGGCGCTGCTCGATGACGCGGGGATTGTCGCCCGACTGAATCGCCATGATTCCGCGGGTGATGATCTCCATCGCCAGGAGCTCCTGCTTGTTGATAAAACCTAGCTTGTCGGCGAAAGGGATGGCGACGACGTTTGCCACGATGGCACCGTAAAGCGTCGTAATGAGGGCCACCGCCATACCGGGACCGATGGCCGAGGGGTCGTCCATGTTGCCGAGCATGATGATCAGACCCATCAGGGTTCCGATCATGCCGTATGCCGGGGCCAGTCGGCCGAGTTGGTCTAGCACGGATTTGCCGTTGGAATGCCGCTTGCTGACGGCGGTCATCTCGGTGCGCATGACGTCTTCGATCACCTCCGGCTGGCTGCCGTCGACGGCCATCTGGATGCCGAGAATGATGAATGGATGGTCGATGTCCTCGATCTTGCTTTCCAGCGCCAAGAGTCCGTCGCGGCGGGCAGTTTCCGCCAGTTCGACGATCGTCTCGATCAAGGGGGCGATGTCGTGCGAGCGATTGAAAAAGACGTTCTTGCCCACCTTGCCCAAGCCCAGAACGGTCTTCAGCGGGAAGGACATCATCAGAGCGCCCAGCGCGCCGCCGACCACGACCAGCATAGAGGGCAGGTCGTAGAACACTGCAAAGGACGCGCCCGCGGAGATCACCGCAAAGGCGATGCAGCCCAGCGCGAACAGCAGGCCGATGATCGTGGCAATGTCCATGACAACTCAGCGCGCACGGCGCTTGGCCATTCCGCTCGTTACGACCGTAGGGATGGTATGAGGTTCTTGGATCGCTGGTAGTCCACGCACAAGCGCACGACCTCGTCCATCGATTCGCGCACGACGATCCGATCGCCGTTGTTGAGCGTGACGAAGGTGTCGGGCCGCGCGTCGACAAAGCGGATGATGTCGGCATTCAGCACAAACGGCTGCCCATCGAGCCGCGTCAGTCGGATCATTACTCGTGGGCCCTCCGTGGCCGTTGTGCCGTCGTTTGAGATATGTAGCTCGCCGCAATGAGCTGCGCCATCCGCGAGATCCGATCACGGACTACCGCCGCAGGTTGAGCAGTTCGTCGAAGAGCTGTTGGGCTGCCGAGATGACCCGCGTGTTTCCTCGATATTGCGTCGAAGCCAGAATCAAGTCGATGAGGTTCGATCCGATGTCGGTATTGGAGAGTTCAGTCGCACCGGCAATGATCGCGCCGATGCCCTGCTCTCCCGGGTTGCCTTCGACCGGCAGGCCCGAGTTCACACCGCCGGCAAAGACGTTCTCGCCCCGCTGTTCGAGACCCTCGGGGTTGGCGAACCGCGCGAGACGAATCTGTCCCAGGTCGCGGGTCACGCCGTTGGAGAACACGCCGCGGATCAGACCGTCTTCACCGATGATGAAACTGGAGAGCGTACCGGGGGCCGAACCGTCTTGCCGCGAAGCATTGAGCGTGCTGGTCGCGGTGGCCAAGCCGGAGATGGCGGTGAAGTCGAGCTCGAATTCCAGCGGCGATGCGGACGAGACATCGCGACGTTCGATCGAGATCGTCGAATTGGTGATGGTCGTCACGTTGCCTTCGCCATCGAACCGCACGAGCCCGGTGCCGACGGCAATCGATTCACCCGTGGTGGGCTGATTGTCGGCCGAATCGGCGAACCAGCGGTAGGTGGTGCTGGCGCTGTCGCGGGCTTCGAGGACCATCGTCACGCGGACGTTGAGCGGGATACCCAACGAATCGAAGGCGACGAAGTCGGCCACGGCGCTCTCGCCGACTGCCTCTTGAACGGCACCGAAGGGTAGATTGACCTGTTGCGATCCCGTGGCGGTATCGAGTTGCAGTCCGGAAAGGCCGACGTCGAGCGCGTTGGCGACACCATTGTTGCCCACTAGGGTAATGCGGCCATCGACGATATCGCCGCCCACGTTGAACGTCGACGAGTCGCCGGGGATGACGTTGATGGGATCGGGGCCCGGCGGCTTCTGAATACCGGTAGCCTCCTCCATGAAGCCCAGCAGGTCGAGCACCGTGCTGGTCGCGGTGATCTCGAACTGCTTGGTTTCGAGCGTACGGCCACCCTTGCGGGGCGTGAAGTTTAGCGTGCCGAGCTCGAAGACCTGATTATAGGTGTTGCCGTCGCGCGAGAGGACATCGGTCAACAAAGTGGCGGCCGTAATCCGCGGGCCGTCGAGATCGATTTCGTTGTTGAGCGTCAGCAACTCGGCATCGCTGAAGCTGTCGATGAACGTCTCGCCGAAGTTGACCGTGGCCACTTCCAGAAACGTCTGGTTGTCGTCGGCCAGATTGCGGTAGATGCGAATCCCGTCGAACGTGCCACTCGGATCGGGTGGCAAGTTAGTCAACTGCAACCGTCCGCCACTGACGATGACCGGCACGGTGAGCGGCGCAGGACGGCTGTCGGGCTGGCCGGCTTTGAAGAACGTGACGTAGTAGCTGTAGTTGCCGTCGAGGACGTCGGGATCGAGCGCCGGATTCGCGGCGAGCGTGACGTCGTCCGTAGCATCGGTGAACACGGTCGCACCGCCGGTGGGAATCTCCGTCACGCGGAAGTACGTCGGCGGCGGATTGGTGAGCGCGGCGCTGCCCTGCACTTCCGAACGATAGATTCGCCGCGAGGCGAAACTGAGATCGTCGGGGATGGCCGAAAGGTCGACTTCGGCTCCGCCCGCGTTGGTGACTTCGACGACAACGTCGTCGGAAGGTGTGCTCTCGTTGCCGAAGGCATCGACGTAGACCACCTTGTAACGATAGAAGCCTTGCGCGAGCGCGGCCGGGTTCGCGGCGCCTTCGGCTGCGATGAACGTATCGGGGGCTTGCGTAGCAACGCCGATAGTCGGGCCGGTCGCGGGAGCCGTTTGCGAGGCATCGCCGAGAATCCCGGTCTGGATGATTTCGGCTGTGTCGGCGATATCGCCATTGGGGCGCAGCGTGCCTTCCAGGAACACGTTCTGCGTCGCCTGTGCCACGGCCGCCGCACCCAGCGGAATTTCCAGTGCCGACAACGTGGTGGTCTGCACCTGGAACTGCTCGTCGACCCCGAAGCCCAACAGTCGGTTACCCGTGACCGTGACCAGTTGGTTTTCAGAGTTGAGTGAGAAGATGCCGTTGCGGGTGTAGAGCGTCTCGCCCTGCTCGCCCTGAATGACGAAGAAGCCATCGCCCTGAATGGCGAGGTCCGAGGGGCTGGAGCTGATCTCGATGGTGCCCTGCGTGAAGTCGGGCGTAACGGCGGCGACTTGCGTACCGAGGCCGATTTGTCGAGGGTTCGTACCACCGCTGGTCGACGTCGGCGCCGAACCGAGACTGCGCGTTTGCAGGAACTGCGTGGCGAAGACCGCTTCGGAGGCCTTGAAGCCGACGGTGTTCGAGTTGGCGATGTTGTTTCCGACGACGTCGATCGTCGTTTCGGCAGCGTTGAGACCGGTCAGCGCCGTGCTGAGTGCTGAAGAAAGACCCATGGGAGATCCCCCTTTCTGTTCCGCAAGAGTTCTTGGTATCCGCAGCGAGTGGTCGCGCCGCGGCTGTCGTTGGGTTACTCAGTTCCGTTTCGGACTAGTGACGCAGTGTGGCTATAGATCAGCTTTGTGCGGCGGGCAGTATCTCGCGGATGTTGGCCAGCGGCAGTGTGGACTCGCCCACGTGAAGCTGTGCCGTTCCATCCTCGATCGTCACCCGATCGACCGTGCCTTCGATGTCGTGTCCCTGGTCGCTGAGGCCGGAGACCTGCCGGCCGATGAGCGTGCCGGCGTTGGACAACTGCTGGCCCAATAGCACCGATTCCAGAGTTTCACTGAGCTTGTCGGTCGAGCCGATCTCGCGGAGCTGGCTGAGCTGTTGGAGAATCTGGTCGTTCTCCAACGGATTGAGCGGATCTTGGTTCTGCAGCTCCGCGATCATCAGATCGAGAAAGTCATCGAGCTCGATGCCCCGCAGCGAGTCGGAGACATCGCGTGACCGGGGATCCACGACGCCGCCGGCGCCGGTGCTACCTACTTCCATGCGTTCTTTCTCCTCGTTGGGCCCGACGAGTTGCTGTCGTGCCGCGCTGGGTCTTGTCGGGAATTACACGATGACGTTCAGTTTGTCGTCTCCCAGGATTTGCGGGCCCTGGGATTCGGTCTCGGTTTCCGAGTCGGAGTCCGCTGTCGCGGCGCGCCTTGCATGGTTCGCTGGCGCTGATGCCGCGGACTGCCTTTCATCGCGCGCATGACGAGCCGCGTCGTCGGCAGACTGGTTCATCAAGTCGACTTCGAATCGCTCGATCTTGACGTTTTGCTCGGCCAGTCGCTCGCGTAGCGCCGGCAGACTGTCGAGCAGCGCCGACTGCGCCGCGGGCGTTTCTGTTTCCAGGCGGGCCGATAGCGCGCCGCCTTGGAGGTTGAGTTCGACGCGCAACGAACCGAGTTCCGGTGGGCTCAGGCGTAGCCGTACAACTCCACCGCGTTGGCTGGCAAGTTCGAAGGCGCGCGTTACACGCTGTAGAAAGCGAACGCGGTCGGCCTCGAACTGCCCGCGGCCAGTCTCGCTCGAGGGCTGTCGAACTTCCGTCTCACTGCGTACCCGGGCCGCGTCGATCTCCGGCGCATCGACGCGCACGGACGCAGTTCGCGCATTCCGCGTCGCGTGGTCTGCGTCGCCATCGCGGATGTAGGCGACTGCGTCCTTGGCGGGCGCATCGCGACTTTCGGCATCGACGTCGTGCGAGATCGTGGATGTCGTTTCGGTGGTGATGAATTCGTGGGGCGTATCAATGGGCGTCCCGACTTCGACGGATGCCGTGCGGACCGCTGGCGAGACGAGTGTCTGGCCCGCACGCTGCGATTTGGTGGTCCCGCGACCGCGCCGCTTCGCTTTCGAGTCCTCGACCTGCGACACATCCGCATCTTCAGCCGCGGCGCTGGTGGCGATCTCGGTGGTTGGCTGTTTTGTCGCTGGCGCCGGGGCAACGTCGACGGGGCGCGGACTTTCACGCGTCGCGCGAACCACTTGCTCCGGGCCACTTCCCTCGATCGGCCGGGCGCCGCCGGCTACCACGGGCTTGTTGATTTGTTGCTGACCGATGCGGCCGCCCTTCACGTCTTGTTCGGATGGCCGATCGTCAGTTGAAGGCGGCGGTTGGTCGGCGGGCAGGCTGAGCTTTTCGCCGCTTTGTTTTTTCGCAGTCGACAGGTCGTCGACGTTTGCAGTGTCGACGCGCGTTTTGGAAGTGGCAGCGGCTGGCGTTGCCGGCTGATGTCGCAAGCGTGGTTTTGCGGCCGTGGCACCCGAATCGCGAGCAATTTGGGTGTCTGAGTCCTTCACCGCCCCCTTCGCATCCGCATCGTCTGTGACAGTATTGCGGTCGTCGATCGGGGTCGCCGATTCGCCGACGGGCGCCTCGCGGGGTACGACGACTTGCTGTACTTCGTTTGGTGTTTGTTGCGAATCGCCTTCCGTGCGCACCGCTTCATCAGAGGTCGCAGCGTCGGATGTTTCGTCGGTCGTTTTGTCGCGAGCTGCCGTTTCGTCGCCGGTTTGCGCGTCGTCGGTTGGCTCGGCTCGCTGTTCGTTGGGCGGCGGCGCTTGAGGCTGTGTATTTTCGTCGTGCGATTGATCAGCGGTCGCGTCGTCGCGCGGCGGTGCAGACGTCGCTTCCGGTGAAACGCTTTCAGGTGGCTTTTCGTCTGTTGCGGTTGAGCTGGCAGGTTGCTCGTCGTTGACTGGCGCCGCCGAGTGCAGATGCTGGCGGAACGACTGGTCGACGATCTCATCGAGCGACACCCCGCCGCTGCGGCGCTGTGTCGTGTCGAGCGTGACGACGAGCTGGTTTTGGTATTCGCTCGGGATGGTGCTCATCCGCAGCGTCTCCTACGGTGTGTTCGCCTCTGTGCCTCCCGGCACTTGCGTTTCATCGACGAGATCGGCATCAGGGGCGCCCTCGCGCATCCGCTCGAGGATGTCGGCCAGCGTTGTGATCTCATCGGGCTGCTTGAATTCGCGGGCGATCTTGCCGCGTTTGGCGATCGGCATGGCCGAGAAGAGGCGGACCACTTCGTCGATCTCGTTCTCTTCGTACATCTGAATCAGTTGCTCCTTAGCTTGTTTGGGCTTGATGTTTTCGAGAATTAGCCGCGCCTCTTCGGCGCCGCGGGCCAACGCCTCGTCGTAGAGATCATCGAGCCGCTGCTGAAAGTCCTGCTCGGCCATCGCGAGTTGGTCGCCGGCCGCGCCGATACGGCGCTCGAGTCGGGTGAGATTGGCCATCTCCGTTTCGACGGCGATCTGTCGCATCTCGATGTCGCGTAGCGCCAGTGCCCGCCGCTCGACGACGTCTTCGAACGATGGTTGTGCGGGGTTGTCCGTGATCTGGGCCTCGACCGCCTCCTGGCGCATGGTGGCCAGGTCCACGCCCTGCACGACCGCCAGCACTTGCATGATGCGGTCGGGCGCGAGGGCGCCGCGCGACCAAAGCACGCCCAGCCCGATGAGCTGCGCGATGATCGTCCCCACGCAGATGTAAACGAGGAGTGCAGACAGTCCGCGAAGGAGCTTTCCGATCATGATCGGCCCTCCCTCTGCCGCAGCACGCCGGCGGCTTCATCGAGCGCGCGGGCTTCCAGGCGTGCGAGCTCGCGACGGTGTTCGGCCTGTCGCCGCTCGCGGAGTTTTTCCAAGACGCGCACCTGACGGTCGGCCTCGATGAGCGCCTTCTGGCGGTTTTCGATTTCCGACTGCACCTGTTCGCGCTGGGTGTTCAACATCTCTTGCTGTGCCGCCAGCAGCAGTTCGTACCGCTGGGTAGTGAGCATGCGGTCGACGTTGATCGATCCGATTCGTTCAGCGGCCGTGGGCGAATACCGTTGTTGTTCCGCTTCCAATGCTGCGAGCTGCTCGGCGAGCACCTGATCGGCGCGCAGGGCATCGGCCAGTTGGGCGCGACAGGCGTCGCGCGCGGCTTCGCGCAAGCGAAGGACACTGGCCAGTCGAAAGCGAAAGCGTGACATGACGGCGTCGGTTTCCGGTTACGGTGGTTTTCAGCTAGACGCTGCGCTGCAACGTGCCGGCTGGCTGCATGGCAGAGTTGGAGTTTTGCGCTACCGGGTTGTTACGCGGGGCCTGGGCCTTTTCAGCGAGAGCCAGCAGTTGCTCGCGGGCCTCTTCCACGGTGCTCGGCTGGCCGATGCTTTGTTGCAAGTAGGCGTTCACGTCGTCGCGGAGGTCGATGGCCGTATCGACCGTCGCGTTCGTTCCGCGCCGGTAGGCGCCGATCGAAATCAGGTCTTCGTGTTCGCGGTAGGCGGCCAGCAGCTCGCGAATGCGGGTGGCCGCCTGTTGCTGTTCGGGCGGTGTGATGGCCGGCATCAAGCGGCTGATACTGCCCAGCACGTCGATCGCCGGGTAGTGACCTCGTTCGGCCAGTTGCCGCGAGAGGAACGTATGTCCGTCGAGCAAGCCGCGCACGCAGTCGCTGATCGGCTCGCTGGCGTCGTCGGCCTCGACCAACACTGAGTAGAAGGCGGTGATGCTGCCCTGCTTTGTCGCCCCGGTGCGTTCCAGCAGGCGCGGCATCATCGCGAACACCGAAGGCGGGTAGCCGCGCGTCGTAGGAGGTTCGCCGGCCGCGAGACCGATCTCGCGCTGCGCAAGCGCCAAACGCGTGAGCGAATCGAAGAGCAACAGCACGTCGGCACCGCGATCGCGGAAGTATTCAGCCACGGCCGTTGCCACGGCGGCAGCGCGCACACGCAACACGGCGGGCTCGTCGCCCGTGGCCACCACGACGACCGAGCGTGCCAAACCCTCCGGGCCGAGATCACGCTCGAGGAACTCGTTGACTTCCCGGCCGCGCTCGCCGACGAGCGCGATGACCCGCACGTCGGCCGACGTGTAGCGGGCCATCATGCCCAGGCTTACGCTCTTGCCCACGCCCGCGCCGGAGAAAATGCCCATTCGTTGACCGCGGCCGCAGGTGAGCAGCCCATCGATCGCGCGGAGGCCCGTGCTGAGCGATTGGTCGATGGTCGGCCGCGCGACGGCCGCCGGTGCGCGACGCCAGACGGCAGTGCGCTCGGGCAGTGTGGCCTGCGGGCGGCCGTCGATACATTGGCCCCGCGCGTCGATCACGCGGCCCAAGAGCTGCGGCCCAACGCGGAGCCACTGCGTCGTCTGCATAAGCCGCACGACGTCGCCGCGCCGAACGCCGGCCAGTTCACCCATCGGGTAGAGAATCGTGAGCGATTCCTGAAAGCCAACGACTTCTGCTTCCAGGGGTTCATCGCCGGGTCGGTCGATCGTGGCGATCGCACCGATCGGCGCCGGAAATCCCTCCACGCTGATCGCCAAGCCAACGGTGCGCACGACCCGGCCCTGGATGCGGGTGGGCATGATCGTCGACAAGTGGGCTTCGAGTGTAGCCATGGTTTGGTTAGAGCGTGTTCCAAAACCCCATTTAGCCGGCTTCGGGTGCCACTGCTGGCTTGCCCAGCAGTGCGAATCCTGCGTGCGGCACTGCTGGGCAAGCCAGCAGTGGCACCCCGCGTCAGTTTTGCAACGTGCTCTAGCTTTTTCGCCTGTGGTGGTTTGTTCGCCGTTTGCGTCGCGTTTAGCCAGCGGTCAATTCCTGTTCGATCCGCTCGAGCTGTGCGGCGATCTGCTGATCGATCGCGCCGTATTGCGTCTCGATGCGGCACCCGCCGGGCTCGACGGTCTCTTCGGCGACGATCTCGGCAGTTCCCAACCGATTCAGTTCGGCCAGCAGTGGTTGAAGTTGCCCGGAGAGCGCGGACTGGTCCTTCGGATTGAGCGCGACGCGGACTTGCGGGCTGCCCGTGGCGAGCTGGAGAGCCTCGCGGATCAGTTCGAGGGTGATTTCGGGAGCGTGTTGTACTTCGCGACGAATCACCCGGGCCGCGATGGCACAGGCGAGCTGCACGACGTTGCGCTCCCAGTCGGCGAGAAACGTCTGCTTGGACTGTTCGATCTGATCGACGGTCGCGTGGATCGCCGGCAGGGCCGAGCCGATCTCTTTGGCGATTCTTTCTTCGACGAAGCGATCGATCTCGGCCAGCGCCGCCTGTTTGCCTTCGGCGGCCGACTTTTCGCGAATGGCGGCCGCCTGTTGTTGAGCCTGCTCAACGAGTTGTGAGGCGCGGGCCTGCACTTGCTCCAGCTTTTGCTGGGCTTGTTGCGCCATGTCATCGAAATTGAACGGCGCGCTGTTCACGCTTCGTCCAAGTTCCTGGGCTCGAATGACAGTCGGCACGTGGAAACTCCTTGTTCGGCGGTGGCCTGGCGATTAGGCAGCTTGCGCGACACGTTGGGGAAGACGAATCCTCCCGGCGGCGGCCAGTTGGCCGGCCATTTGAGCGATCTGCTTCTGGGCGGCTTCGATATCGCTCAGGCGCAGTGGTCCCAAACTGTGCGGGGCGCCGCGCAACTGTTTGGCCCGCGCCGCGCCGACACAACGCGCGACGCGCTCGCCCAGCGGACCTTCGGCCCCCATGAGCGCCAATCGCCAGACGTCGAAGTCCGTTTCGCCTACCAATCGGGACAGGCTCGTCTCGTCCAGCGCCGCCAGCTCCGGGAATTCGCACTCGTCTGGTTGAATGCGTTGGGCCAGCGATTGATCGTGCTCTTGAAGATTCGACAGGATCGAGTGCCCGTGTTGCGGATCGCCGGCGCGGAGAATCTCCGAGACATTGAGCACACCGTGCGTCGAAGTGTTGTTTGCGAAGGACGCGCTGGTGAACCGCGCTGCGAGCGCCTGCTCGACATCGCGCACGACTTCGGGACTGGTGTCTTGGATGTGCACGAGCCGCCGCACGACGTCGGCCTGCAACGAGCCGGAAAGTCCGGCCAGTACTTCCGCAGCGCGCGGACGCGGCAGGTGCGCGAGCACCAGGGCGACGGTCTGGGGATGTTCGTCGGCCAGATAGGGAATGACCTGCGCGGCGGGCGCCTCATGCAGGAACTCAAATGGCGCCGACGACACGTGTTCGTCGTCTGCCGACGGCGGCGGTTCTGGCAACGCCAGATCGCGGAGCGAGCCCTCGAGTTGAACTCCGTCCAGCGGCGCGGACTGCGGCCTCGACCGATTCTGAAAGAACTCTTCGAGAACCTGTTGTTGTTCCTCGGGCGTCGACACACCGAGATCGACGACCGCCTCGCGCAGGCGGCGCGCTTGCTCTTCGCTCAGATGCGCCAGCAGTCGATCAGTCGTCGCCATGTCGAGGTTGGCGACGAGCACGGCGGCCTTACGCAGGTTTCCAGTGGGTGTGTTCATGGGATGACGTTATCGCGAGAAGTTGTCCTTGTTGCGGTTTGCAGCGCGGGTGCCACGGGCTGCTCGTCAGCCCGTGCCGCCTTCCAGTTCCAGACGAGACCTGTTGGCGCCAGAGTTTGCGGACCTGCACTGGCAGGCAAGCTGCCAGTGGCACCCTTTATCGGTCGTATACTCGTGTGGTGGATTGTTTTCATTTCGGGTTGTCGTGTTAGGCGGCGCTGGCGATCCAGGTCTCCAAAATTTGGGCGGCGGCGGCCGGATCCTCTTGCACGAGCTCGGCGAGCTCCTCTCGCAGCGACGGGGCGTTCTCGCGCGAGCGTTTCAGTTGTTTTTCTGGCGTTTGCGCTTCCGGCTCGTCCGGGCTCTCCGGAGTCATGGCAGGCATCGGGGCAGGCGTATCGGGCGCGGTGGCTGCCGAGCGGACCATCGAACGGAGCATCACCAGGCTGAACAGCCCGAGAAAGGCGGTGCCCAACGTGCCCCAGTGCTGTCCCAGCCAGCCGAGGGCCGCCGTCGTGGTGCTCGCGGCAGGGATTTCGGGCGGAGCGATGTGCTGCAACGTCGTCACCGTGACGAGTGATGTGGGGTCGGCGATGCCTTCCGGCACGGGGATCAGCGTGAGCACGAGATTCTGGATGTCTTGGACGACGTCATCGCGTAGCGTGGCGAGCTGTGCGGCATCGGGCTCGGCGGGCTCTTCCCCTTCGGCTGCCGGGTTCTGCTCGCGCCAGACTTGCTCGACGTAGCTGCTGGGGACCGTGACGGCGACGCTTACCTTCTCGGGCGTCAAGCCGTGCCGCTCGCTGGTCGTGCGTTCGTGCGGCACGGCGCTCACGCTCTGGTCCGAGGACGTTTCGGACTCCTCGGAGGATGAGCTGCTCTGTGCCTGCGCGATTGCAGCACTTTGATTGGCGCTCTGCGCTGCAAGGCCGGGCCGTCCGGCCGGTCCGCCAGAGTTGGTTGTGCTCGAAGTGCTTTCGCTGGTCGTGCTGAACGCCACGGCGTTCTTGTCGTAGACCATTTTGTCGACGGAACTGCGGACTTCACGGTCGAGAACGACGCTGGCCTGCACGACAACGCTGGGGATGTAGGCCAGCGCTTTACGAATCGAATCCTCGTAGTCGTGCTTGTACTCACGCGCGCGAGCCAGATACGCGTCGTCCTGGCTGTCCCCCCCTTCGCTGCCCGTCCAGGTCTGGCCTGACGAGTCAGTCACGACGACTTCTTCGGGCGTCAATCCCGCGATGGCCTTGCTGACGAGATGCCGGATGGCCCGCACTTTCTTGTTGTCGAGCGATGACTCGGAAAGGGTTTCGACGTGCACCGAAGCCGTCGTGCGAAGTTCACGATCGAATGGACCCTGCGTGGTCGTGTCGTAGAGAACGGCGGCGTCCATGACGCCAGGGAAGGTACGGATGATGCGGGCCAGCTCTCCCTGTTTGGCAACCTGAACCTGCAACTTGCGATCGTCTCGGCTCGTCAGTGGTCCACCGGCGCTTAGGGCTTCGCCCCAATAGTCGCCGAAGTCGTGGGGGAGCGCATCCGCGGCCGCCAACGCGCCGACGTATTCGGCTTGTCCGTTGCTGGGGATGCGAACCTTGGTGCCCTGCACTTCGTAGTCGCTCAAGCCGGCGGCGCCGAAGGCGGCTTCGATCTTTTGCAGCTCGGCGGGCGAGAAGTCGCGTCCGGAGAGCAGCAAGCCGGCGCGGCTGCTGGAGTGCGAGTTGACGAGATACGCCAGGCTGATCACGGTGACGGCCATCAACAGCGCGGCGGTAATCCGCGCGCCGGGCGTCATCGTACGGAACAGTTCGCTGACCTCTGCCAGAGCTCGATTCAAGAAATCCACGCGCGGCACTCCATGCTGCGTTTGGGTGAGTCGTGACAAAGCATGTATTTGGGTCTCACTGCCGGTTTGCCCAGCAGTGCTTACCCCGATACGGACACTGTTGGGCAAGCCAGCAGTGGCACCCGGGGCTCAAATCATGTTTTGCACTGCGGTGTCGTTATTTGCCCTCACGGCGCGTCGTGCGCCGACTTCGTATAAGAGTGACCTAGACGCGGATGTTTCGCACCTCGTCGTAGGCCTGAACCATTTTGTTGCGGATCTGCATCAACATGCGGAAGGCCACGTCGGCCTTTTGCACGGCAGTGAGCACTTCGGCCGGCCGGATGTCGCCGCCAGTGACGAGAGTCTCTACGGCCTGATCGGCCTCGGTCTGCATCGCGTTGACTTGTTCCAGCGAGCCCTTGAGGAACTCTTGAAACGAGCTACCCTGTGCCGCATCCGCCTTGGCAGCGCCGGCCAATGTCGGCGGCAGTGGCAACTGTTGCGGACTGAGGGGTGAAATGCCTTCGGTCATCGTCGGGCGTCCTTACTCATTCGGGAGTCGTGCGACGCGTGGCGGCTCGCAGTGCGTTGTGAGCGGCTTCAGGCCACGATCCTCAGCGTTTGTTCGGCCATGTTGTTGGTGATTTCGATGACACCGATGTTGGCCTCGTAGGCGCGCGAGGCTTCGATGGCGTCGACCGATTCCTGAATCAGGTTGATGTTCGGGTAGGCGACCATCCCGTCGGGGCCCGCATCGGGGTGGTTGGGCTCATATTTCCAGAGCGGATCGATCTGCTCGGTCTGGACCGATTCGACGCGTACGCCGACGGCACCGTCGACGTAGTTGGGATCGGGGTCGGCTTCAAAGATCGTGAAACGCGGCTGGTAGGGCACGCGCTCGCCTGCTTCGTTGTGGGTCGTGCTGATGTTGGCAATGTTGCTGCTGATGACATTCATCCGCGCGCGCTGCGCGACGAGCCCGCTGGTGGCAATGTCGAAGGCACTGAGCATGGCGACGTCTCACCGTATGTGTTGGTGTTTAAGATCTATGGACTAGACGCGTTCGCTGATCGCGGCTTGCAGTAGCTCGAACTGGCTGACCATGATCGTGATGGCCATGTTGTGCCGCCCCTGGTTCTTGAGAATCTCGCGTGTTTGCTCTTCCAGCGAGACGTTGCTCTCGTCGTGATACAGCATGCGTTCAAAGTCGTCGGATACTTCATTCAGCGGATTGCCGGTGTCGCTCGACGCATTACCGAGCGACCGGGTGGATTGAGTTTGGTCGCGCTGATCGATGGCCCGTTGCAACCGCGACTCGAACTCACCTTGGGAGAGGTCGCGGACGCGATAACCGGGCGTGTCGAGGTTGGCCACGTTGCCCGCCAGGATTTCGTGGCGGCGCTGCGTGAACTGCACGACTTGTTCCAGCACCGGGATGGAACTGCCTTGAAACAACGAATCGGCGATCATCGCATCGTCTCGCGTTGCAC
>CALKYM010000168.1 GCA_938003525.1 uncultured Planctomycetales bacterium | reverse complement strand
CGTACGCCACCAAGGACCTGACGCTGGCGATCTTCATGCGGGTGCTGGCCGAAGATGAGTTTCGCCAGACCTCGGACGTGGGCACGGTGATCCAGTGTTATCTCCGAGACTCGCTCGACAACCTGGTGCGGCTGCGCGACTGGGCCCGGCAGCGCGGCAAACCGGTTTGGGTGCGCCTGGTGAAAGGCGCCTATTGGGACTACGAGACAGTGCATGCCCAAGCCGTCGGCTGGCCGATCCCGGTGTTCACCGAGAAGTGGCAGTCGGATGCCTGCTTCGAGCGGGCCATCCGCTTCGTGATGCGCAACGTCGAGTACTTGCGCCCGGCGTTGGGCAGTCACAACATCCGTTCGCTGGCGCACGGCATCGCCACGGCGCGGCAAGTCGGCCTGCCGCCCTCGGGCTTCGAAATCCAGATGCTCTACGGGATGGCCGACGCCGAGAAGCAACTGTTCGTCGACCGAGGGCATCGCGTGCGAATCTACATGCCCTATGGCGAGCTGATCCCCGGCATGGCCTATCTCGTGCGGCGGCTGTTGGAGAACACGTCGAACGATTCCTTCTTGCGGGCCAGTTTCACAGAGCACATCGCGGCGGAGAAACTGCTGATGAATCCCAGCGAGCGTGGACCGATCGAGTTCGATGCGCCGCCCCCACGAGTGGCGGTATCCGTCAAGGGCGAGAATCCGCCGCCGCAGTACGCCAATGAGCCGCCGACCGACTTCGCGGTCGCCGAGAATAGAAATGCGATGCGCGCCGCGCTGGAAAAGGTCCGCGGCCAACTCGGTGCCCACTGGCCACTGATGATCGGTGGTCGCGCGGTCGAGACGGCCGAGAAGCTCACTTCGACCGACCCGGGACAAACCGACCGAATCGTCGGCACGACCGGTTCCGCATCGCGCGCAGACGCCGAACAGGCCGTTGCCGCCGCGCGGGCCGCGGTGCCGAGTTGGGCTGCGCTACCGGCGAGCGAGCGCGGTGTGTTCTTACTGCGCGCGGCCGATGTGATATCGCAGCGCCGCTTCGAGTTCGCCGCCTGGGAAGTGTACGAGTGCGGCAAGCCGTGGCGCGAGGCCGACGGCGACGTCTGCGAGGCCATCGACTTCTTGCGCTACTACTCGCAGGCCGCGGTGCAGATGGAAAACGGCCGCGGCGTCGACGTGCCGGGCGAGGAAAACCGGTTCGTGTACGCGCCGCGCGGCGTGGCGGCGGTGATCGCGCCGTGGAACTTCCCGCTGGCCATTCTGACCGGGTTGAGCAGCGCGGCGCTAGCGACGGGCAATACAGTGGTGATGAAGCCGGCCGAACAGTCGCCGGTGATTGCGGCGCTGTTTTATCAGGTGCTGGCCGAAGCGGGATTGCCAGCCGGCGCGCTCAACTATTTGCCTGGCCTTGGTGAAACGGCAGGAGCGGCGCTGGTCGAGCACCCCGACGTGGCGCTGGTCGCCTTCACCGGTTCGCGCGAGGTGGGCATGGCCATCCATCGCCGCGCGGCCGAGGTTTCCGCCTCGGGTGCGCCCAGGGTCAAACGCGTGATTGCCGAAATGGGCGGCAAGAACGCGATCATCGTCGATGCCGATGCCGATCTGGATGAGGCCGTGCTCGGCGTCGCGCACAGTGCGTTCGGCTATCAGGGACAAAAGTGCTCGGCCTGTTCGCGGGCCGTCGTGCTCGATGCGGTGCACGATGCGTTTCTGGCGCGACTCATCGAGGCGGCGCGCAGCTTGCCAGTTGGTCAAGCAGAAGACCCGGGGACGGTGGTCGGGCCGCTCATCGATGAAGAGGCGCGCCAGCGCGTCGAGCGGTACATCGAGACTGGCTGCTCTGAGGGACGCTGTGTGTTATCGGTAGACGTCGGCGAGATGGCCAATCAGGGCCACTTCGTCGGCCCGCACATCTTTGCCGAGATCGCGCCCGACGCGCGGCTGGCTCAAGAAGAGATCTTCGGTCCTGTGTTGGCGGTGATCCGTGCTGCGGATTACGACGACGCGTTGCGGATCGCTAACAGCACCGACTACGCACTGACCGGCGGGGTGTTTTCGCGGAGTCCAGCGCATCTCGACCGCGCGCGTCGGGAGATGCAGGTAGGCAATCTCTACTTGAATCGCGCGATCACGGGCGCACTGGTGGGCCGGCAACCGTTCGGCGGCTTTCGCCTCTCCGGCATTGGCAGCCAGGCCGGCGGCCCCGACTACCTGTTGCAGTTCGTCGTCCCCCGCACGATCACCGAGAACACCCTGCGTCGCGGCTTTGC
>CALKYM010000167.1 GCA_938003525.1 uncultured Planctomycetales bacterium | reverse complement strand
ACCCGAACCACCGCCGAAAGCCCCAGCGGCCGCGGCGCGCAAAACTTTCGCTCGCGACTTTTCGAGAGTGCAAAACTGTCTCGCTGTACGCCCACTGAGTGTCATGGTCCGGAGGCCATGACATATCAAGTTGTAGGTCGGGCTTCACGCACCGTCACCCATAACCGATCCTGACAATACGCGCTGTCACCGATCACCATGCCGATGTCAGGATCAATCCTGACCTACGTTTCTGACACGCGCGACCATCAGGCAGCTCGGTGGCGAATTCCGTCCGCTCGCTGCCAGACGACAATCACCAGTCCGGTGGCGAGGGCGCTGAACAGGGCCAGCCCCATGTAGGTTGCCATCTCTCCGTGGCGTTCGAGCACGACTCCTGCATACCCGGCTCCGAAGCTGCCGAAACCGAACGTCAGTACGTTGCTGAACCCATACCCCAGGCTGCGGCGGTCGTGCGGCACGTAGTGCGCCACCAGGCTGTTGTAGATAGGCTGGTGCATGAAGATCACCAGCGACGCAAGTCCCGCGGCGACCACGCGCGAGACGCCCGTGGCACTCGCCATCCAGGCCAACGGCAGCACCATGGCCGCCATGATGAAGACGAGAAAACCTTCCAAGGAGCGCGTCCGCGCGGTCCAGCCAGCGAGTAGCTGACCGACAACCCCGATCAGCAGCACGAAGCTGGCGCGGTAGGTACCGGAGAGCTCATCGGACAGCGTCGTCGTTTCCGCGGTGGCCGTCATCGCCGCGAGATAACGCGGCAGGAACTGGAGAAATCCGGCGTACACGAAACCCGTCAACGCGCCCGCCGAAGTCAACAACAGAAAACTGGTCCAATCGAAAGGCCGCTCTTCGATCGCGGTCGGCGACTGCTGGCCCGCTGGGCCAGGACGACGATGATTCTCGGCCAGCCAGACCATCAGCAACATTGCCAACGCTACCCCGGGTACGGTCAGCAGCAGGAAGCACTCGCGCCAAGTCGCGCCCCATCCCAGCGCCAGCGCGATCACGGCCGGCGCCGCGGCGATGCCGACCGATCCGAACACGCCGTGAATTCCAAGTGCCAGCGGCAAAGAATCGCGCGGCGCGGTTTTGGAAATGATGGCCAGCCCGGCCGGATGATAGATGCTTGCCGCGCTGCCCATGCCGATCATCGCCACGAACAGCAGCGGCAAGTCGGGAGCCGCCCACGCCAACAGCGCCGTGGTAGCGCAGCCGATCAAATACGTGACGAGCAGGGGTTTCGAGCCATAGCGGTCTGCCAGCCAACCGGCCAACAGCGCCCCCAGCCCGAACGGCAACCGCCAGCAGTTGCCCAACAGCCCCATCGTGTCGGTGCCGGTTTGGAACTCATCGGCGATGCGCTGCTCAGTGCTGGGCAGCGCCAGCTCGTAGACGTGCACCATTGCATGGGCGCACGAGACGAGCAGTACGAGCCGCAGGGCTGTGCCCCTCATCGGCGCGTCCACTCGGCAAGTCGTTCGAGCAACTCGCGCGCTGTGCCTGTGTCGATGGCTTCAGCGGCCCGCGTTGCGCCCGCTTCCAGCCCGTCGACACTTCCGGCAGTCCACAGTGCCGCGGCCGCATTGGCGATGACGATGTCGCGCGGCGGGCCGACCTGGCCCGCCAGAACGTCACGAATCATCGCAGCGCTGGCAGCGGGACTGTCAACCATCAGCGCGTCGAGCGCGCCCTCGCTGAGCCCAAAGTCACGCGGCTGCCACGTCAGGTCGCCAACCGCACCATTCACCAGATGGCTAACTTCCGTGGGCCCCGTGATCGATACCTCGTCGATGCCGTCGGCACCACAAACGACGGTAGCCTGTTGCGTACCCAACATCGCGGCGGCTTCTGCCACGAGCGGGCGATAGGCGGCAAACGCCACACCGATGAGTTGCCGCTTGGCGGCCGCGGGATTGGCTAACGGGCCCAGCAAGTTGAAGATCGTGGGCACGCCCAACTTCTGGCGGACCGGCGCTACGTGTCGCATGGCCGCGTGATAGAGCGGCGCGAAGCAGAAGCAAATCCCCAGCTCGTCGAGGCAACGTCGTACGCAATCGAGGTCGGCGTCGACGTTGACGCCCAGTTCGGTCAGCACGTCGGAAGACCCGCTCTTGCTGCTGGCCGCCCGATTGCCATGTTTGGCCACCGGCACACCAGCCGCCGCCGTCACCAGAGCCGCGGCCGTACTGATGTTGAACGTGCCGAGCCGGTCTCCACCCGTCCCACACGTATCGAGCACGTCGTCGCGCGATGTCTGCAACGTCGTCATGTGGCGTCGCAACGTGGCGGCCGCGCCCGCGATCTCGGAGACGCTTTCCCCTTTCATCCGCAGGCCGGTTAACAGCAGCCCGATCTCTTGTTCCTGGCACTTGCCCGTCATGATGGCCTCGACCGCGTCGGACATCTCGTCGAACGAGAGGTCTTCGCCCGAGGCAATACGGCCGATTGTCGCTTCGATCATGACGCGCCGATCTCGATCTCGCACCGACTGTTTCGTGTCCGCCAACCAGAGCGGATTGTAGTCGGGCGATTGCCGATGGGACACGTCACGGGTGCGCAGAGTTCGGGTTGTCGGTCGGCAGGGGCAACTTTAGAATCGAACGCTGGCCACTACGTTCCGCCACTGTTTGCGCCGTGCCGACCCCGATGCCCCGCAAAGTGATCCTCGACGTCGATCCGGGCATCGACGATGCGGTTGCCCTGACGCAGGCGCTCTTCGATCCGCGGCTCGAAGTCGTGGCCGTCACCGCCGTGGCGGGCAACGTTTCGGCCGAACAGGCCACGCGCAACGTCCAGGCGATCGTCGAACAGCTCGATCCGCCCCGCCTGCCGCGCATTGGCGTGGCCAGCGAACCCCAGCGGGGAGCGGTAGCCGATGCCCGACATATTCACGGGGCCGACGGTCTGGGAAACAGCAATTTCCAGATTGCCGAGCTGCACCACCGGCATCCGGCCGAAAAGGTGATCTGCGACGAAGTCCGCGCAGCGCCTGACGAGATCACGATTGTCGCTCTGGGGCCACTCACGAATCTCGCTCGGGCGTTCCGCCGCGATCGGGAGCTCGAACAGCTCGTGGGTCAGTTGATCATCATGGGGGGCACCTACACGGCTCCCGGCAACGTGACGGCGGCGGCCGAATTCAACTTTTACTGCGACCCCTGGGCGGCGCGCGACGTCGTCCTTTCGCGCACGACAAAAACGCTCGTGCCGCTGGATGTGACCAACCAGGTGGTGATGACGTACGACCAGTTCGACGAACTGCCCGACGACGGTCGGCCGGTGAGCAACTTCGTGCGGCAGGTGCTGCCGTTTGCCTTTCAATCGCATCGGCACCAACTTGGGCTGGAAGGCATCCATCTGCACGACGCGGTGGCCCTGAGCTACGCGACGCACCCCGAGTTGTTTCAGCTCGAAATGGCGACCTGCGACGTGGAGACTACCGGCGAACTAACCGCCGGGGCGACGGTGTTCGACCGTCGCGTTCGCCCAGACGCGCAGCACAACGTGGCCGTCGCGCTCGAAGTCGATGCGGCCGCCGTGCTCGACAATATCCTGCGCGGCATCCGCAGCGCCGGGCGATGAGCCGAGCTGCCACTGACTGGTGACTGCTCGAGCGCCAAACACAATTGCATTTGGGTGCCACTGCTGGCTTGCCCAGCAGTGAGTGCGACGGGACGCGCAATGCTAGACGAGCCAGCAGTGGCACACCGAATTGGTCCAATCGGTGTTGTGAAGCGCGTTCGAGCAATCGGCCGGCAAGAGATTAGTGCTCCGTCAACACGTAATTTTTGGGGGCGAGTTGTCCGGCGGAGCACTACCATGTTTTCTGCGCCAAAGCACTTGCGTCTTTGGCGAACGTTTCGCGTCGCCCGAATGAGTCGGGCTGACGCTCCACTAACGCGTGCGCGACTCGCGCGAGAAGTCGGGCACGACCATCACGATTCGCGCCGTACCACTAGGAGCTGCTGCCGCGCGGGGCAGCGCAACGCGCAGACGGAGCGGCTGACGCAAATCGACGCCCGACATCGCCTGCTCCAGATCGTCGATATCTTCAAGCGGTACGCGATTGATCTGCTGCAAGATCTCGCCGGGCGCGACTTGTTGGGCACCGGGGCCTTCGGGATCGACTCGCAGCACGATCAGACCAGATGCATCGCCGGGAAGTTGCAGCCGCTGACAGGCGTCTGGCGTCGCTTCGACGACGGTCAGACCGAGCGATTCGACGTCCCACGCTTCGAGTTCGGCCAGCGCCTGCTCCCAGCGGTTTCCTCCGCCTCGCGATGCCTGCGGCGGGAGAAACTCATCGCGTGAGCCAAGCACAACGGTCAGCGTAATCACCGACCCGTCGCGCAGCACCAGCAGTTGGACCTCAGCGCCGACGGGCGTCAGGTTCACGAGGTTCACCAGGTGCACGTCGTCTTCGACGGCCTGCCCTTCGTATTCCAGCACCACGTCGTCGGCCTGCAGGCCGGCTGCGTCGGCAGGCGAGTCGGCCGTGACGCGCGTCACGCGGGCGCCGCGGAGGCTGTCCAAGCCGAGCAGGGCCGCCGCTTCTGCGTCGAACTGCGGATCGAGTTTGACGCCGAGAAAGGCGCGACGAAGCGTGCCGTACTCGATGAGTTGCGAGGCGACGATGCGGACCATGTTGATCGGGATACTGAAGCCGATGCCTTCGTTGCCGCCCGAGTTGCTGGCAATCGCCGTGTTGATGCCGACGACTTCACCGCGGAGGTTGATCAGCGGACCGCCGCTGTTGCCTGGATTGATGGCCGCGTCGGTCTGCATGAAGTCTTGCAGTTCCACGCCGTCGTCGCCGAGTTCGAGATCGCGGCGGCCCTTGGCACTGATGATGCCGTACGTCACTGAATGGCTGAGGCCAAAGGGGCTACCCACGGCGAGCACGAATTCGCCGATCTCTACGACGCTGCTGTCGCCGAGTCGCGCGGCGACAAGGCCTTCGGCGTCGATGAGCATCACAGCAACGTCTGTGCCGGGATCGGACCAGACACGTGCCGGATGGACGACGCGGCGATCGCTGAGTTTGACATCGATCCGGTCATTCTCGGCATCCTTGATCACGTGCCGATTGGTCAGCACGTAGTAACTACCGTCGATCGCGATCACCACGCCGGAGCCGGCTTCTTCGACAAAGCGGCCACCGAACCGCTCGCTGAAGCGTTCGTCTTTGCGCGCCTCGATATGCACGACGGTGGGCGCAACTACCTGGGCGACGCGCTTCAGCACCGAGGCGTGCTGTTCCAATAAGGCGACGTCGCGGGCGATCTCGTCATACATGCGATCGCGATCGCGGGCCGCGCTTTGGGCATCGATGCCCTGGGCGTGCAGCAGCGCCATGGGCGGCTGGGTCCAGAAGAGGCCCAGCAGCAAAGCGGCCACCGCACACGTTGTGCCTAGCAGAAATGACGGCACTCGTCGCATCTGCGTCCTCCCTGACGGCAGACTGACCACCGATGCGGTCAACGGGCGCGAAGCCCAACGGCCGATGTCCTGCTGCCGTCGGGCGCCCGACAAGCGGTCGCAGTACGGCGGGCGATCGGCCGGTGCTCGCGGCGACGGGCCCCCCACGGACGTCCGTCGCCTGTGAGCGATGGCCTTACGAAACGTCGATCTCGATGTCGTTGATCGTCAAGTCGTTGTCGCCCGAAGAATTATCCAGCACGCGCCCCCAGTCGGCTCCGGCATCACCCTGAATCCCATCGCGCTCCATCTCGCGCTTGCATTCGATGCAGCTCGTCGCGTAGGGCAGGGCGTTGAGGCGGGCCATGGGGATCTTCCGTCCGCAGGCCTCGCAGACGCCGTAGTTGCCGGACCGCATTCGCTCCAGCGCGTTCTCGATGCTGGCGAGTTCGCGGCTTTCGACCTCGGCCAGTTGCGAGCTGATTTCGTCTTGAGCGGCATCCAGAGCCGCGTCAACGACGTCGCCCGCCGTCTGCGCGCGCAGTTCTTTGAGCAGGCTCAGATCGCCCGCGAGCGCTTTGCGGAGCGCATCGCGGCGACGAATGAGCGTCTGACGCAAGTTCAAGATCGCATCTTTGCGTGCCATCGGTAGCCTCACCTGAGCAGTTCGATCTGGGCACCGTGGCGGAAGCCGATATGGCCCCGGCGACGACGCACCGAGCGAACCCCCCTTCTCGTTGTCCAATTCCCAGTTGCCGAGTCTTGGCTGCCGCGCGGCGACCGATCCCGGGTGCCGTGCGCCGCAACCCAACTATAGTACGCAGACCCGGCCAGACGGATCGCGCCGATTCACCCCATGTCAAGGTCAGTTGCCGGACCTCGATTCTTCGCTGTAAAGCGAAATCCGGAAGTCACTTGCAACACGTTTCCTGACGCAGCTCGCAGGTTGGTTTCCGCAAGCGCCTCCCCCCACAGGTAGGAAAAGGACACTTTCAGGTCGACCGCACCCGATGGCTCAGGTAGCCCTCGAAGCTGCTAACGGATAATCGACAAAACCGGCAAGGATGTGCAGCGGATTTCGCCGATCCCGCGCGGATTCTGCGCGATCCACTGGCGCGCCCTATGCCGTCAGCCGGCTGCTGTCCTTTAGACGCACGCGGGCCGCCGGGGGTTCCCCCATCGGGCGATTCTGCCGCAGAATCGCACGAACAAGGGGCCTCAGCAGCCGGCGGCCCTATCGCTGGGCTGACTTGACCGAGCCGTTGTGCGTGGCAATCACCCGGCCCACCGCCGATCCGGCCTCGCGCCGCAAAAACACGATGAATGGCGGAGGGCCGTCGTAGATCCACTGTTCGGTGATGGCGCCGGCGCTCAGCGTGCGGGCGATGCGGTCGGGGGGCGGCAGCCGTCGTCGGGCGACGTTCTCCGAGTCGCCAACTTCGACGCTCCGCCGCTCGACGGTGACCGGCCGCTGTCCCTCGGCCGGCGGTCGCTGCCATTGCCCCGCGACCAACTCGTAGCCCAGTTGGTCTAAGGCGATTTGTGCGGCATCGTGATCGGGGCCCAGTTCGAGCACTTCTAGGTAGAGTTCGACCGCCGTGCTCTCATCGTCGAGCAATTCGAGATAGTCGGCGGCCAGCCGCAGACGCCCATTGATGTTTGCCCGGGCCAGCGCGCCGCGTTGCAGCGAGAGCCATGACTCGGCCAATCGTTCCGCCCGGCGAGGCTCTTCGAGACGGTGGAACTCTTCGCGAAGTTCGAGCATCTTGCCGCGCGGCAGGTGGCGGGGTTCCGCCGCCAGGCGGTCGGCGGCCTCGAGTTCGAAGCGCCGCGCCAGCTCGGGATGCTCGGGAAGCAGACTCGCCGCAGAACGCGCGAGTCGGGATGGATCGTCGCCCTCACGCGATCGGGCTTCCAGCCAACGGACGATCAAGTCCGACCAGAACAACCGGTCCAACAGCTCACGCGCGACCTCATCGCTCTTGAAGTAGAGGCTCACCGGGTCGATGCGGAATCCACGCTGAAGTGCGTCGCTCACGGAGCCGGGGGGCGTTTCCGCTCCCGGGAGCAGCTTGGCGACGCGCTGCGCCAGCGTGTCCAGTGCCCCGGAGTCCTTTTCGGCCAACTGCTCGCGCATCAGGTACAGCGCGTGAAAGCGCAATCCGCGCACCTCCCGCTCGTCGCAGCCTAGTTCGGCCGCCTGGTCCGCGAGCGCGAGCAACTGGTCGGCGTCGCGGCCGCGCGCGACGTGATCGGCCTCCCAGAGAATGGCCTCTCGCCAGGCGTCGATTGCCAGATCGGAGAGATCTTTGTCGTCGTACCAGGTTGCGCGGCGCTCGACCCAATCTGCCAGCTCGCGCAGGCCCTCGAAGTTCCCCTCGGTGAGCTGAGCGTGCCGTGTGGCAAACTGTTCTGCCTCACTGGGCAGCGCGACGTACGAACTCGCTACGAAATGCAACTGCCCGCCCCGCCGCTCAAGCTGCCCGCGCAGTTCGACGACGCGGATGCCGCTCTTGAGTCGGCGACTGGCTCGCGGCAGCTCGAACACGATGTCGGAGTTCACCAGCCGAACGCGATCGGCACTGGCCGACTGGAAGCGCCCGGCCACCATCAGCGTCCGACCGATCCAGCGGTCGGGCTCAGCCTGCAGCTCGTGCACTTCGAGCACGGACTCTTGTGCGGCCACAAGATGCGACATGCGCGCCGCAAGCGACGCCACGCAGTGGCGGGCGGCAGAACTGGGAGTGTTTGTAACGCCCACTACCGCGAAGGCGAGCACCAAGCGGCACACCGGCGACCCGGTTGTAGACCAACGTCCGCTCATTGCCGATCCTCCCACAAGGCCGCTTGGTCCATGACCAATGCGTTCGCAGCTTCGACGTCGGGCCATCCGACGTGTTGCAAGGGGGCAGGCAACGTGATCAGAACGCAGCTTTCCGGCTCGAGCGTCAGATGCCAGAGCCGCTCGTCGATAGGGTCCTGTACCAGGCGATCTAAACGAGCACCAAACAGCACCCGACGCGATCGTCCGGCCTGTACTTCTTGAAATGTCCGCACGTCGGGTAGTTCGAGCACCATAGCGCCCGCGGGGCCGACCGCGATCCACTCTGCCTGTAGGCGAGCCTGCGACGCGCCCCCCGGCTCTGCTTGGCCGGCCGCGCCTTCAGGTTGATGAGACCGAGCCCGCCGCGTGATGTGCGCCTCGAAGATCAGGAAGCCCCCGGCGAAGTGCTCAGCGAACTGTTGCCGTACCAGCTCGGCCGCCTCATCAGCATCCGTGTCTGTCGATTCCAGGACTGTTTCGATGGGCAACACGGCGAGCCGCTTCCAAGCGGTGGCTTCGCGCGCGTACTGTTCGGCGCGAAGCTGAAGATCGGTGTCGCCGCGCAAGCGGCGGGCGGCGCGTCCGGCCGCAATCAGGTGCCCGGTGGCGTCGGTCAGCTCGCCACTTTCCAGCGCTGTCAGGCCCGCGTCCAGCTCGAACGCCAGCTCTGCGCCAAGCTGTTGTTGCCGGTACGCGTCCCACCGCCAGGCGATGGTGCCGGTCACCAGCAGGGCCATCAGCATCATGGCCACCCGGGCCGGCGAAAAAGCCCGTCGCGCCGCGCGACCGAAGCGCTGACGCAATCGCAGCGCCGTGATCTGCAAGCCACGCACGAAATGCCGCCCGGCAAGTTTCCCGTCCCGGAGCAGTCGACGTTGCGGAAGTGGCGGAGGCGTCGAGGCATCTTGCGCTTCAGGAATTTCTTCCGCCGGAAGCTGACGTTCGGCATCCGTCGACCAATCCAAGGCGGGCATCCCGCGTGGTGCCTTCGGCTCGGGCCGGCTTCCGCAGGCGAGCACGAATAGCGGCTGACCACACTTGCGGCACACAAAGTCGAACGATCGGGCCTGCCGTTGGCCCGCGATGGCGGCGCCGCACGAGCAGACCATGCGAAACGCCACACGCCGGGTGGCTTGCCCCCGGGAACGTTTCAGCGATGGCCAACGGGAACGGCTCATGACGTCCAACAATCGTGCGACAACAACGAAGCTACTCGTCCAGCAGAACTCAGCTACCTGCTTCCTGCAACATCAGGCCCCTCGAAGGAATCAGCGACGCGGCGTCTCGCCATTGCGAGTGACGATGTTGTTTCGCCCGGCTACGCGATGGCGAATGCAGCGAAGGTGCCGCTCGTAACGGCTCTGCGGCGTCGGCCTTTGACCGCCTGAGGCGTGCAACCTATATGCCTCAGGCGGGGTTGCGCGCGTAGCAACCGTGTCGACGCGGGCCGAGAGGCCGCGCGGCGCGGACTTCGCATCTGCACGTCGCTGTCCATTTCGACACGATGCATTGTTCCTCGAAGGTCTCGACCATGGTCCTTTTGGCATCCCGACCCCAGCACAGTTTGCTCGGACAACCCCAGGGGTCACTCAACCTGCGGGCAATTGGTGGTCCTCACGCGGGTCGTGTGATTCGTTTGGCGGACGCCAAGGTGACAATTGGTTCGGATGCGAAGTGCACCATTGAGCTCCATGCGCCGGAGGTCGGCGCCGTTGGATGCGTCGTGTTGCGAGGCGGTGAGTCAACGCTCGTCAAAGCCTGGGATGCTCCGGTGAACGTGAATGGCCGCCCCGTTCAGACGTCGCCGCTGCGCGTGGGCGATCGTCTCGAAATCGGCGCGGCAGCGTTCGACGTCGTGGCTGAGGACGAGACTGCTGATGACGTCCCGGCCGATTTGGAAACGAGCCAAGACTCCGTTTCCTACCACATCCGCACCCCGGAGGAACGCATTAGGGAGCTGGAAAGCAGCGCGCGACGAAACCGCAATCGCGCGCGCCGGCTGGCGGCCGCTCATCGCGACAGCCGCGCTCGGATCGCCGATCTCGAAGTGCTGCGGTTGCAGGCGGTGCAGGAGCGCGACGAGATCGCCGCCCAGCGCGCTCAACTACGCCAGGATGCCAACGATCTGGAAGCCGCTCTGCGCCAGTTCGAAGCCGACGTGGAGCAGTCTGAAGCCGAGCGCGCGCAGCGAGAGAATGAGCTGACGGGCTGGCAGCAGCGCCTGAAACACCTTGAACAGCAATTGGCCGCGCGCGACGAGGAGCTGCGCAAGAGCATCGCTGCGCTGCAGGAATCGCAGCAAGCCTGGGATCGCGAGCGGACCGCCGGGCAACAGCGGATGCAGTCGGGCTGGGAAGCCGTGCAAAGTGAACGCGGCGCCCTAGAGCAGAAGAGGAACGACTTCGAGACCGCGCGGGCCGACTGGGAGCGAGCCCGCGAACGACAGGAACTGCAGTGGCAACAACGTTCGCAAGAACAGGCAACTTGCAGCGAGCAACTTACTGCCGAAGAGCAGCGGCTCAACGCACTCGCCACAGAGCTCACTGAGCAGCAAAATCAGCTCAGCACGCAGCGCGCCGAATGTGACGCAGCCGAACAGCGATGCGCCGAGCGCGATGCCGAGCTCGCGCAGCAGATGACCGCTCTCGAAGAGCGTCGGGCGCAACTTGCCGGGCAAGAAGCGGGACTCTGCGAGAAAGAAGAGACGCTGACCGCAGAAGAACGACGTTTGCAACAGGGGCTGGGCGAGCTCGATGAGCGAGCCGCCGCACTGCGATCGCGGGCTGCCGAGTTGGACTCGATTCAGGCCGAGTT
>CALKYM010000166.1 GCA_938003525.1 uncultured Planctomycetales bacterium | reverse complement strand
GAAGCGAGTTGTACGTCGCCAGCGCCGGTCGCCGGTCGCTCGTAGATGTCGCTCAGGTTGGCCTGATCCAACGCCGTGTAAATCGCGCCCGCAGCCGCGTAGAGCCCCTGATTGTCTGCCGGATCGGCCGCATTGCAGACGCCGATCACGTAGCCGTCTGCGGAGAACACACCGCCACCGCTGCGTCCCTGCACGGGTTGACCGGCAACCTGCAGGTTCGGTGGGCCGAGGAACTTGTCGAGCGAAAGCACGCGACTCTCTTGCACGGTCGGATCCGAACCGTGATTGCAACCCACCGTCACCACAGCGTCGCCCACCTTGACGGAGTAATCCGGCGGCGACACCGGCACGACAGTCACCTCACTCGGCGGCCGAAAACTGACCAGACCCAGGTCCAATTCCAAGTCGTAAGCGATCAGTTGGCCGGGCAAGTCCTCCCGGCGCTGCGGCGCGAAGAGATCGACGGTGATTGCGCCTTTGCCGCCCGAGTCGCGAAAGATATGACCGCAGGTCAGCACCAGCGCTTCGCCCTCGCGGGCATCGACGATCGTCCCCGAGCCTACTGAGTGGCCGTCGCCATCATCGATGCGCAGCCGCACACTGGCCGCCATGGCTCGCGTGGCGAGATCGGCCTCCGCTTGCTGCGGTTCTCCAGCGGCCGGTGCAACCTGCGAAGGTTCGTGCGCGACAGTGGCCGTCGGTGGGACGACCACCGCGGGCGGAACATCGGGTGGGCCGGTCGGCGGTGCAGAGACGGCAGGGAGTTCGACTTGCGGAGGAGCCACACTCGGCGGTTCGACGGCACCTTCGGACGACGTGCCTTGCAGCGAAGATGGGTCAAAGCGTGGCGCTTCGGCCAAGGCCGGCTGCGTCATGGCAGTGCGATCGTCAGTGTCGCCACCGCGAGAGCCAGTGAGTGCCCGCAGGCCGCCGCGGACGCGATCGAGCGCGCCTCGCAACAGGCCGCCACGTTGCGGTTCGCCGCCGGTGTCCTGTCCGCGCACGATGCGTGAGGCACCGTCACCGCGCTCGCCCCCCTGCCCCGCAGCGGGCTGTACGCCCGCGCGAGCCATCATCGCCACGAGGTTATCGGCCGAGGTCGCGCCAACAATGCGATCGACCTCTTGCCCCTTGGCAACCAGCACGAAGCAGGGCACGCCGCTGACTTGATAGCGCGAGGCCAACTCGGGGTGTTGATCGATGTCGACCGGCTCGACCGGATAGCCGGCCGCTTGCAACTGGTGAACGACCGGCGCCATCTGGCGGCACGGGCCGCACCACGTCGCCGTGAAGTCGTACAACACGACGTCTCCGCCGGCGCCGAGTGACAATGCCAGCAATGCCATCTGCGAGAAGACCATAGGATTCCCTTCCTGGTCGGAGCTGCATCGCCGCTGCGCGCGATCGGGCAGCCAGCGATTTTCGCGGTGAGGCCTTTGCGTCGCCGGCCAGCCCGTCATCCATGACGTGCAAATCCGGGAAGCCTCTTGGCAGGATTTACATGCTCGAGGAGCCTCGACGAAGGACGTGATAGCCGAGCTTTCGTGGAGTGAGGCGGTAG
The DNA here is from genome assembly GCA_938003525.1 of uncultured Planctomycetales bacterium. GTDB lineage: Bacteria > Planctomycetota > Planctomycetia > Pirellulales > JAEUIK01 > CALKYM01. The sequence goes on along the minus strand of CALKYM010000166.1, from coordinate 5,020 downwards.
GGTGTGCTGCCAGTCGCCCGGCTTCAGAACGGTGGCTCGTGCGAGGTGCAGTTCACGTGCCAAACGCATGGCGGGTCGTTCTTGTAGATGCTGTCACGCCAATGAACCAAGCTGACTTGTCGGGAGAGCGGTCGCGAATCTCCTGCGAAGCAAACCGACCGCTGCACAGTCGCCCGTGTGAAAGCCCGACCCGATCCGTCCGCTGCGAACTTGCTGTCACGCGCCCGTGTTCCATTCCAAGCAGCCCTGAGTGCAGCCCGACGGTCGTCTCCAGCCGCCCAATCCTGGGCCTGACTCGCGTGGCACCGCTCGACTAGAATGCCTCGCGTTGCGGACGCACGCATCTCGCAAGAAGGGGGTTCCGGTGCCCTTGCACCCTGGGACCAACACCTCCAGCTAGCAAACCGGCCATGTCGCGCGGCTCGTATTACATCACGACGGCCATCGACTATCCGAATAGCCGCCCGCACATCGGTACGGCGTTCGAGAAGATCGGGGCGGACGTGCAGGCCCGCTATCGCCGCCAGCAGGGCTGGGACGTCCATTTCCAGATGGGCAACGACGAGAACACGATCAAGGTCGTTGAGCGCGCCCGGGAACTTGATGTCGACACCAAGGCCTACGTCGACGACATGGCCCGCCAGTTTCAAGAAGTCTGGCAGTCGTTGGACATCTCCAACGACGGCTTCATTCAAACCAGCGAGCCACGCCACGCCCGCGGCTGCCAGCAGTTCATCCAGCGCGTCTACGAGGCGGGCGACATCTACAAACGCAACTACGAAGCCGTGTATTGCGAGGGCTGCGAGGAGTTCAAGACCCAGTCGCAGCTCAACGACGAAGGTCGTTGCCCCAACCACCCGCAGCGCGAGTTGCGTCACGTCCAGGAAGAGAACTACTTCTTTCGCCTCTCGGACTACGCCGATCGTCTGCTGGCGCTGTACGACGAGCGCCCCGAGTTCATTCAGCCCGAGGGCCCGCGCCGCGAGATTCACAGTCTTGTGCGGGGAGGCCTGGAAGACGTTTCGATCAGCCGCCGCGATCTGAGCTGGGGCATCGATGTGCCCTGGGACGCCGAACACAAGATCTACGTCTGGTTCGATGCGCTGTTGAACTACATCACGGCCGTCGGTTACGGCACCGACGAGGTCGAGTTCGCGCGTCGCTGGCCGGCCGATATGCACGTGATCGGCAAAGACATCCCCCGGTTTCACTGTGCGCTGTGGCCCGCCATGCTCATGAGCGCGAGAGTCGAACTGCCACGCTGCGTCTTCGTGCACGGTTTCGTCTATCGCAAGGACGAAGACACCGACGAAGTGCAAAAAATCTCCAAGAGCCTGGGCAACGTCATCGAGCCGATGGAACTGGTGAGCCAGTTCTCCTGCGATGCGTTTCGCTACTACTTCATGCGCGAGTGCCCCTTCGGGGGCGACGGAGAATTCAGCTATGCGCGGTTCGCCGCGACGTACAACGCCGACCTCGCCAACAACCTCGGCAACCTCTTCAGCCGCACGGTGAGCATGGCCAATCGCTACTTCGAAGGGCATTTGCCCGACTCGCGCGCGCGGACGCCCTCCGAGCTCTTCGCAGAGATCGACCTGGCCGACGTCGTCAACCAGGTGAGCGCCGACATCGAGGCCTGTCGCTACAACGTGGCGTTGGAAACGGTGTGGCGCGAGATTCTCGACACGGCCAACCGCTACATCGAACAGCGCAAGCCGTGGCTGTTGGCCAATCCCGACAAGCCCGAATACGACCGCCAAGCCTGCGCCACCGTGCTCGTCAATCTGGCCGAAGCGCTGCGCGTCGCCGCGATCTTCATCCGACCTTTTCTGCCAGCGACCAGCCAGCGCGTGTACGCCGGCTTCAACTATCCCGTGCCGTTCGCACAATGTGCGTTCGAACAGATCACCAACCGGCCCGCACTCGAAGACGATCTGCGCGTCACTGCCAATCTCAATCAAGGCGGCAAACTCGAGCCGCTGTTTCCCAAGATCGAAGCCGAGAAAGCCCGCAAGTAATCGCAGCGCAGGATGCCTGCCAGACGCTGGGCTCTCCGGCGACTAACATACAATCCGACTGCGGCCGAACAACTGCCGCTGTGACCTCGCTGGCGCAGACGTCAAGGAAGACGGATCGTGCGACGCTCCCACCGCCATCGTCCGACCCGAGCGCTCTTGAGCCCTGCACCCGGTTCGCGCCGGGTGCCACTGTTGGCTTGCCCAGCTGTGTGCATCGCGGGGAAGGCACTGCTGGGCAAGCCAGCAGTGGCACCCGAAGCGAGTCTCGATCCTCGATCCGATCTTCTTCGCGCCGCGACTTTCTTCATCGCGATCACCCTTTTCGCAAACAATCTCGCAGCCGCCCCGCCCTCTGGCATCCCATCATCTTCACCGCCCATGCTCGACGATGCCGAGTTGGCGGATGTCTTCTTCATCGACGCGCGGCGTGGTTGGGCGGTCGGCGATCGCGGCCTCATTCTCCGCACCGAGAATGGCGGCGAGAGCTGGGAACAATCCGCAGCGCCGGTGGAATGCCGCTTCAACTCGGTGTGCTTCGTCGATGCCCAGCACGGCTTCATTGCCGGTGGATGGACCACACCGGGCACGCGCACGACGCACGGCGTCCTCTTGGTCACTGGCGACGGGGGTCGCACCTGGCGCGAACAGCCCACCGCCACCATGCCGGCGCTGTTGAAGATCCGCTTTCATGCCGCCCGGAGCGGCTACATGCTGGCCGCGCCGTCGGCCCTCTACCCGGCCGGCGTATTCATCACCGAAGATGGCGGACGCAGTTGGACGCCGCTGCCAGCCGTCGTCGAGGGCCGCTGGCAGGCGGGCGACTTCGCGCGACCCGGACTCGGCGCGTTGGCCGGCAGTTCTGGGGTGCTGGCCGCCATTCGCCGCCGTGAGATCGAAGCCGCCGCCAGTCCGAATGTCGGACTCCGCTCGCCGCGGGCGATGCGCTTGCCCGCCGACGCGCCGGGTTGGCTGGTCGGCGAAGGCGGTCTGTTGTTCACGAGCTCCGACGTCGGCACATCCTGGCAGCTTCCGCCGGGCCCCTTGCCGATTGAAGTCCGCCGCGGCTTCGACTGGTCGGCCGTGGCCGTCTGGCAGCGTCAGGTTTGGATGGCCGGCTCGCCCGGCTCGCGGATTCTGCATTCCGGCGACGGCGGCCAAAGCTGGGACGTCTTCGATACCGGGCAGAGCCTGCCCATTTCGAGTTTGCACTTCGCCGACGCGCAGCACGGTTTCGCCGTCGGCGCGCTGGGCACAATTCTCGCTACGCGCGACGGCGGAGTCACATGGCACCGCCAGCGCACCGGCGGAACGCGCGTGGCGCTATTGGGCGTCTTCAGCGAAGCTGACGATGTGCCGTGGGAAACGTTGGCCCGCTTGTGTGGCGATGAAGGTTACCTGGGTGCGGTCCACCTGTTGAATCGTCGCGCGGCCAGCGGTGGCGAGCTGCCCAACGACTCGCTGGCGGCCCTTGTGCACGAAGCCGGCGTGACCGTCGGCGCCAGTCATGGCAGCGCGGCTTGGCGTTTTCCGCTCCGCGAGCCGGGAGTCGAACTGGCGGCCGAGCCGCTGATCGACGCCTGGGACCGCGCCAACGACGGCCAGAGTCTCGCCCGCTGCGAAGAAGAACTCGTGCGGCAGATTCGCACCTGGCGGCCCGACGTACTCCTCACACACGGACCCGCCGTCGACGAACAGGAGGCCGTCGCGCATCTGGTCGGACAACAGGTGCTCCGCGCCGTCGAGGCGGCGGGCGATCCGACGCGCTATCCGGAGCAGCTCACCCATCAGGGACTTTCGCCTTGGAACGTGCAAAAGGTCTTCGCAGCGATCGGCGCCCAAACCCCGGACGGCGTCGCGCAGATGACGCACGAGTGGGGTGCGCGTTGGGGAAGATCGCTGGGCGCGGTGGCCGATGTCGCCCGGCGGATCGCCGGCCAGTCGCCGCAAGCAGCCAGGCCCGTCGCGCATTGGCAACTGGTGGTGAATCGTCTTCCGCAGAGTAGCGGCGCGGATGACTTCTTTGCCGGCATCGTTTTGCCCCCCGGTGGCGAGGCGCGGCGGCGCCTGGCCGAACGTGTTCAGCAAACCGAACCACAACGTCAGGCGGCGCAGTTGCATCGCAACCTGACGAGTCTGCTGGCGCGATTGGCCGAGCATCCGGAAGACGCGCCACGGTGGATGGCGCATATCCGGCAGATGGTGGCCGAACTCGATGACGACGCCGCGGCCGAGATTCTCGACCGCTTGGCAGAAGCCTACTTCCACGCCGGGCAGTGGACGCTGGCCGCCGAAGTTCGCGAGCTGCTGGTCGAGCGATCCCCGCAGCATCCGCTGGCCGCGCAAGGCCGGGTGTGGCTGGTGCAATACTGGGCGAGCGGCGAAGCCGCGCACCGCGCAGCGCGCTCGGCACCGTATGCGGCTCGCGCCGGTCAAGGCCTGGCTGCCAACGAGACGTTACGGCAAATCACGCCTGCGTCCGCAGCGGCTGAACCGTCTGACGGGCAACTCGCCCGGCTCGAGCCACTGCACGCTTTGCCGACGTTCGGCGCTTCGCCCGACGAGCGCTGGGCACGTGCCAGCGCCTGGGGCAAACAACTGGCGGCCGTCGACGCGGCGTTGTTCCAGGAGCCCGGCGTGCAATTTCCGTTGGCGAGCGTCTCGCGCAGGCAGGGTTATCCCCGGCAAGCCGAGCGCTCGTACATGGCCATCCGCCGCAGCCGGCCGCGCGACGCCTGGTGGAGCTGCGCCGACGCCGAGCGCTGGCTGGCCGAACCGCAGACCTTGCCCTCCAAGGAGGTCTGGGAAGTTCACACCGCGCCGGAGCGTCCGTTCCTCGATGGGAAGCTTGATGACGCCGTCTGGCAGGCGGCCCGCGCAGTTGCCCTGAAAAGCCCGACCGGCGACGACGCCAAATGGCCCGCCGAAGTTCGCCTGGCTTACGACGCCGAGTTTCTCTATGTCGCCGTCCGTGCACGCGAAGCGCCACAGATCGAGTACGGCGA
>CALKYM010000165.1 GCA_938003525.1 uncultured Planctomycetales bacterium | reverse complement strand
ATCGTTCCCGGTTCCTGCAATGCCAGGTCACGCAAACCGGCCAAGGCTCCGGTGTACTCGCGCGCGACGGTGAGATTGGCCGGATCCCACTGCTTGACGAGATGATCTTCCCCGGCGGTGAACAACTGAGCTCCGCCCGCTCCAAAGGCGATCGCCTGCGCCCCGCGACGATGGGCCAGCGCAGCCGCGATCCGCGACGTCGTCCACAACCGCCACGACTGATCGGCCGCAGCCGTCAACATCCGCCCATCGGAGAGATACGCGACCGCGTGCAGGGCTCCGTCGTGCCCGAGTAGCTGTTCGATCACCTTCGCCCGATCGAGATCGATCACGTGTGCTCGCTGGTCGTCGCCGCCGAACAGCAGCCGCTTGGAGTCGGCCGAGAACGCCACGTCGCGTACCGGCGAGCGGGCCGGCCAGTTGCCGATCATCACGCCGCTATCCAGCCGCCACACCCGGGCGTAGCCATCTTTGCTGCCAGCGGCGGCGAATTGCCCGTCGGGGCTGATGGCGACTGAGAGCACTTGATCGACCGCACCGCGCAGCTCGCGAACGTGCGAACCGCTTGCGGTCTCCCACAGGTGCACGCGGCGGTCGGCCCCACCGGCCGCAACCAGCCCGCCATCGGGACTGTACGCCACCGACGTCACCCGCCCTTCGTGTCCCGCCAGCGGCTTGCCGGCGGGACGCGGGATGCGATAGAGCGCGCCGTCGGATGCAGCGGCCACCAGCGCACCCTCGGCCGACAACGCAACGCCGGCGGCAAGCTCGGGCAAGGTGTGTCGAAACATAACGCGCGACTGGGCGACGTCCCACTGCTTGAGCGTCTTGTCGCTGCCGGCAGAGACGAGCGTTGCCCCGTCGGGCGCAAAGCGCACATCGGCAACGGGGCCCGTGTGCGATTCGAGCGTCGCCGTATTCTCTCCATCCGCAACGTTGAACAGCCGAACCTGGCCGTCCGCGCCGCCGGCGGCCAGCAGATTGCCATCGGGCGAAAGTGCGGCCGATGTGATGGCCACCGTATTGTCGATTGTGCGAATCTCGCTGCCGTCTTCAATCTTCCAAATGCGAATACGTTGGTCGCCGGCCGTGATCAGTTCCCCCGCCTCGCCGCGATAGATGACTCGCGCGACGGAACCCTCGTGGGCACCCATCTCGCGCACCATCGATCCATCGCCCGTGCCCCACAGCTTCACCCGGCCCGCTGCATCGCCGGCGGCAATCACATTCTCTCCCGCGGCGGCCAGCGCGCTGAGATCACCGCCCTGCCCTTCGATGGCCAGGACGCCGCCGGTCTCCAGGTTGTGAATGCGAATTCGCCCGTCGGCAGCAGCCGTGAAGAGCCGATTGCCATCGGCCGAAAAGTCGCAGGCGATCACCGCGACACCGGCCGTGTTCGCGCGATGCGTGATCTGCAGATCGGCCGAGAGCACCACCGCGCCACCTTGCTCGGTGGCGACTGCCAGGCGCGCACCATCGGCCGAACGGGCCACCGCCCGCGCAGCTCCACCTTCGAGCGCTAACGAACTGGGCGTCGCCAGCGGCAGCGTCCAGCGAACCAGCGCACCGTCTTCGGCGGCCGTTGTCAGTTCGCCGCCAGCCGGATGGAACGCGACGTCGTTGATCGCCGCCGTACTCAGTGGGGCACTGCCCAACGTGGCACCGTCGCCGGCGGCCAACAGGTGTAGGCTCCCATCTTCGGCACCGACGGCCAGTTGGGCCGCGTCCGGCGAAATCGCTGCGCACTGCAATCGGCCATTGAGCGCGACTTCACGCTGCTGGGCCCCATCGGACGTTTGATACCAGCACACGTGACCCGGTTCAGACACGGTTGCAAACCAGTTCCCGCCCGGCTCGACCACCAAGTCGCGCAACGCTCCCTCAGTCGTCACTACCTGTGGCGCAGGCGGCGGCCAGCGATAGAGCGTGAGCATGCCGTGACTGTCGACAGCCGCAATGGCTTGCGCGTCGGGTCGCAGAGCCACGCCACGCAGCGGTGTTCCCGTTCCCAACGTCGCCGTAAGTGCGCCCTCGGCGTTCCAGCCACGAATCGTCCCATCGGACGAGGCGCCGATCACCAGCGCCGCGTCCGGGGAGATTCCCACGGAAATCACATCGTCGGTCGCGCCCGCGAGTGTCGCTAAGTCGCTTTGCGCTTCGGTGTCCCAAATGCGCACCACGCGGGAACGATCGCCCGTCACCAAACGTTTGCCGTCACTGGAGAGCGCAATCGACGAGACGGTGCCTTCGAAATCTTCGCGGGCTGCCAGCGCTTCCGTCTGCGGCATGTCGTACACAAGCACCGTCGGGTCCAGTCCGGCGGTCGCCAGTTGACGCCCATCAGGCGAGACGGCAACAGCTAGCACCAGATTCTGGTGATCGTCGAGCGTGCGCGCCACAACGCCCGTCGCCCGATCCCAGATCTTGACCGTCTTGTCAAAGCTGCCGCTGATCAAATAGCGCCCGTCGGGCGAATAGGCCACCGCGTAGATGGGGTCGGTGTGCCCTTCGAGATAAGCGAGTTGTGCGACAGCGCGTGATGGTGCGGCGGCTGCCGTTATCAGCAAGATGAGCGAGGCCACAACGGAGGCTGAGGAGAAGCTACGGCGAATGGTGCTCATGGCGTTGGTCAGCAACTACGTGTTCGGGAATTGATCAGGAAGCCGCGACGAATGCGCTTTAGTTTAGTCCACTCGCCAGGCGGCGTGGGTCGGCCGGCAGTTCTGCGCCGGGCGCCGAGGGCCTACCATAGCTGGCATGCGAACATCTCGGCAGCATCGCCGCACGGCGCGGCCTCGGATTCACCTGCGCGGCATTCTGGCGGCCACCTTCTGGCTGGCCGTGTGCTTCAGTATCTACACGGCCATCACGAGGGCCCATCGCCAGCGGACGCCGCTCGAGTACGAAGAGGCTCTCACCTGGGCCATGATGATTCTGCCGTTCGTCGCCACCGGCGCACTGATCGGACGCACGCTGCTGGGCATCGTGGTCGGCACGGTGGCCATCGGTCTGTTCTGGTTCGTGTGGATGCTCACTTGACGTCGGCGGGAGGCGGATCGCGCAGGCTCTGGAGGTAGGCGATGATGTCGGCGAAGTCGTCGAGCGACATGCCGTCCTTCAGTCCGTTCGGCATCATCGACAGACTGCCGGTTTCGATCTCGTCGATATCCTCGGCGACGATGGTCATCGCCCGACCTTCGACGTCGAACAGTTCGACGCCGGCCTCGTTACGACTCTTGACGACGCCCTGCACGACGCGGCCCTCGGATGTGATGACCGTCGTCAGCTCGTAGCCGCTGAGAATTCGGCTCGACGGCTCCAGCACCGAGCGAATCAGTTCGGCCTGCGGATACTTGACGCCGACGCCCAACAGATCGGGTCCGGCTTTCGGTTGGCCGCCCCCCACACCATGGCATTTGATGCAGCCAATGCCCTGCACATCGCGAAAGAGCTTTTCGCCCCGCGCCGCATCGCCGGGATGGTTCACCGCATGTTCTGCATAGGCCGCCAAGTTCAATCGCGGCGGTACCTGTTGGCCCAGCACCGCGTAACGCGGTTCGAGCTGGACCCGCTGCACGCTGAACATCCAGGGCCCACCATCGTTGCCGACTTCCAGCCAGAGATGATTGGTGCCCTCGCCGAGTTCGACCTCCACGTCGGCCTGATCGGGAGCCCAGCCGCGACTGCCTTCAAAGCGGTACACCTCGGTTCCGTTGAGCCACACGGTGCACTGATCGTCGCTGCCAATTAGCAGCCGCGCCGCGCCGGCCGCTTCCGATTCAAGCGGCGCGTAGGCCAGCGCGCGGCAACTCGTGTCAGGATCGAAGCGGCCGTTGAGCGTCACGCCGCCGTTGGCGTCGTCGGTTTCGATCGCCTGCCACGAGAGCGTCGCGGCGCCCAGCGAAACCGCCGCGTCCGACTGCGGGGCCTGCGTGCGATCGACGTCGGGCGGGGACTCGGCAGCCGGCCAACTGCCCAGCATTTGCCAGCGCGTGATCGCCGTGGGCGCCGAGTAAACCTGCGCCAGCTCGCCGAGTACGGCGTCGGGTAATTCGTTGCGGCTGTAGAGCGCGAGAATCTCCGGGCCGACCGCATCGCGAAGCTGCACCAGAGCGGCGCGGCACTTGTCGCGTAGCGCCGCGTTGGCGTGTACCAGTCCACGCAGATAGGCGGCCAGGGCGCGTGCATCGGGCGTTGCCGCCAGCGCGAGCAAAGCCTCGTACTCCACTTCAGGATCATCTGCCGCCGCCATCATCGCCGGAACAGCAGCGGGCGCGTTGAGCATCTCGAGCACACGCAACGACGCGCGGCGAACCAGCACATCGCCGTCGGCCAGCGCCGCGAGCAACTCATCGAGCCCGTCCTGGCGAGCCAGCCGGCCATACGCATCGACGGCAGCCGTGCGGACAGGCACGGAGGCGGACTGCAGATGATTGCCGATCGCAGCAAGTGTGTTTCGATCTCCCAGGTCCGCCAGCGCGTTCAGCGCGAGCACCAACAGTTCGGCGGCGCTGCTGTCGTCTTCGATCACTTCGACGAGCACCGCAACCGCCTCCTCTGATCCGATGGCGACAATCGCCCGCACGGCCGCCGTGCGGAGCGCGGCTTGTTGCTTGTGCGCAGAGGCGATTTCAGCGAGCACAGGCACCGACTGGCGATCACGCAGAGCCGCGAGTGCCACCATCCCGTCCATGCGCACCTGAGCGTCCGAGTCTTCTACCACTAGTCTGCGCAGTTCCTGGCTGGCTCCTTCCAGTTGAAGAGTCTGGACGGCGGCGATGGCCGCGCGGCGCACGTTCGCTTCCGACTGCGCGAGCGCCTCCTGGATCGCAGTGGCGACGACGTCGCTCCCTTCCCAGGCGTGCTTCTTCGGCCGCTGCGGGTCGCTCCGCGCCGGCTGCGTCCCCCACCAACCCGATCGATACGGATCCGCGCGACGGTAAACTTCGGCCAACGACGCGAGGGCGGCGCTGCGAGCATCGACGTGCTCGGCGGAGTGTGCAACCGCCGCCAGCGCCTCGACCGCGTGCACGTCGTACAGGCCCGTCATCACCACCGCCGCCGCCTGACGGACCTCCGCAGACTCTGCATCGAGGTATTCGGGCGCGAGCGACCAATCGCCGATCGCCCGCAAGGCCTGAATAGCGGCAAACTGCGCGAAGCGGTCCTCGTCACCCAGCGCCTGCCACAGCCGCTCGCAAGCCATCGAGTGGCCGATCCGCCCCAATCCCACCGCGGCGTACATCCGCACAGTCGGGTCTGGATCGTCGAGCGCACCGATCAGGTTTTCTACCGCACCGTCGTGCGCCCACAGCCCGAGTGCCCGGGCAGCCTGCGCGCGCACATCGGGCGATTCATCAATTTCCAGGACTTCCGTCCACGCCCCGAGCGGATCGCGCGTTTCGTTTCGCTCGGCAATTTCATGCTGCGCCCAGATGGCGTGGATCTTTGCGATCGGGGGAGCGTCGCCAATGAGAAACTTCTCCAGCGGCTCGACCGCTGCTCGTCCCATCTGGGCCAGTCGATACTGCGCCCGCACGCGCTCACTGTGCGCAGGATGTTCGAGCGCGGCAAGTTGTCGTTCGATCGGGTCTGCGTTTTGCGCCCGCGCCGGTTCCGGTTCGACATCTTCGCCGACGTAAGTCACTCGGTACACGCGGCCGCAGATCGTCGGTTGGACCCAACCACCGAAGTTCCAATCGGCCACGTACATGTGGCGCCCATCGGGGCTGAAGCAAAGATCGACGGGCCGGAACTCGCCCGAGCCGTCGGGAGTCATGAAGTCGCTGATCGCAGCATCGAACGTCGCTCCGTTTCGCGTGAGCGTGAATCGCTGCACGCGTCCCTTGCCCCACTCGGCAAAGAAGACGTTGTCGCGATACTCGGCGGGCCAGGCGGCATCGCGGTAACAGGCGCCGCCGCACGGCGAGCCGCCGCCGTGTTCGCTGATGCGGGGCAAATGCCGCTGCGGGTGGTCGTGGTAGTCGTAGGGATAGCCGTAGTAGCCGGTGGGCATGTGGTGCGTGAACCGCGTCCACCAGCCGAGCCCGTCGTCCGTATTGTCGTAGGTGAACATGTTGTCGAGCGAGTCAAGCGCGACATCGAGATGGTTGCGCGTCCCCGAGGACACGACTTCCAGCTCGGTGCCGTCGAGCCGCATGCGAACGATGCCGCCTCCCTCGAGCGTGATCGCGCTGCCGTCGGAACCGGTGGCGCGTTGGATTCCTTTGTCGCCCACGGAGACGTAGACGCGGCCATCGAGTCCGAGCTGTATGCCCGAAACGATGTGGTCGTTGAAGCCGTAGATGCCCGCCGGGGGGCCGAAGCCTTCGGCCAAATCCTCGCGCTCGTCGGCCACGCCGTCGCCGTCGGTATCGCGAAACACCGAGTAGTGCGGCGCGTGCATGACGTACAGCGCTCCCTCGTGCCAGATGAGACCGAACACGGCCGACAGGCCCTCGCAGAACACGGTGCGGCGCGTGGGCTCCTTGTCCGTCGCAAAGCGGTAGAGGATCACCCGATCGAACTCGCGGGTCGCCGGGCCGCGCATGTCCATCGGGTC
>CALKYM010000164.1 GCA_938003525.1 uncultured Planctomycetales bacterium | reverse complement strand
CTGCGGCCGCCAGCCGCTAGCACACCCGAGGCCGATGGCTCGCGTCAGCCACCCGGCGCACGTGTCGCACTAGCAACATCCAACTGTCTTCATTGTTAGCGGCAGGGTGGCTCTTTTTCAAATTGGATACTGGAGCGTTTCAAGCCGGTCGCTGGACGTCGTCGCGACGGTGTACTGGTTGCGTCATGTTAAGCTGCACCAGTGAGGTCGTGCACCGCGCTCGCCCCCTCCCTCGACTCGTGTGAGTTTTGCACGCACTGGCGGCGGTACAATGCCGCGTACCGCGCTGTGTCCGCAGACCGTCGTTGACGATCTATGACAGTGGTCGGTCGCCGCGCGGGGCGTTGTGGGGAGGGCCGCATTCGATCGTCGTCCGTCGTCACGGGCGACGAGCAATCTGCTGCGATCAGCCTGCCACGCAGATCGTGAGTATCGACAAAGTGTTCTTGGAATCGCGTTCTCATAGTTGGGATGAAGCGAATGGTGGAGTTATTGGCTGCGGGTCCGGCGCCCGATCTGACGACGTCGGGTGCGGGCAGCGTTACCGGGTTGGTGTTTTTTGCACTGGTGGCGATTGGCTTCTCGTTCTTTTGCTCGATTGCGGAAGCCGTTCTGCTGAGCGTGTCGCCTTCCTACATCGCCACGCTCTCGGAAAAGCGCCCGCGCGCCGCGCGCTCGTTAGAAGCGTTGAAGGCGAATATCGATCGGCCGCTGGCGGCCATTCTCAGCTTGAACACCATCGCACATACGGTTGGAGCAGCAGGCGTGGGAGCTCAAGCGGCGGGCATTTGGGGACATCAGGCGGTGGGCTGGGCATCGGCGGCGATGACGCTCTTGATCCTCGTCCTCTCCGAGATCATCCCTAAGACGGTCGGCGCGGTCTATTGGCGGTCACTGGCGCCCTGGATTGCCCGACTTGTGCGATGGCTGATCTGGCTGCTTCTTCCGCTGGTGTGGATGTCGGAGTTGCTGACGCGGCTCATTGCCCACAAGGAGCATGTGGTGGTGACGCGCGAGGAAGTCGTGGCGATGGCCGAGCTGAGCGTTGAAGGAGGGCAGCTTGCCCAGGGCGAGTCGCGAATCCTGAAGAATCTATTCCGGCTGCGATCGCTAACGGCCGAAGACGTGATGACGCCGCGGACCGTGATCCTTGCCTTCTCGCAGGACAGGATGGTCGGCGACGTGTTGGCAGAACGCTCGGAGTTGCCCGTCTCGCGAATCCCGATCTACGACGGACGGCTGGACCACATCACAGGGTTTGTGTTGAAGGCAGACATCTTGCTCCAACAGGCTCAAGACAAGCCGTCGACAAAGCTGCTCGATCTGAAACGTCCTCTGAAGAGAGTGCCCGTGACAGCCACGCTCTCTCAAGTCTTCGACGAGTTGCTCAACGACCGTCAGCACATTGCGCTGGTGGTCGACGAGTACGGCGGCACCGACGGCCTCGTCACCTTGGAAGACGTGCTGGAAACGCTGCTCGGCGCGGAGATCGTCGACGAAGCCGACGCGGTTGCCGATTTGCGACATCATGCGCGCCGCCAATGGGCGCGGAGGGCTGAGGCGCTTGGCCTGAACATCGAAGGTGCACCGACGCCCGACGAACAATCGCCCGACGAACCGCCAGCAACCGGTTAGCGAAGTCGATGGCGTCTCTCGCCACGGCGAGCCAGCACGCCGGCACGGCGTTCCCCCGGCTCAGCTCGGCTGCCGCAGGCTGAGGATGAGTTGGACTTCTTGGAGGGGGAGGTTCACTTGGCCGGCGATGTCGGGGGGCGACTGGCCGCTATCGGCCAGGGCGTAGATGGTTTCGCTGGGCTTGGTCGATAGGTGCGAAGTTGCGTCGCTGGGGTCGGGTTTATCCGGAGGCTGAAGCCCCCGGCCCAGGGTTGGGTGGTGCGAGGTCGTCTCGCCGGGCGTTGCTGTGGCTGAAGGCGTTGTTGCGCGGTCGACGAGCGATTCGAGTCGGGCGCTGGCGGTATCGGCGAGGTCGATCAGGTGGTTGAGCGCTTGTAGTTTGTTGTCGATCCGCGCGGAGAGCTCGCGGGCGGTCTCGTGCATCTGCACTTCCCAGCGGGCCAGCGAATCAGGCGCGTCGAAAGCGAGCGTGCCGTGATTGCGTGGTGCTTCTTCGTGGTGCTGACGCGGTTTGAAGGACGGGAGCTGCGTGCCACGCTGGCGGGGACCGATGCGACGGTGCGCCCGCCAGAACAACAGCGCACTGGCAACGATTAACGCGAGGACGGCGGTCAGCGAACCGCTGCCGGATTCGGCGAAGAGAATCATCCGCGGGGCTCCTTCCCACAGTCGGATCGCGCTACGCAGCCGAGCGCGGAATCTGTTTATCTAGTCGTCGGATTGTTCCAGGTCGAACGCTTTCCGTGCGGCGGCGTAGACTTCGCGCAGCGGGACGTTGTGTGCCCGCGCTGCTGCGGCGCACGAGTCGTACTCGGGCGTGAAGGACGGCGCCGCGCCGGCCAGCCAGCCGAGCTTGCCTTCCACCGATCCCCAGGGCGTTTCGACGCGGTGCGATTGGCGCTCGAGCTTGCGTCGTGCGGCGCTCCACCGCCGCACGCCGAAGGTGGTGGTTTCGCGAAAGAGAATCGTCTCCATTGTGTCGAGATCGGCCGCTTCGCAGAGGACGGTGAGCACCACGGCGGGCCGCTGCTTCTTCATTTGGATGGGCGTGGTGTAAACGTCGAGCGCGCCGGCTTCGAGCAGCCGTTCGACGCAATAGCCGATCGTCTCGCCCGTGGTGTCGTCGAGATTGGTTTCCAAAACCCAAACCTGATCGGCGGCGGCGGGCGCGGCGCCGGCTGCGGCTTGCCCCACCAGCAGCCGCAGGACGTTGGCTTGTTCGTCGAGGTCCTTTTGTCCCGCGCCCCAGCCGATGTGCTCAATCGTCATGGCAGGCAGCGGGCCAAAGGAATTGACGAGCGTGGCGACGATGGCCGCGCCGGTGGGAGTCGTGAGCTCGGCGTCGATGTTCAGGTCGACCAGCGGAATGCCTTTGAGCAACTCGGCGGTGGCGGGCGCCGGCACGGAGCAGCGACCGTGGGCAATCGTGACGTGGCCGGTGCCCGTCGGGATGGGTGAAGCGATGATGCGATCGACGCCGAGCAGATCCCAGCCGATGGCGGCGCCGACGATATCGCCGATGGAGTCGGCCGCTCCGACTTCGTGAAAATGAACCTTTTCCAGCGTGGTGCCGTGTACCTTGGCTTCGGCCGCGGCCAGCTTGCCGAAGATCCGCCGCGCCAAGTCGCGCTGGTGCTCGGTGAGCGAGCTGCCGGCGATCATTTCTTCGATGTGATGCAGATGCCGGTGTTTGTGTTCCGGTTCGTGCTCGACGACGACCTGCAGCGCGCGAAAGCCCTTCTTCTTCACCTCACTGGTTGCCAGCTTGAGTCCTGGTAGTCCCAGTGAAGCGAGTCCCTCGTTGATGGGTTCGATAGGCACGCCGGCGTCGATCAAAGCGGCGAGCGTCATATCGCCGCTGATGCCGCTGGAGCAATCGAGGTAGGCGATGCGCACCGCAGTCTCTCTCCGGGTCGCCAGCAAACGGGAAGACCGACCGCGCCGTGGTGACAGCACAGGTGGCCGGGGCGATCGCGCATTCTAGGGCCGCTAGCGGGCGTCGCAAGTCCAGTTGATGCCGCGATTGACCCTGCTGTGACCGGCGACTAGAGTACGCCGCCCTTTCTTGTGACTCATACGGCGGAGCGCTGCTCAGGGATGAGCACGGCGGTCGAACACGATCTGGCGGCACCCTGCGGCGAGGCGGGCGAAGGCACCTCGGCGGCGCGGTGTCCTTGGGGCAAGTTGCCACAACGGGTGCGCGCACTGTTGATCGTCGGCCGGCAGAGGACGGGCCGATGGCTGGCCCGGGCGTTGGCTTCCGACCGCGCGTCGAAGATCGTGTTGGAAGAGGTCGTTGGCGCCAGCGAGGGCGTGGCCCGCTTGCGCGAAGAAGTCTACGACGTCGTGCTGCTGAGCCACGATGCGGGCGGTCTCGACGCCTTGGAGCTGGTCGAAGCGCTGCGCGGTGGCGGTGCCGAAGAGCCAATCGTCGTGCTGGGCGAGGCCAGCGAGCAGGAACTGGGCGTACTGGCTTACGAAGTCGGTGCCGACGCCTACGTGTGTGTGCATTCGGCCACCACGCGAGCGCTGATCTGGTGTGTGGGCCGCGTGATCGAGCATCAGGAGCTCGTGCGGGAGACGCGCCGACTGCAGCAAGCCGATCGCAACCGGTTGGAAGCTGAGCGCCGCGAAGCGGAGCGATTGCTCTCGCAACAGCACGCGCTGTTGGGCGATCTGGAACGTCTCAAAGCGCGCAGCGACGAGCAACCGGTCGAAGTGGGCGTCGCCGCGTCACGCGAAGCTGCGACAGTCAGCGAGCCGCCCTGGTCGGCCTTGCCTGCGCAGTTGGTGGGCCACTACCGCGAGCTGTTGCGGGCCTACGTCATCATGGGAGCCGGCAATCTCGTCGAAGAGATGGCTTCGCTCGCGCAGATGCTGGCGGCCGTCGGCATCTCGGCCGATCAGGCGATGTCGATGCATCTGGGCGTGCTGGAAGAGCTCGTCGCCGGGCTCGGTAGCCGCAGCGCACGGCACGTGATGACCCGCGCTGATCTGATGGTGCTGGAAGTCATGATGCACCTGGCCGAAAGCTATCGCCACCGCGACTGCCACCGCCCAGCACGACAGCAGTGGCTCCCCGGCCTACAGCCGGCATCGAGCGCCGATTGAGCCGTCGTGAAGGTGGAGCGCGGCTTGGTGTGCTGACCGATCCGGGGGCTGACGGCCCCCGGCTCAGATCAGGGCGCCTGCCACGATCAGCTCATGGGTCGCCAGAATGAGCCCAACGCCACCCAACCTGAGCCGGGGGGCGTCAGCCCCCGGATTGGCACGCATTGCGAGCAGCCTCGCCCAGCCTGCTACGATGCTGCGATGCGAGCATGGCTGGTCACGTCGACGGCCTATGGTACTTGGTTACTGGGTGATCCGCGCGGCTTCGTCGGTCGCATTCGCGATGGATCTGGCCGTCCGGAAAAGAACAATGCGTTCGGCGAACCCTACGACGCAGACCTTCCGCCTCTAGCTCGTGCCTCGCGGGCGGCGCTCAAATCTGACCCCATCAAGCTGACCAAGGCGCAGGCCAAAGTGCTGCTGAATCAGTTCCGCGAAACAGCGCAGCTGCGGTGTTGGGCACTGCTTGCAGTGGCGGTGATGGGCAATCATTTCCACGCCGTGGTTGCCGCAGCGGACGACGTGCCCGGCGTGCGGATCCTCGGCGACTTGAAGGGCTACGGCAGTCGTGCGTTGAACGGCCAGTGGCCGAAGCCCGTTGGCCGCGGTTGGTGGACGAGGTCCGGTTCCGCGAGGCCGCTGCGTGATCTCGCTGCGGTGGAACAAGCGATAGAGTACGTCTTACGGCAGGAGTTTCCGTTGGTCACCTGGCGCGGGCCGTCGATTGAGATGGATTGATAGCGGTGCGCGTGCTGTAGACAGGCAGATAGTGGTGCCGCCGGGGTGAAGGTGGAGCGCGGCTCGGTTTGCTGGCCAACCCGGGGGCTGACGCCCCCGGCTCAGGGTTGGGGTGTTGGGCAGATGGCTGGCGGCTCAGGAGTTGATTTCGTGTCGCTGCTGGCTGGCAGCGGTTGAGCTGGCGTTTCCGCTGACTGCGTTTTCATGGACTGCGTCTTCATGGACTGGGGTTTTGGCTGCTGGCGGATTTTGGTACTGAAGCCGCCCGGCAGATTACTGGATTTTCACCCCGTCAGGTTGTGCGCAGTTCTGCGCGTCTGTGAATACTTCGTGACCGCGTATGGCTTGTGTGGCCGGCGTGGCGCGCTCGTCGAGCTTGTCTTGCAGGGCGACCCATGAAGCGCATCGTAATCCGAGTTTCGATTCTGGCGACCGTGGTGACGGTGGGATTCCTGACCATCGCCCAAGCGCAACGGGCCTTTCGTCAGCCTGACCCGCCGGCCAATGCACCGGCAAATGTCGCCAACGAAGCCTCGCTGGAGCCGATTGCCACCGAGGCGCCGCCGGCAACCGAAGTCGCGCCGGCGGCGACGCGCGTCGATGAAGCGGCGACCTTGCGCGTCGAGCCCGTCGCTTATGAGGCGGAAGCCATACGGCCACCTGCCGCAACCACGGGTGAAGTTGCGCCCGCGACGGCTCCGAACCCATTCCGAAGTGAGAGCGTCCCGGCGAACGATAGTTTCCCGACTGCCGAAGAAGCGCTGGCAGGTGCCGGCGATGCGCAGGAGTATCTGCCGGGAACCATGGCGGCGGCGGAACAGCCACCGGTCGGCGCGCCTCAAGCGTCTGCGCATGCTCCCGAAGGCAGTCAGCCGCAGTCCGCTGACGGCAGCGTGCCGCCGGCAAGCTTTCCTGGCGAACCAATTCCGGCGTCGCAGCCAGCGGGATTTGAGTCGCCACCGCCCGCGTCGAATGGCTTCCCGGCTCCTGGCGAACTGCCCGTTGCGGCACCGGCTGAAATGATGCCAACGCCTGCGGGCCTACCAGCGGCCAATGATTTTCCGCCCGCCGCGACGGCACTCGCGCCAACGCAGCCAGCGGTCGGCACGCCCGTGAGTCCGCTTGGCGATGCCGGGTTGATCGAGACCGGCGAGGGGACCGGTGTGCCGGGTCCGGAAGAGATCGAGGGCGCCCAGATTCCGGCCGTCAGCGTCGAGAAGATCGCGCCCGCGGAGGTTCAGGTCGGCAAGCCGGCGGTGTTCGAGATCGTAGTCAGTAACTCAGGGCAGATTGCCGTGGAAGAAGTGGAGCTGCGCGACGAAGTGCCGCGCGGCGCACAACTGTTGGGTACCGAACCGCGCGCGTCGCGCGGAGCCGGCGGCGAGTTGATCTGGGCGCTGGCCACACTGCAGCCGGGCGAAGAACGGCGGGTGAGCGTTGAGCTGTTGCCAATCGCTGAGGGCGAAATCGGCAGTGTGGCGTTGGTGTCGTTCGCGGCCGCGGCTTCTGCGCGGACAGTGGCGACGCGGCCGCGGCTGGTTCTCGCAGTGAGCGGTCCCGACGCCGCACACGTCAAAGATGAAGTGACGCTCAATATCGACGTGACCAACGTCGGCACCGGCACAGCCACCGGTGTTTTTCTGGCCAGCAATCTGCCGCCGACGATCTCGCACGCGGCGGGTTCGGCGCTGGAATACGAGATCGGCTCGCTGGCTCCTGAAGAAAGCCACCAATTGCAACTGACCGTCGGTGCTGCACAAGCCGGCCTCGTGCAGCAGGTGATTACCGCGCAGGGCGAAGGGGATGTGCAAGCCGAGGCGGTGTGGGAGGCCGAGATCGTTGCACCCGCGTTGGAAGTGGCCATCGATGGACCGCGCCGACGCTACCTAGAGAAGGAAGCCAGATATACCGTATCGGTGAACAATCCCGGTACGGCCGCCGCGCGCGACGTGGAGTTGGTCGCATACCTGCCCGCCGGTTTGGAGTTTGTCGAGGCCGACAACTATGGCGAGTACGACCCCGAGACCGGCGGCGTCTATTGGCTGCTCGAAGAGTTGCCGGCCGGCCAAGGTGGGAACGTGACGGTGCGGGCCCTGGCCGTCGACGCGGGAGCGCAAGCGCTGCGTGTCGAAGGCAAGTCGGCCGAGGGGCTGTCGCACGCATCGAGTCACGAGGTGTTGATCGAGGGTGTGGCGGCCATTCACTTCCAGGTGGCCGACGTCGAAGATCCGGTCGAAACCGGTGGTGAGACGACTTACGAGATTCGTGTCGTGAATCAAGGCTCCAAGGGCGCCACCAACGTGCAGTTGGCGGCGTTGGTGCCACCGCAGATGCAGTTGCTCGCGGCTGAGGGGCCCACCCGGCACAACGTCGAAGGGGCAGCCGGACAGCAACGCGTGGTGTTCGAACCGTTGCCACAACTGGCCCCGCGTGCCGACACCACTTACCGCGTGCGCGTGCAGGCCGTACAGCCCGGCGACAGCCGTCTGCGCGTGCAGTTGATGACCGACGACATGCAAGAGCCGGTCACCAAAGAAGAGAGCACGCGGATCTACGCCTCGGAATAAACCGACCGCCTGACGACGATGTCCTATTGGGGACGTTATGGGCTCAGCTACGCGGCTTGACCCTGCTGGGCCAGCGTCGCAGACTGGGCGCTAGGGGGATGTGAGGCCGTCCTTGCGGTGGAAATCTTCCGGGAACACGAGGATTGGTTGTGGGCGACCGTTCGTTGGACGCAGGCTCTGGCAAGCCAGAGGGTGAAACCCCAACGAGCGACGACTCGTCGACCGGCGACTCGATAGCGGAGCCCCTGTCGCCCGCTGACTTCGCGCGGCCGGATCCGGCGGAAGCGTCCGACACCGCGCCCCTCGATGAGCCGCGACCGCCGCAGAGCTTCACACCGCCGGCATCCTCAGAATCGGATGAACCGCGGCCGCCAGAGAGTTTTGCGGCGCCACCGCCCGTAGATCCTACGCCGGCGCCACCGTCCGAGCCGCGGCCGCCCCGAAGTTTCAACGCACCGGCGGCTGAGCCGCCGCCGGTTGAATTATCTGCCTCCGAGCCGCCGCCACCGGTTGCAAAACCAGGAGGTGCATCTGCGGACGCAGACCGCCCCGCGTCAGTCGAGTTTTCTACCAAGCCGCTGCAAACGCGCAGCGATACGATCTATCGTCTGCCGGCCGAGAACGTGCGGATCGTCTATGTGCTGGCGATGGTGCAAGCCGTGCTGACGATCGTCGTCGCGGCACCAGCGCTGCAACATTTGGGCCTAAGAGCGGTGCCGGGTTGGGCCTGGATCGTGCTGCTGTTGGCAGCTTTGGAGCTCTTATATGTACTGTGGGTCGTGTCGCTGCCCGACTGGAGCACGGTGTGGCTCGGAGCGCTGGTCTTCGGCTTGACCGCCGGCGTCCACGCGCTGGGCTTCGCGCTCTGCGTCACCACGGCAGTCGAAAACCGCCCGTTGGGGCTCGACCGTTTGAGTAGTGTGACGACGGGATGGTGCGGCACGATCGCGATTCTCTGCGCGGGGATGGCGGCCGCCTGCGTTTGGATCAGCAGCCCCTGGCGGTCGGAGTACGAAGAATGGAAAAAGCGGCCCGTAGCGCCCCGCGCGAAGATTCGCGCAGGCTGACCGGCAGCGCTTGAAGCTACACTTCTCGCCGCGCGGTCGCGCTTACAGCGACGAGAGCTTGGCGAAATTGAGGCTCACGCCTTGCATGGGCAGTACGCCGTAGATGCCCTGGGTGAAGACGAGGTCGATCGCCTCGTCGATGACTTTGATCGGCTGCTTGGGCACGACGACAATGTCGGAATCGCTGAGCCAGATTTCGTCGGCCGGCGTGGGACGGCGGCCGTACAGGGCACCGCGCAGATCGAGCATGGTGGCCATTAGCCGCCAGTCGTCGCCGCGGCGGAAGACGATGACTTGCCGCAGATTGGCGCCGACCGTCCAACCACCGGCCAAGGCAATGGCCTGCATGGTGGTCGTCGGTCCTTCCAGCGAGAAGCGACCGGGGGAACCAACCTCGCCCACCACGTAGACGAAACGTGGTGCCCGCTGTACCAGCACCGGCGTGAGTTCCAGACCGTCGACTTCTTGGGCGTAGCGATAATCGAGTTCCAGTTTCAACTCGTCGAGCGTGAGCCCTTGAGCCGGTACGTTGCCGATGGCGGGCAACTGAATCGTGCCTTCCGGTGTGACGCGGGCCGCACGAAACTGGCCGCCTCCCAGTCCTTGGCGACTATCGACGGTCGCGCGGATGTCTTCCAGTTTCGTATTCACTTTGAGCGGAATGACGGTGATCGCGGGGTCCGGATAGTACTGCCTGTAGCGCTCCTCGATCTCTTCGCGGAGTTGCGCGACGCTGCGCTTCGACGCGCGGACCTGTCCCAACAGGCGGAGGGTGATCGAACCATCGGGCTGGATCACCGAATCGCCATTGAGCGTGGGATCGGTGAACGACTCCACGCGAACTTCGTCGCCTACATTGAGCTCGTAGGGGCCGGCCGACTCGTCGCGGGTCAACCGGTAGACGACCTCGAGTTGATCGTCGACGCGGAGGCGATACTCGCCGACGTGCTGGGTGCGGAAATGGCCGACGTACTCGCCCTGAGCATAAGCTTGCCAGTAGTACGCGCGGGCCTGCTGCCAGTTGAGCTCGCCGCAACCTCCTGCCGCCACCGAATCGATGCCCCATACGCACCACGGAGATGCAGGACCAAGCGCCTGACAGGGCGTGACCGCGCTGTCGAGGATCGTCGGTCGCTTCACTGTGGATGCAACTGCGGACACCGGTTGCAAGACGCGCGGCTGCGCTTTTGTCTCGCCGGTGTTCGCCTGCCAACTTGCTGGCGGCGCCGGGTTTGGCTCACCGTCGACCAAAAGGTTACCAGCGGCGACCGGGGCGAGTGCGCAAGACAACAGCAGCGCGCCAAGTACCAAACGCCGCCGGCGCGTCGCCATGGCAGGCATCGAGCGACGATCGTGTTTCAGCATCGGGTTGGCAGTTTGGCGGCGGGAGGGCATCGGGGTGTCCTTCGTTGTGCCGGCTTCAGGATGCAGGCGACCTGCTCGACTCACTTGCGATTGAACTGCGGCCAAAACGACCAGCGCCCAGACGGCTCGGGTTCAGGTTCCGGAGTCGCCCCGTTCGGCACTGCTGTCGGCGGTGGCGATCCCGCAGCATCGCGATTGGTGCGGCGAGCCATTTCGGTCGGCGTCAGCCAGTCCACCTGGGGCGCGAACGGCGATGCGGCTTCGCCACTTTGCGATGCCGCCACCCGGGCCTGGGTCGACGCCACGTACTCTTGTTCGGCGAGCCGCGCAAGATCGCCCTCTCCCAGGTGGCTATGAACCACGGCCAGGTTGTGCCAGGCAGGTCCGTGGGGTGCAATTCGCAGACTATGGAGCAACATCCCTCGGGCATCGACATAGCGACCATGCCGTGCCAGCAACACGCCCACCTCGTTGGCGGCCAGCGCGTTGTACGGGTCGGCGAGCAAGGCGGCCTGTTGAAAGACCATCGCACTCGGTTCGGCGGCGACCACTGCGGGCGTGCCGTCGTCGCTGAGCGCTGTATACAACTTGCCCAGACCGTAGAGCGCCACCGAACCAGCGACCTCACCTTCAACCGCCTGGCCAAGTTGTTGCTGGGCATAGGTGTAGTAGCGCTGGCGTGCGGCCATGGCCGTCAGGTTCTCGTTCGGGCGATGGACTATCGGGGTTCGATGTGCAGCCATTACGGCGGCCAGATCGATCTCGGCTTCCAGACCGTTGCCGCTGGGGACAAAGTCCTCGGCTTCTTCCAATGCTCTCAGCCCGGCAGCCAGCGCCTCGCCGTGGCGGCGGGTACCTTGATGGGCGTCGAGCGCCCCGGCCAGCAGTCGCAGAGCACGGATGAACTCGGCCCGCGCCGAGAAGTACGCTTGCTTGCCCGCCAGTTCGAATCCCTGGTGCGTATGTTCGTCGGCGCGGCGGGCGACGGCTTCCAGTTCGGGCGTGCGGGGGCGTCGCACGGCTGGCGCCGCGGGCTGCGGGGCCGCCGTTGTTGATGGTGTCTCGATATCCAGCGAGTCTGCGGCAGGCGGAAGCCTCGGCGCGGCTGATTCGGGCTGAGGAACTTGCGGTGCGGGACGCGCAGGCGCGACGACCTCGGATTCGACGATGTCGGCCGGCGCCGACGGTGCATCGATCGATTCGGTGGGCGGAGAATCGATCAGCTCGTCGACCAGCGGAGCGTCGTGATCGAGGCGATCGGTGTCGACAGCCGCGAGTTCATCGAGGTCGAACTCCGCAGCGGATTCCGCCGGCGAGCCGTGAGGCCCAGGCAGCGCGGCATCCCGCGCGAGCCAAGGGGCGATGCGGCGAATCTCCGGCAAACTGGCGATGCGCGGCGTCGGCTCAGCCGCGTGAGCTCGGGAAGAGCCGGCAGCGGATTCCCCACCTGCATCACCCGCGGTGCCGCCCGGAGGCAGGGTCGGACGGACGATTTCAGGGAGCGCCGTCTCGGGTCGTCGCGCGAATCGCGCATCTGCAGTGGGGTCACCCGACGGCGGTTCGGCGTTGAGCAGACGGCCCCAGTACGGCGAATCCGAACTTGAATCGACTTCCGGATCGTTTGGTGAGTCGGGAGAAGACGTCGACGAGGATGTCGCGTCAGGCGCTTGCGGGACTGGCAGTCGCGCGACCGACTCGACGAGCGGTTGCCGCAACAGGGGCGGCGCATCGAAGAGCGGATCGCTCGCAGCTTGACCGTCGATGGCCTGACAGAGCACGACGCGGGATGCGTCACTGGCCGCCGCAGCCGTTGCGCGGGCGGGTGTGTCGACTTCGCCCGAGCACCCGGCCAGCGCGAGTGCGAAAGCCAAGCCTGCGGCCGCGACGGGCCGAGTCGTTTCGCGCGTGTTCATCTTCCGTGACCTGTGCCGCTAGGGCGGGGTGTGGCGCGCTGTCGCATCCGTCTGACGTCCTATCATCGATCGACGCGCCCGAAGCCTCGCAATGAGCGAAAGCAGGCGATAGCAGCACGACCCTTGCGTGCGGCGCCGTGATCGCCGTCACAGCAGGTAGCGGCCGCGTAGTCCTAACGGCAGAGTCGTGGACGACCGGACTGCTTCGGCGGACTGGCGCGGCCGCTACAATCCCTACAGTCGCCGATTGCGCCCATGCGGCGCGGAGCAGTGTCGCGCGGGGCGGCGGGTCAATCGCCGGCAGCTTCCGACGGCGACGCGGGATGGCTGGCGAGGTACTCGGCCACCTGCGCGGCGACTTTCTCGCAGCCCATTACATTGAGATGGAAGTCGTCGTAGAAGAACGCCTCCCAGCCGCTGAGGTCCGTGGTCACGTCGACGACTTCTACGTCGGACCTGTCGGCGACTTCGAGCAGCGTGCCGTTGTAGCGATCGAAGGCGGCCCGCACATCGGCCGGATTGAGGAAATCCCACTCCCGCGGATAGGGGCGCACACGGGTCAACCACAACCTTTGCAAGCCCATGTCCGTCAGGAACGGGTCCCAAAGCACAGGTTGGGTGAGCAGCACCAGCCGCACGTCCCGACGATTGGCGGCCGCGATCAGCGCTTCAAGCCGCTCGGCGTAAGATTCGATCGCTACCTCCCAGTCGAGATCGCGCGGCTCGATCGGTCGACCTCGACGGCGCAATTCCAGCGTCTCGCCCTCGCGGTCGTAGTAGTAGCCATTGCCCAGCGTGCCGTTCCACACGCCGCGCAGCGTGGAGATCAACTTGGAGCGTAACCAATACGGTGCCACCGCCGCGCGACCGAGCTTCAGCACATGACGGACGAAGTCGCCGGCTCCGCACATCACGATCAGGCAATTGAAATCGTCGACGATTGCGGCATCTTCCACGAACATCGTGTGTTCCGGCACGGCGTATTCGGCGTAACCCGCTGCGGCCACCGTCGTGGTTGTGCCACCTTCGTTGAGTTGGGCTTCCACGAGCGCCGGCCAGGTTTCGCTGTCGTCGACGTACACGCACTCCGTCGTGCTGCCACCGACACACAGCACGCGCAGCTCTGCGTCATCGGTTGGTGCCGTGCCGCGCAGCCCGAGTTCGTTGATACGATGCCGCTTTTCATCCCAACAGCCTGGCAGCACCATCGGGTTCGGCTCGAACGTGTACTGGGCACCAGCTACACGGCGGTGAAACGACGGTTGGGGCAGGACCGCAGCCAACAGCAATTCGCTGGCGACGACGCCGACTACAACGCCACCGACCATCGAAAGCAGAGCCGGCCAACGGCGGGCGATCAGCTTGCGCGTCCAGGAGAACAGCAGCGCAAGGAGCAACACGGCAAGCCCGACAACGGCCAAAGCCGGCACAAGTGCCAAGGCCCCGGCCGATTCAATCGCCCAGCCGCGACGCACTGCGAAGAACGTGTCGAGCAGTACGGCGACGGGCAAGACGCCGAGTACCAGTAGCCCGAGCAGCAGTGAGGGGCGCGCGACGGTCGAGGAGCTCATTGACATCACCACGAGGTCCGGTTCGTCATGACGTCAACCCACTAGCCACGTTGTCAAAACGAGTGCTGCAATCGCGATCAAAGCGGCGAGGACGGCTGAGTACGACCAGGCTCTTTGCCGCTGCCGCAACAGCCTGCGAATGGCGGCTGTGATACCGAACAACACCAGGGGACCGAACACAAACCGGAGCGGATTGCCGCCCCATCCGAATCCTTTGCTCTCGGCCAAGAGAATAGTCAGTGGAGCCCAAAGGGCGAGAATGGCGACCCACCAGCCGACTGTTTCTGTATCGGCGTTAGCCCATGCCTTGATCGATTGCATCGCGCCTTAGAACTCCGTGTACAGCGTCGGCGGGTTGTCGGTGCGGGCGATGAGAATCAGCACCAGGGTGGCGCCGATGACGAGAAGCATGGGCACGGCCCACCACCAGAAGTTGGTCAACAGCAGGCCGATCAAACCGGCCCGCGTTGGTTGGGCTGGCTGCGGCGAGGGTGGCGGTTCCACTGGAGTTTCGCTCATCGATGGGTCGGTCGAACGTGACTTGAATGATCCCCGTGGCTCACCGGCGGCAAGCCGCGACGCTCCTTCGATCTTCGCACATCAGGCGAGCAGTTCCAAGCTGCCCCACAGGCTCGGGTCTTCGGCCACGGGCAAGTGCGTCGGGCAGGAGAACGTTTGTTCGCCCAGTTCGCGATCGAGCACAAGATAGTTGAAGCCCAGCCGCGGGTGTTCGGCGGGATCGAAGCCGGTGAGTGCGGCGGCGGGAATATGCGCGGCCAGGGCGTAGCCGTTCTTGCGCTGCTGGGCTTGCAGTTGCAGTTGCTCGCGACCGACGGGCTTGGGATTCTCCCGCGCGCGGTGGATGGGTAGCAGCGTCGCGACCGGTTGCGCGAAACCGCGGCCCGCACCGGCTGAGAGGAAGACGAAGTGATGACAGAAACGCGAGGCGCGGTGGATGGTGTGTGTGTCCCGGGTGTCGATCCAGAGTTGCAGCCCGTCGCTGTCGGTTGCCCGCGACTCGCGGCACCAAGGTTTCTCCGACTTGCCGGCAACGACCAACGTGACGCTCAGCCCGTCGTTGCTCCATGCGACGCGAACGTCGGCGAACGGCTTCGTGCCTTCCAGAATGCCCAGCTCGGGCAAGCGGTGCTTGGGCTTGAGCGCGGCGAGAGCATCCGAGTTTTTCGCGAGGCGGTGGCACGGCGCCGAGAAGCGAAACAACATTCGCGGCGGCACGAGCGGAGCGGACTTGGTGGCCGAGGTACTCATGCTGTCGAACCTGCCTTGCGTGCGGTGGCGAAGGGTGAACGACTGCGCTGCTTGGCGGCCGTTTGAGCGTGTTCGCTCAAGAACTCGGCCAAATCGCCACGGTGCAGGTCGTCTGAGCTGCGGAAACGGAACTTGGCGATGTCTTTGTCGGGGCGTTCGGTGTTGAGTTGTCGCTCGCGGGCCAAGCCGGCAATGCGACCCAGAGCGAACGCGTCTTTCGGCCCGAACAGCTGCAGTTCGAGCGTCGACCAGCGTTTGGTGTAGATCGTGGCCCAGGGATCGCGTTGCCCGGCCAGGTAGTAATGCACGACCTGCTGGTTGTTCCACAGGAACTGCCCGCCGTGCGCCGCTTCGCCGAGCATTTCGCACAGTTCTTCCAAGGTCTCGCCGTTCCAGCGAGGCGTCTTGCCCGGTTGAAAGCCCTTGCGAGAGAAGTGCCACTTGCGGCCCATCACTTTCCAGGGCATCACGTCGTCGGGCGATTGTTCTTTGCGGGCGGCGAACTTCTGGAAGCCCGAAACGGCGGTTTCGAGGAACTCCCAGAACTCGGGCCGATCGACTTCCTCCCAGTTGTGCACGCGGAGTACGACTTCCTGCCAGGGTCCGCGCAGTTGCCGACATTTGACGCGCGGCTCGCTGCCGTAGACTGGCAAATCGTGCAACTCGTTGAGCGGCTTGAGATCGAGCCGACTCACCAGCCGGCCGCGCTCGAACGTCCGCTTGGCCACCCGAAACTTGAGCGTGAGCAGCCACTGATGACCCGTCTCGGCGTGCAGAAACCAACCGTCGGTCTTTTTGGGCGCCGTGATTTCGACGATTGTGCGATGGTCGAAGTTGGTCGGCGCGAAATCGCCAAGCTCTTGTGACTTGTCGATCACATGTTCCAGGATGCGGCCTTCCCAGTGACACGGCTCGCCGTTGCGGGACACACGATCGCGGGTGTGCCATGCGCGGCCGTCGATTTGCCAGGGCATCTTGGCCTGTCGCCCCACATCGGTGAGGTCCATGTCGCCTTCGCGTTTTTCGGCGGCCGCGGCAAAGTCGTAGAGTGGGCGCTTGGCATACTTGCCCGTGGACAAAACGTCGGCGAGCAACTCGGCCGTGTAGGAGCGCTGCCCCGCGGACGGCGAAGACTTCGTCGATGTTTTCTTCGTCGGCGCCCCGTTGCGGCCAGCGGTGGTCTTCTTGCGGCGGGAAGTGGCAGCCGGTCGTGTGCGAGCAGCTTGTGCGACGATGTCTTCGGGAGTGCCGGTGACGACGACGTGCCCTCCCCCGGCGCCGGCTTCGGGACCGAGATCGATGATCCAGTCGGCCGTCTTGATCACATCCAGGTTGTGCTCGATGACGACGACCGTGTTGCCCAGGTCGACCAACCGATTGATTACATCGAGCAACTTGGCCAGGTCGTCGAAGTGCAGGCCAGTGGTTGGCTCGTCGAGCAGATAGAGCGTGCGTCCCGTGTCGGGCCGCGAGAGCTCGGCGGCCAGCTTGACCCGCTGTGCCTCTCCGCCGGAGAGCGTCGGTGCGGGCTGTCCGAGCGTGAGGTAGTCGAGCCCGACGTCGACCAGCGTTTGCAGGATGCGGCGAATCTTGGGGATGTTCGAGAAAAGCTCCAATGCTTCGCCGCACGACATCGCCAGCACGTCGGCGATGCTGCGATCGTGGTAGCGCACGGAGAGCGTCTCGGGATTGTAGCGCTGCCCGCCGCAGGTTTCGCACTCGACCCACACGTCGGGCAGAAAGTGCATCTCGATGCACTGCTGGCCGTGGCCTTCACAGGCATCGCAGCGGCCGCCGCTGACATTGAAGCTGAATCGCCGCGCCGAATAGCCGCGAAGCTTTGCCTCGGGCAATTGGGCATACAGATGACGAATCAGCTCGAAGACGCCCGTATACGTGGCCGGATTCGACGAGGGCGTGTTGCCCAGCGGCTGTTGGTCGACGCGGATGACTTTGTTGATTTGCTCGACGCCGCGCAGCGCATCGTGGGCGCCGGGAGTGACCCGCGCGCGGTGCAGAGTGCGGGCCAACGAGGCGTAGAGCACGCCGTCGACCAGCGAGCTCTTGCCGGAACCGCTCACGCCGGTCACGACGGTGAGCGTTCCCAACGGGATGCGGACGTCGACATCGCGAAGATTGTGCAACCGCGCACCGGCAATCTCCAGCCACCCGCCGCCGGGCGGGTCGAGTGCGCCGGGCCCCTGTTTGCGATGAACGGCCCGGTCTGTTTTCTTCTTTGTCGCCTTGCGGCGGCCGGCGTTCTTCGACTTGGCATTCTTGCCGTTGCGCGATACTTCGGCGCCATCGGCCGATGGCATCCGGCGGTTCGATGGAATGGGGATGTAGCGACGCCCCGACAGAAACGGACCGGTGACCGATTCTTTCACCCGGCTGACTCCAGCCGGGCTGCCCGACGCGACGATCTTGCCGCCCTGACTGCCCGCGCCGGGGCCGAAGTCGAGCAGCCGGTCGGCACTGCTGATCACTTCGCGGTCGTGTTCGACCAGCAGCAGCGTGTTGCCCAGGTCGCGGAGTTTTTTGAGCGCGGCGGTGAGACGATAGTTGTCGCGGGGATGCAGGCCGATAGTCGGTTCGTCGAGCACGTAGAGCACGCCGGTGAGTCGACTGCCGACCTGGCTGGCCAGCCGCACGCGCTGCGCTTCGCCGCCGGAGAGCGTGGCGGCCGGTCGGCCGAGCGTGAGGTAGTCGAGCCCGACTTCGATGAGGAACTCCAGCCGGCTATGCACTTCGCGCAACAGTTCACCGGCCACTTTTTGCTCGTACCGTTTGAGCTGCCAACTCGCGACGTGATCGATCAACTCGGCCAACGGCATCCGCGTGAGGCGATCGAGCGTGAAGTTCGCGTAGCGCATGGCGGCCGCGTCGTCGCGGAGCCGGCTGCCGCCGCAGACCGAACACTCGACCTCGTCGATGAGCGAATCGATGCGGCCGCGTAGTGTTGGCGATACCCGGGCCGCTTCGTCGAGCGCGGGATAGAGCCCTTTGTATTGAAAGCGAAAGCGGGGAGTTTTGGCTCGCGGTCCTTTCGCGCCGGGCTGCACCACGTCGATCCAGTCATCATCGCAGCCGTAGAAGAGAACGCGTCGTTGCCGGGCGTCGAGCTCGTCGAAGGGCGTATCGAGCGGAACGTCGGCGTGCCGGCCGAGCGCTGCGAGCATGGCTTGCGACAACGGTTCGGAAACATCGGGCCACAGCGCCACGGCTCCATCGGCCAGCGTGAGCTTCGGATCGCGCAATAGCGTCGAGGGATCGGTGCCGGTCTCCGTGCCCAACCCTTCGCAGGCAGGGCACCAGCCGAGTTGGCTGTTGAACGAAAAATTGTGTGGAGCCAGTGGTTCGAAGCTGCGGCCGCACACGTCGCAGGCCAGATGCTGGCTGTGCGTGTCGACGCGCCAGCGGGATTCGGGCACGTCGTCACTAGTGTGCGCGACGCGAAGCACGCCCCGCCCCAGCGCGAGCGCCGTCTCAACGCTGTCGGCAATGCGGCTGCGCGCGCGGCTGCGGACGATGATGCGGTCGACGATCACCTCGACGTCGTGACGCCGCCGCCGGTCGATCTTGGGCGGATCGTCCAGCGAATACGTCTCGCCATCGACGCGGATGCGTTGATAGCCGCCGGCCCGCAATGTATCCCAGAGAGTTTCGTAGCGCTGGCCGACCTGCACTTCCTGCGGCGCGAGCAGGTAGAGCCGCGTTCCCTCGGGCAGCGCGAGAATCTTCTCGACGATCTCGTCGGAGGTTTGTGTGCCGATCGATTGATTGCAGTCGGGGCAGTACGGCGTGCCGATGCGGGCGTAGAGCACGCGGAGATAGTCGTAGATTTCCGTCACCGTGCCGACGGTCGAACGCGGCGTGTGGCCGAGGTTCTTCTGCTCGATGGCCACCGCCGGAGAAAGTCCGCTGATGTGGTCCAAGAGCGGCTTTTGCATCTGGCCGACGAATTGCCGGGCGTACGCGCTGAGGCTCTCGACGTATCGGCGTTGCCCCTCGGCATAGATGGTGTCCATGGCCAGCGAGCTTTTGCCGGAGCCGCTGAGCCCGCAGCAGACGGTCATCTTGTCGCGGGGGATTTCGACGTCGATGCCTTTGAGATTGTGCTGGCGCGCCCCCTGCACAACGATCGACTTGAGCCGCGCCGTGCGGCCGGCCGCTTTCGTGCCGTTGCCGTTTTGGGACGCAGCCGCGGGCTTGCGGCGCGGTTTCGTCTGCGGCGCCAGCACGGGGCGAAGTGCGCGGCCCGTGTAGGAGTCGGGATGTTCGGCCAGCTCTTCGGGCGTGCCTTCGGCAACGATGCGTCCTCCGTCGGCGCCGCCTTCGGGTCCGAGATCGACAATCCAGTCGGCCGTTTTCACCACGTCGAGGTTGTGCTCGACAACCAGCACGGTGTTACCGGCCTCAACGAACCCGGTGAGCACCTTCAACAGCAGCTCGATATCGGCAAAGTGCAGGCCGGTGGTCGGCTCGTCGAGCAGGTAGAGCGTCTGACCGGTGCTCTTCTTCACCAGCTCGCGGGCCAGCTTCGTGCGTTGGGCTTCGCCGCCGGAGAGCGTCGGCGAGGGCTGACCGAGCTTGAGGTAGTCGAGCCCCACATCGTGCAGCGTTTTCAGCTTGTGGGCAATGGCCGGGATGTTGGCGAAGTGTTCGAGCGCCTCCTGGATGTCCATCTCCAAGATGTCGGCGATCGACTTCTCCTTGAAGCGAATGCCGAGCGTCTCGTGCCCGAAGCGGTGACCTTCGCAGACCGGACAGGTGACCCACACGTCGGCCAGGAAGTCCATTTCGAGCCGCTGCGCACCGTTGCCCTCGCAGGCCTCGCAACGTCCGCCGGAGACATTGAAGCTGAATCGGCCTGCGCGATAACCCCGGGCTTTCGATTCGGGGAGCTGCGCATAGAGCTTACGAATCTCGTCGAACAGTTTGATATAGGTGGCCGGATTGGAGCGCGGCGTGCGGCCAATGGGCGACTGATCGATGGCGATCAGCTTGTCGAGATGTTCGAGACCCTCGATGCGATCGTGTTCGCCGGGATCGCCTGAGCCGCCGTTCAGATCGCGGCGAAGCGCCTCGACGAGGATATCGTTCACCAGCGAGCTCTTGCCCGAGCCGCTCACGCCGGTGACGCAGACGAAACTCCCGAGCGGGATGCGGACGTCGACGCCGCAAAGGTTGTTGTGGCGCGCGCCGATCACACTGAGCCACTTGCCGTTCGGCTGGCGGCGGTCCTTGGGAATCTCGATCCGACGTTTTCCGGACAGGAACTTGCCCGTCACGCTGTTGGGCGCGCGGACGATGCTGCTGACTTTGCCGTGGGCAACGACTTCACCGCCGCGGATGCCGGGTCCGGGACCGAAATCGACAACGTGATCGGCCGCGCGGATCGTGTCTTCGTCGTGCTCGACGACAACCACGGTGTTGCCCATGTCGCGGAGTCGCGCCAGCGATTCGAGCAGACGGTCGTTGTCGCGAGGATGCAGGCCGATCGACGGTTCGTCGAGAATGTAGAGCACGCCGACCAACCCGGAGCCGATTTGTCCGGCCAGACGGATGCGTTGCGATTCGCCGCCCGACAGCGTCGGCGCGGTGCGGTCGAGCGTGAGGTAGTCGAGCCCCACGTTAAGCAGGAATCCGAGTCGGGCGCGAATCTCCTTAAGCACTTCGGCGGCAATGAACTGCCGTACGTCGTCGAGCACCAGCGAATCGATGAACCGCGCGGCATCGGCGATCGACAGTCCGCACAACTCCGGCAGGCTGCGCGCCGGTTGTTCGGCAAACGCGGCGTCGCTCGAGGTGAGCAGCACGGCGCGAGCCTGGGGATTGAGCCGCCGGCCGGCGCAGTGTTCGCACGGCTGCACGCTCATGTACTTTTCGAGCTGGCGGCGCTGCATGCCGCTCTTGGAATTGCGATAGCGGGAAAGCAGATCGGGAATGATGCCGTCGAACGTGCCGCCGTACTTGTGCACGGTCCGCCGCGATCGCCAGGTGTAGGTGATGTGCAGGTCGTCGGTGCCCCACAACAGGCGTTGTTGGATGGAGCCGGGAAGCTCCTCCCAGGGAGTCTCGGCGATGAACCCTTCTTCGAGCTTTTCGAGGCGCTCCAGCGTTTCGAAGACGCCGGCGTAGATGTGCCGCCGCCATCGTCCCAAGTCGCGCCACGGCCCGATCAAGTCGAAACAGCCTTTGGCGAACGTGAGGGACGGGTCGGGCACCAGCATCTCGGGCGCGAAGCTGTAGACTTCGCCCAGCCCATCGCAGTGCAGGCACATTCCCTGTGGGCTATTGAAGCTGAACAACTGCGGCGTGGGTGGAGTGAAGCTCAGTCCGCACTCGGTACACGCGTACTCCGATGACAGGTGCAGATCGCTGGAAGTCGCCTTCGCTCGTCCTGCGGTGCGTCGTCGGCCGCGCCCTCGACTTTGCGCGGCGCTGCTCGAAGCGGCGGTTGCCGCATCCGTCGTGCGGGCCGCAGCCTGGCCTTCGGCCAGCGCCACGATCAG
>CALKYM010000163.1 GCA_938003525.1 uncultured Planctomycetales bacterium | reverse complement strand
CGACTCAACATGCGGAGGTGTCCTCGCCCAGGACCCAGGTGTCTTTGCTACCTCCCCCTTGCGACGAGTTGACCACCAGCGAGCCGGGCCGCAGCGCCACGCGCGTCAACCCGCCCGGCAGGACGAAGATCTCCTTGCCATAGATGATGAACGGCCGCAGGTCGACGTGCCGCCCTTGCAAATCCGAGCCCGCCAAGACGGGCACGCGCGACAACGACAACGTCGGCTGCGCGATGTAGTTGCGCGGCTTGGCGCGGATCGCATCCGCAAATGTAGCCCGCTGCTCGGCGGTGGATTGCGGGCCGATCAACATCCCGTAACCACCCGACTCATTGGCCGGTTTGACGACCATCTCCTGCATGTTTTGCAGCACGTGGTCGCGCTGTTTGTCGTCCCAACATTGGTACGTCGGGACGTTGGGGATGATGGGCTCTTCATCGAGGTAGTAGCGAATCATTTCGGGAACGTAGGGGTAGACCCCTTTGTCGTCCGCGATGCCGGTCCCGGGGGCATTGGCCAGCGCCACGTTGCCGGCGCGGAACACTTCGAACAATCCCGGGACGCCCAGCATCGAGTCTTTGCGAAAAACGTTGGGGTCGATGAAGTCGTCGTCCACGCGGCGATAGATGACGTCGATCCGCTCGAACCCACCCGTGGTGCGCATGCAGACGAAGTTGTCGCAGATGACCAGGTCGCGCCCCTCGACCAGGTGCACGCCCATTTGCTGCGCCAGAAATGAGTGCTCGAAATAGGCCGAGTTGAACGTCCCCGGCGTGAGCAGCGCGACGACCGGTCGCCGCACCTGCTGATCCATCAGAAATTGCAATGCATCGAGCAGCCGGCTCGAGTAGTCGTCCACGGGTAGCACGTTGGCCTGTTCGAAAACCTGCGGAAACGTTTGCTTCATCAGCAAACGATTCTGCAAGACGTAAGACACCCCCGAGGGGCAACGCAGGTTGTCCTCCAGCACATAGATCTGCCCGTCGCGGTCGCGGACCAGGTCGGTCCCGGTGATGTGGCACCAGATGCCCCGCGGCGGGTTGAGGCCCACGCACTGCTGGCGGAACGAATCGGCGGAGATCACGAGCTGAGCGGGGATGACCTTGTCTTTGAGAATGCTCTGACGATGGTAGACATCGTCGATGAACATGTTCAGCGCCAGGATCCGCTGTTTCAGCCCCCGTTCGATCCAGGCCCATTCCGAGTTCTCGATGATCCGCGGCACGATGTCGAAGGGAATGATCCGCTCGGTGCCTTCGGCCTGCCCGTAGACATTGAACGTGATACCCAGGCTCAACATCGAACGGTCGGCCGCTTGCTGCCGGCGACTGAGTTCGCCCGGCGACAGTTCCAGCAGTCGCTCGTGTAGCCTCTGACAACAGGGACGCGGCTGCGCATCCGATTCGAACATCTCATCGTAGTAGTCGCCGCAGTCGTAGTCGTAGCGCTGCGCCGCCTCCAAGGGCTGGCGATCGGTTTGCTGGCTGCTGCCCGACTGAGACTGCCGATTTGATCGAGAGCTTACAGGCATGGGGAGTATGCGGCCGCTCAATGAGAGGAAGTCATACGATTCAGAGGGCTCTGTCGCCATTGAATCACGATAGTCGGGTCCGGCTACAAAAGCCCGGCGCGCAGTCCGGTAGGCGATGCACGCACATTGCCCACGATACCCGCTGATCGAGGGCGGCAGGTTCGCTTGGCCCACGCTTCCTAGGACCGCGGGCAAGACACACCTTCGGGAAAGAACACAACATTTCCAAGAGAATCCATTAACGAAGTAGGGAAACGGCGTCTAGGTGAATGTTCTCGCTGCAAATGCCGCGCCACGGCTG
This sequence comes from uncultured Planctomycetales bacterium, assembly GCA_938003525.1. GTDB lineage: Bacteria > Planctomycetota > Planctomycetia > Pirellulales > JAEUIK01 > CALKYM01. The sequence continues at coordinate 20,658 of CALKYM010000163.1, read as the reverse complement.
CGCAGGCGTACCTAAACACCTTGTGCATCCGCAGGTTGCCACGCCTGCGCGCAAGACCTGCTTAGCCCCTATGCGGCCCTCCGGCTCTCTTGGTCCCGCCCGCGCACTGACACGCATTCGGCAGCGACGTGTGAAGCGCTGAGGTCGTTGACGGCCGCGCGACGCTCGACAGAAGGAGTCAGTGACGCTGGGTTGGCGGCGATCGCCTCATTTTCTAAAGATCGTTGACAAATTCATTCGCCCCCTTCACGATAGCACTGCCAAAAAGGGAGGTGTCATGGCGGCTGTCGCGACCGTTCGTCCGCATCATCTCAGCCAACTCAACGAGCGATCCGTCCTGCGGATCCTGCAGGCTCGTGGTCCCTGCTCGCGCGCCGAAGTCACGCGGCACATGAAAGCGACCGCGCCCACGGTCTCCAAAGCCGTCTCTTCGTTGTTGGACAGCGGGCTGATCGAAGAGAGCGCAGCCCGACAAAACGGCCGCGGGCGACCCGCCAAGACGCTGCGACTCGCCACCACGTCCGCACAGGTACTCGGACTGGTGATCGACGCCGGACATTGCCGCGCAGTGGCCGCCGGACTGGATGGGCGACTTCACGAAGAAACCACCACGAGTTTTCCAACCCCTGGTGACTACGCGCAGTTGATCCGCACCGCAGCAGAGCGCCTCGGGCAACTGGCGCAGCGCGACAGCGTGCGCACTCTCGGGCTGGGCATCAGTATGCCGGGACTCATCGACGATGGTGCCAAGCGAGGACTCCTCTCGCCGAACCTCGCGATAACCAATGGCCATCAGCCGGGCCGCGACCTGAGTTCCGCGTTGCGATTGCCCGCCGTGCTGCTGCAAGAGTCGCACGCCCTGTGCCTGGCCGAGCGGCACTTCGGCATGGCCTGCGATCGCGATGACTTTGCCATCCTCGACGCCAGCACGGGCATGGGATTGGGCGTGATGCTGGGCGGGCGCCTGCTCAAAGGCCAGCGTGGCCTGGCCGGAGAAATCGGCCATTTGCCGATCGAACCGAACGGCCCCCGCTGTGGTTGCGGGCGTCGTGGTTGCCTCGAAACGCTGGCCAGCGATACGGCCCTCGCGCGATTGGTTTCGCGCCGACTCAGGCGCGCCATCGACATCGACGAATTGTTCGAGTTGCACCGGGCGCGCCGCCTCTCGGTGAAACGCGAACTGGCTCAAGTCGGCCGCCATTTGGCGTTCGCCCTGGCGACGGTCATCAACCTCTTCGACCCTTCGATGCTGCTAGTACACGGCCGCATGTTCGACCTGGACCGGAAACTGTTCGATCGCATCGTACGTCGTGCGCGGCAAATCGCGCTCAAGCCCTCGGTCGACCGCTGCCAGATCGGGCGGGCGCACACCAGCAAGCGGCAGGGAGCAGTCGCCGGCATCATTGAACACTTGACCGACGCCCGGATTGAAACCGTCGAACAACGCGCTGACGCGCTGTTGCTGGGAAGGTAGAGCGAGATGTTTCGTTGTCCTGCTCACCGGTGCCTGCCACACTCCTTGGCCCTGGTCTGCCTTGCTGCGCTCTTGCCGACGACAGCGCGAGGTCAGTCTGCGACGAAGCCGAACTTCGAGCGGGACGTGGCCCCGATCCTGGTGATGCGCTGCCTGGAATGCCACAACGAGCGGCAGGCCGCGGGAGGGCTGGTGCTGGAAACCCAAGAAGCGGCACGACGGGGCGGCGACAGCGGCGACGTGATCGTACCGCACGACGTCGATGCGAGTTATTTAATGGACCGCGTCGAGGCGGGCGAGATGCCGCCGGAGAAACAAGGCCGGCCGCAACCGCTCGCCGCAGAAGAGACTGAAATCCTGCGGCGTTGGATTGCCGCCGGCGCGGCATGGCCGGCGGGTCGCCGGCTCGACCTTTTCGAACAGACCACCGAAGTTCGCGCCGGCCGCGACTGGTGGTCGCTGCAGCCAATCGCCCGTCCCGAAGTTCCGCGAGTCGCCGCCGCCCAACAGCCGGGCAACCCCATCGATGCCTTCATCCGCGCGCGGCTCGATGAAGCGAATCTGCGACCCGCGCCACAGGCCGATCCGCGCACGCTCGTGCGTCGTTTATCTTTCAATGTCATTGGACTGCCGCCGACTCGAGAACAACTCGAGCGGTTCGCGGCCGATCCTTCGGAAGAGGCCTGGGAGCAACTGGTCGACGAGATGCTCGCTTCGCCGCACTACGGCGAGCGGTGGGGCCGGCATTGGCTCGACGTGGTGCGGTTTGCCGAAACGTCGGGCTACGAACGCGATCAGGAAAAACCGTACGCCTGGAAGTATCGCGATTGGGTGGTCGACGCCTTCAACAACGACATGCCGTTCGACCGCTTCGTGCTCGAGCAAGTGGCCGGAGACGAGCTACCGGACCGCGACGAGCAAAGCGTGATCGCGACAGGCTTCCTGCGTCTCGGCACGTGGAACGACGAACCGAACGAACCGCTCGACTACCAATACGAACGGCTCGAAGACCTCGTACACGCCACTTCATCGGCGTTTCTCGGCCTGACCGTCAAGTGCGCGCGGTGCCACGATCACAAGTTCGATCCCATCCCGCAGCAAGACTATTACCGCATGGCGGCTGCGTTCTGGCCGGGCCCCATCGCGCCGGGATCGCGTGAGCATCTCGGCGGACCGTCGCCAGAGGCGCTCGGCTACGAGAACGTGCTCGGCTGGACCGACGTCCGCACCGAACCACCGCCGCTGCACTTGTTGCACAACGGCGAACGCCATCATCCGGGCGAGGTCGTCGAGCCGACACCGTTGTCGTTCGTCGAGGCGTTGCTAACGAGCGCGGAAGCTGATTCGCCCAGCACGCAGACTACCGGCCATCGACTACGTCTGGCGCATTGGATTGCCAATCCCGACAATCCCCTCACCGCGCGGGTGATCGTGAACCGGCTGTGGCAGCATCACTTCGGCCAGGGCATTGTTCGCTCGCCCAACAACTTCGGCTTTCGCGGCGATCGGCCAACGCATCCCTTGCTGCTCGATTGGCTGGCGGCGAAACTGGTCGACGGCGGCTGGTCGCTCAAACCGCTGCACAAGCTGATACTCACCAGTGAAACCTGGCGGCAGTCGTCCGACCATCCCCGGCACGATGCGTATGCCGACATCGACGCCGGCAATCAGCTTTGGTGGCGGGCCGAGCGGCGGCGGCTGGAGGCCGAGTCGCTGTGGGATGCGATGCTGGCCGCCGCGGGCGAGCTCGATTTGAGCATCGGTGGCCCCAGTTTCCGTCCCACGATCGCTGCCGAGGCCTTGGAGGGTCTCTCGCGGAAGGGCGCCGCCTGGACCGCCTCGCCACTCGACGAGCAGAATCGCAGAAGCCTCTACATCTACACCCAGCGAAGTCTGCTGGTGCCGTTTCTCACGACCTTCGACTTCGCAGACACCACGCTGCCTTGCGCTGCCCGCGACGTGACGACGGTTGCCCCGCAGGCGCTGGCGCTATTGAACAACGCGCTGGTTCATCGCCGCAGCCGCGAGTTGGCCGACCGAATTCTGGCCCAAGAAACCTCCGGCGACCTCAAGCGCGCAGCCAAGTTGGCCTGGCTCTACGCCTTGGGGCGCGAGCCAAGCGAGGACGAGTTGGCGTTGGCCCGTGCGCATCTCGAGCAACAACAGACCGCCTTCGCCCAACGACTCGCGGCGAACGAAAAAGCCGGAGAGTCATTAGGTACACCGTCTCTGCCGCCCGGAGCCGTCCTGCATCTCACTGCGGAAGCGGGCGTAGAAACGGACCATATAGGTCGCGTCGCGGGCTGGGGCGATCAATCGCCCAAAGGGTTCGACGCGGTGCAAGCCGTCGCAGCAAACCGACCACAGTTCAAGTCAACCTCGAAAGATGGCCCCAGTGCGATTCACTTCGATGGCCAGGCACGATTTCTGGTGTTGCCGTCGCTCGAACTGGCCAGCGAGGACGTGACGATCGTTGCCGTCGTCTCCGACTTGGCTTCTGACGGTCACCGGGAGATTTTTTCCAACTGGGACGGCGCGGCCGGCAACTCGGTCACGTCGTTGTTCCTCGGCCTCACGGGAGACGGCGATGTCCGCTTTAGCGACGACTTTGCGCCCGCAGGCAACGTGACCGCTCGCGAGCGCCCGTTCGTATTGGCGGTCGTCAACGGCCCGCATCAGGCGGCCGTTTATCTCAACGGAGAGGCGCTAGCGCACCGCGAAGCGCCGCTCTCGCCGCGGCGCCTCGATACGCAGTTCGTGATCGGGCAACAGGGTAATATCGGCGGCGAGTACTGGCACGGCGATCTCTACGAGTTGCTCATCTACGATCGGCCGTTGAGCGAGCCCGAGCTAGCGGGCGTAGGGCAGTACTTGGGCGAACGGTACTCGCTGGCGCCGCCTGCGCCGCGCAGTCCCGAGCAGTTGGCGCTCGAGTCGCTTTGCCACGTGCTGTTCAACAGCAATGAGTTCGTCTATGTCGACTGAGCGCGCCGGGAGCCCCATGCAGTGAACCGCAAACAAGAACTCCGGCGGGCGTTCCCCTGCGGCCTGATGCGCCGTGAATTCGTCTGGCAGATGGGTGCCGGCTTTGCAGGTACCGCGCTGGCTGGCTTACTCGGAAGCGAAGGCTTCTTCAATCGCGCTGCCGGCGCAGCAGAAGTCCCGGCATCTTCCGGCCCACTGGCTCCGCGACAACCGCACTACGCGGCGAAAGCCAAAAGCGTCATCTTCCTGATGATGAACGGCGCCCCCAGTCAGGTCGACACGTTTGACTACAAACCCGAGCTGGCCAAGTACGCCGGACAGGCGCTGCCCGAGGACAAGGAGTTCATCAACTCGGGCAATCGCAAGATGGGTTTTCTCACGCCGGCCTGGCGCCCCTTTCATCCGGGCGGCGAGAGCGGGCTGTTGATCTCCGATTACTTTCCCAACGTCCGACAGCACGCCGACAAACTGTGCGTGATCAACTCGTGTCACACCGATAGCCACGCGCACGGCTCTGCCCTGGTGGCGATGAACACCGGCAAGACGTTCATTGGCCGACCGTCGCTGGGGAGTTGGGCCGTCTACGGGCTGGGCACCGAAAACCAGAACCTGCCCGGCTACGTCGTGATTCTCGACAAGCGCGGCGGGCCGATCAGCGGGCAACCCAACTGGTCGAGCGGGTTCATGTCGGCCGCCTACCAGGGAACGCTCTTCCGCCCTACCGGCAATCCGATTCTGAATCTCGAACGTCCCGCGCATATCGACGAGCAGGCACAGCGCGCGCAGCTCGATCTGTTGGCTCAACTCAACGAGCGTCATCTCCGCGAGCGTCACGGAGGCGAAGACCTCGCGGCGCGAATCAACAGTTACGAGTTGGCCTACCGCATGCAGAGCGAAGCCCCCGAAGCCGTCGATCTCAGGCAAGAGACTGCCCAGACGCTTGAAATGTACGGCGTCGGCCAAGAGCCGACCGATGAGTACGGCCGCAACTGTCTGATCGCCCGGCGACTGGTCGAGCGCGGCGTGCGTTTCGTGCAGCTCTACTCGGGCGGTGGCCATCTCGAAGAAACCTGGGACGCGCACGAGAGCATTGAGAAAAACCACGGTCGCCACGGCGCGGAGGTCGATCGGCCGATTGCAGCGCTACTCACCGATCTCGAACGACGCGGCATGCTCGAATCGACGCTGGTGGTGTGGGGCGGCGAATTCGGTCGCATGCCGTTCAGCGAAGGCCAAGATGCTCCGGGCCGCAACCACAACCCTTATGGCTTTTCCATGTGGTTTGCCGGTGGCGGGGTCAAAGGCGGTATGCAATACGGCGAGACCGACGAGTTCGGCTTCGAGGCCGTCCGCGACAAGGTCCATTTGCACGACATCCACGCCACCATCCTGCACCTACTGGGGCTCGACCACGAAATGCTGAGCTACTTCCACCAAGGCCGCCAAGAAACGCTCACCGATGTCGGCGGCCGAGTGGTTCACGATATCGTGGCGTGAGTAGACGATCGGCCTGAGGCGGAGGTTGTTGCAACGATGGCGCCGACGGCGACGTGCTCTATCGTGTTGTCGATACGACCGCAACTTTGATCTCGTATGGACTGCTGGACCCGTTGACCAAACGATTCGGCGGGATCAGGTCGATGACGGCCTGTACATCCGGTGCACCAAGGGGCCTTCGTCGCGGATTCAACGCTGAGATCTCCGTTAGCGCGTGCATCCGCCGCACATCGTCACGATCAAAAAAATAATCGTCATCGCCCCAGAGGACGATCTGAATCCGCTGGACGCGATCGAAGATCGGAAGCCCCGCCAGTTTGGCCACGCCGCGCAGCGCACGGGGGCCTTAGTAGTCGACCACTACCGAGACATAGTTCGGATTTCACCCATACGAGTCGCCGGCGAAGTACTTCCCGTTACCTGCAACGCCGACCCTCATCCATCTCCCCTGCGGAATCCTCGTGGCCATCGTCGCGATGAGCGTTTGCTCGGCCAAGTAGCCATGGTAGTGGTGGGCGACCCAACCCAATGAACCGCAGAGCACGCCGACCCCCACCAGCAACGTCCGCAGGCGAAACCGCAGCGGCAGCCATCGTTTGGAGTGTCGTGCCATCGAACTGGGTCTGCCCGAACCGGAGGTGCAAAGACTTGTTACGTCGCCCGACCGGCGAAAGTTAGAGGAGTTCTGAGGGAACGAGAAAGTACGTCGCCGCCTCGAAGTTCGGGGTTCAGCTGGAGACGGCGGCGCGCTGTTTGATCAGCCACCGCTACACGACGCCGTAGTAGCGAGCGTTCGTGGCGGGATGCCAATCGCCGTGCGCGGCCGGCGGTACAGTCGGCAGCACCCTCGCAGTCAGGCCGGTGTTGAGCACGAATTGATGGATCGCTCGATACTCGAGCGAGTCGCCGCCTGCGCGGTTGCTAGTGTGGAAGCTACAACCACTTGGGTCGCTGTGCGCCTTCGGGAAATGCCGGTCTGATCGGCGCGGAGGCGAGCCGCCTCCAATACGCACCGGTGGGGCAGGCACGATGTCCATTCCGACGATTGATCAGCAGCCATCAGAACCCAGCCTCGACGGGCCGCTGCCGGTGCCTGACTTGGCGTCGCGGAGCGCTCTCGCAGGACACTGCTACCAGCGGTGGGCGCAATCATGGGAAGCGGCAGCGCAGCCGGCGAGCAGCGATGTCACGCTCTCGCCGATGCAGTTGGTCGCCTGGTGGCAGGCCTGCGACGCTGCGTTCGAACGCCGGTCTTCACAACGGGCGGCGGCGGTCTACGCAGGCGCTCGCCCGGTTGCCCTAGCGCCACTTTGCAAGAGCTCCCGCCGCTGGCAGCTCTGGCAGGAACCTCCGGGCGCGCGGCGGCTGTATGAACCGAGCGAGTTTCTGCATCGTAGCGATCCCGCTCTCGATGCGATGGCCGAGCAGCTCGTCGCTTCGCGCACGGCACTGGTGCTGCCGCGAGTGTTGATGCAGTCGGCGACGGCAAAGTCTCTCCAGCGCGCGTACCGCGGTCGAGGACGCGTTGTGTGTCGGCCATCGGGTGGGTGCCCTTACATCGAGATCGATCCGACGGTCGCAGAGGCTGAACTACTGCTGAGCAAGCGGTTGCGCAGCGATCTGCGTCGGGCGCGCCGCAAGGCCGATCAACTGGGAGACGTGCAGTTCGAGATTGCCGCACCGCTGAGCGAGAACGACTTCGCGGGCGAATTCGAGCGTTTTCTTGAGATCGAAGCGGCGGGGTGGAAGGGCGCGTCGGGCACCGCCGTCGGTCGAGACCCGGACATGGAGCGGTTCTTTCGGCAGTTCGGTGCCGCCGCCACGCGGCAAGGAATCTTGCGGTTCGCCTGGATGCACATCGAACGTGCGCGCGTGGCAGGGCAATTAGCGATCGAGTCTGGCCGGCGCTTTTGGCTACTCAAGATCGGATTCGACGAACAGTACGCCAAGTGCTCTCCCGGGCAGTTGCTGATGCTTGAGACGCTGCGCTACGCGATGCAGCAAGGACTGGTGTCTTACGAGTTTCTGGGCAATGCCGCCGACTGGACGCGGCGCTGGACGGCGACCGAACGTGAGACAATTGAGCTGGCGCTCTTTCCACCAGGCTTGCGCGGCATGTTGGCGTATTCGGCTTGGCTCGCGCAAAAGGCCTACGGGCGATGGCGCCGGGGGCGCGCTTGAACTAGCGCGTCCACGACAGCCACTTCGAGAACAGATTGGCGACCAGCGGTGTCAGCCGCGTGCGATTGTAGAGGTCGCCGACCTTGCGAATCGCTTCGGCCTGGGTGGGGTAGGGGTGAATCGAGTTGGCAATCTTTCCCAGCCCCAGTCCATTGGTCATGGCGATGGAGATGGCACCGATCATGTCGCCGGCGTTTTCCGCGACGATCGTAGCGCCGACGATGGTGTCCGAGCCTTTGCGGACATGAATCTTGACAAAGCCCTCGGTTTCGCCATCGAGTATGGCTCGATCGACGCCGTTCATCTCCTGCTGGAAAGTGTCGATCTCGACTCCCCCTTCGGCCGCGTCACGCTCGGTGAGTCCCACGTGGGCCAACTCGGGGGACGTGTAGGTACACCAGGGGATGGTCAACGCGCTGACCTTGCGGCGTCCCATGAAGAGCGCGTTCTGAATCACGATGCGCGCCATGAAGTCGGCGGCGTGGGTGAACTTGTATCGCGAGCAAATGTCGCCCGCCGCGAAGATGCGTGGATTGGTGGTCTGCAGCCGATCGTTGACCGTCACTCCGCTGCGCGGATCGTACTCGACCCCGACCCGTTCGAGGTCGAGTCCGTCGACGTTGGGTTGGCGACCAATGCCGACCAGCACCTGGTCGGCGCGAATCTCGTCTTGCCGTCCCTCTGTCTCGCAGTGCACGACGCGCTGCTCGCCATCGCGGGCCAGGCGGACCGTCTTGCTCTCGAGACGGATGTCGACGCCGTCGCGCGTTAGTGCCTGCTGCACGATGCGGGCGGCATCCGCGTCTTCGCGGCTAAGAATATGTCCGGCCTGCTCGATCAACGTCACTTGCGCGCCAAACCGCGCAAACGTCTGGGCCATCTCACTGCCAATGGGTCCGGCGCCGATGACGGCCAATCGCGATGGTAGTTCAGTGAGTGAAAAGATCGTCTCGTTCGTCAGCACGCCGGCTTCACTCAAACCGGGAATGGGCAGGTCGGCCGCGCGGGCGCCGGTCGTAATCGCCGCCCGCTTGAAGCGCAAAGTCTTGCCGGCCACTTCAACGGTATCCGGCCCGCTGAAGCGGGCGTCGCCCAGGAACACGTCGACGCCCAAATCGGTGAACCGGGCGGCCGAATCGTGATGACTGATGCCTGCGCGAAGCCGGCGCATGCGCTGCATCACGGCGGGAAAGTCGACGCACGTTCCGTCGGGCACGCACACGCCGAACTCGCCCGCGTGGCGTACGCCTGCCGCTGCGCGGGCTGCGCGGATGATGCCTTTGGAGGGAACGCAACCGACGTTGAGGCAGTCGCCGCCCATCAGTTCGCGTTCGACCAGCGCGACCTTGGCACCCAGACCTGCCGCTCCCGCCGCCGTGACCAGCCCCGCCGTTCCCGCCCCGATGACGACAAGGTTGTAGCGCGGCGCCGGTTCAGGATTCTGCCAATCCGCCGGATGGACGTGCCGGGCGAGCGTCTGATTGAATTCGTCGTCGGGCGCCAGCGCCTTGATATCGAGCATGGGATTCGATCCTGGCCGAAGTTCGTTCCGTGGGAATAGCTAGGTGTCTTGCTCTGTGCCTGCCGCAACGGACTCCGCGACGCCCGGCCGCATCCACTTTAGTGTCCAGCGCGCGGCCAAGGGAAACAGACCCAGCAAGACGAATGCGAGCGTGATCTGCGTCAATTGGCTCGGTGTGAACACGGCCCGCGCACCTTCAGCGGCCAACGTCTGCAAGTCCGGCACCCGCGAGCCGGCATACACGTAGACGCATGTGCCGGGTAGCATGCCGAGTTGGCTTACCCACCAATAGGTCCAGGTAGGCAACTTGGTCAGCCCCATCACGGCGTTGATGACGAAGAAGGGCACGGCCGGAATCAATCGCAGCGTGAACAAGTAGAACGCGCCTTCCCGCGCAAGAGAATCATTGAACGTTTGCAGTCGGTCGCCAAATCGTCCTTGAATGGCGTCGCGAAAAAAGTAGCGGCTGAGCAGGAAGGCCATCGTCGCGCCGGTCGTCGAGGCGAAGCTGACGAGCACTACGCCCCGCAGGAACCCGAAGTACCAGCCCACAACCAAGGTCAGCAGCGCGGCGCCGGGCAACGAAAGGCCCGTCACGGTGACGTAGACCACAAACGCGGCGCCGTAGACCAGCACGGGCGAATCATCCTGCCAGGCCCGTAGCTGCTGTTCCCGTTGGGCCAGAGACTCCAGCGACAAGTAGCTGCCGAACTGCCAATACAACGCAGCCACCACCGTGATCACGATGGCTAAGCCGAGCATCCGGGTCTTGAAGTTCGAGCTCGGGGCTGATGAAGTCGTGTCTTCCGGCACGGATGTACGTCCTTGCGTCAACGGGGCTATCATCTTCGTGCGATAGCTGGCGGTCAGTCCAGCCAGCCTCGATCAGCGGAATTGTGGCGCGATGCGATGAGATGGACCAACTCCCCGTATGTGGTCCCGGGGAGTCGCGCGCCGATCGCAGTGTACCGCGTGAATTCAACGCTGCGGCATCATTCGCAGTAGCCGGCTGCCGGTCTGTGCGATCGATTACCAAGACGGTAACCGCTCGTCGGATTGCCTGCCGTGGCGAGACGTCCGAAGTGGATGGCGGTTTGACGTGGCCATTCGAACACGAGGCGATGCCGGCGACCCGGCGAATGCAGCTCGGTATGGCAACCTCGAGCTGCGCACGATCCCGACTACGCCAGCAGCCCCTGGATGACGTGGGCTTCGTCGACTCCTGTGAGCTTTTCGTCAAAGCCGTTGCGGCGGTAGGCCAGCTTGTGGAAGTCGAGGCCCAGCAGATGCAGCACTGTGGCGTGCCAGTCGGCGATGCTCACCTTGTCTTCTACCGACGCGAAACCGAGCTCGTCGGTCACCCCGTACGTCAGACCACCCTGCACGCCGCCACCGGCCATCCAACCGCACATGGCCAACTTGTTGTGGTCCCGGCCGGCTTGTTCTTCGCTCTTGCCCGGCAAGAGCTGCGCAATCGGCAGCCGGCCCATTTCGCCGCCCCACAGCACCAGCGTCTCGTCGAGCAAGCCGCGCTGATCGAGATCGGTGAGCAAACCGGCGATCGGCAGATCGGTCCGCTGGCAGGCCGTCGTCAGTTCGCTGGCCAGGTTCGAATGGTTGTCCCAGATCTGCCCGTCGATGTAGAGCTGCACGAAGCGGGTGCCGCGCTCCACCAGCCGCCGCGCCATGAGACAGCGGCGGCCGTACGAGTCGGTCGGTTTCTGACCAATGCCGTACATGTCGAGCGTCGCTTCGCTTTCGGCCGACAAGTCGAGCGCGTCGGAAGCGGCGAGCTGCATCCGGGCCGCCAACTCGTAGCTGGCGATCCGCGCATCGAGCCGCGGTTGCCGCGGGTGAGCGTCGCGATGGGCAGCATCGAGCTGCGCGAGGAGCGCGCGTTCGATCTGTGTGATTTCGTCGGGCTCGTCGAATTGCCGGTCGAGGTTCAACACCGGAGCTCCGACCGAACGAAACCGCGTGCCCTGGAACAACGGCGGCAAGAAGCCCGACTGCCAGTTCTGAGTGCCGTTGACCGGTAAGCCTTTTGGATCGTCGAGCACGATGTAGGCCGGCAGATTCTGATTCTCGCTGCCCAGGCCGTAGGTAATCCACGCGCCCATGCTGGGATAGCCGGGCAGCATGCGTCCGTTTTGGATCTTGTAGATCGCCGGTTCGTGCGTGATGTTCACCGTGTGCATCGAGCGGATGAGCGCGAGCTTATCGACGCATCGCGCCAGGTGCGGCATTAGTTCTGAGACCCACATGCCGCACTCGCCGTGCTGCGCGAACTTGAAGGGGCTACGCATGAGCGCGCCGGCCTCCTGCGGGTTTTCCACCTCACCGGCAATCTGCTCGAAGTACGATTCGCCATGCCGCTTGGTGAGCGCCGGCTTCGGATCGAAGAGATCCATCTGGCTGGGGCCACCGTTCATGAACAGGTGGATGACCGATTTGGCCCGTGGCTCGAAGTGTGGCGGGCGGGCCAGCAGGTCGGTCGGTACGACCGGCGGCGGACTTTCACTGGCAAAGGCCCGGCAAAACTCGTCGTTCAAGAGCGACGCCAGCGCCATGCCGGTCATGCCGGCGCCCACCCGCTCGAAGAAGCTGCGCCGGCTGTGCGTTGGCTGGAAATCGCGTGCCATCTTGGAACCCTTATTCGATGTACAGAAAGGCCGCCGAATTGACCAGCGCGTGGCAGAGGTTGGCCAGCGCCTTGCGTTGGGCGGCGGGATGATCGAGCTGGTCGTTGTAGACCACGAGCAGGGGCGGATTGCCGCGGCTGCCGGCATAGTCGCCGTCGTCCCAGTCCTGGCGGTACGCGGTCCCGTCTTCTGCGGCCATCAATACCAGCGTCAATCGCCCCGAGTCGCGTGCTGCTTGCTCGATCATCACTAGTTCCTGCGGAGATGCGCCGCGAGTACGCACGTAACTACCGACATGCGCGGCGGTGCCGCCTTCGCCCAGCTTCAGGCTCCCCAGGCTGGTGAGCGGCCGGGCGTGGGGGCGCTTTTCGTCGAGATAAAGGTTCCACGTCACCTGCTCGAGACCGGGCGGAATGACGGCCGCAACCTGTGCGAGGGGCGTCCGCTCGAGCGCGCCCAGTTCGAGGTGGGCGGCCGTGAGCTCGTGATCGACAACCTCCGATAGATCGAACTCGACGAGCCCGAAACGCCGGGCACCGTCGCTGCTAGAGCTTGACCAGACGGAGATCAAGTCGTCTTCGAAGACGCGATCCGGCTCGGACTCGCGAATCCAGAAGTGCGACGCGGCGACGATTTCATGACGCCTGCCGAGTCCCTGCCCCAGCCATTGGGCGGCCAATTGTGACAGGGACGCCAGCGCCAGTTGCGCTTCGGTGGGCGTCGGGCTCCGCCCGGTGAGGATGCGGTAGGCATGTTCGACCTGCGCTGCCGGGTCGTCGCCGACGTCATCCCAAACGCGGCGGGCCAACGATCGCGCCCACTGGTAGACCAGTGCGTTGTTAGTCAGTTGCAATGCCTGCGGGGCGACGATCGATTCGCTGCGGAGCACACAGTTGGGGCTCATGCCCGGCACGTCGAAATTCTGCAAGATGGTCACGGGCTGCGTACGGCGCTTGAGCAGGTAGATGCTGCGCCGCCAGTGTCCGTTGTCTGCGAGTTTGCCGGTCACTAACCCGTCGTCGCGGCTATCCAACTCGTCGGGCGGGCCGAACGGCGTGTAATCCAGCCGGCCGGAGACCGCGAGCAGCGCGTCGCGCAGCACTTCGCCGTCCATCCGCCGCAAGGGCATTCGCGTGAGCAGCGCGTTCTGCGGATCGTCGGCCAAGTGCTGCTCGGTCACGTCCGAAACCTGTCGATAGACCGAAGAGGTCATCATCAGCCGATGCAGCTCTTTGATGCTCCAGTCATTCTCGACGAAGTACACGGCCAGCCAGTCGAGCAACTCTGGGTGCGTCGGCGGCGTGCCGGTCTTGCCGAAGTTGTCCAGCGACCGCACGATCCCCTCACCAAAGTGGTGCTTCCAAACACGGTTGACCATCACTCTCGCCGTAAGTGGATGCGTATCGCTGGTGATCCACTTGGCCAGCGCCAGCCGGCGGCCCGTTGGCTGGGCTCCCGGCCAGGGCCGTTCGACCATCAAGGGCGTGCGCCCGTCGGTGAGCACCGACGGCACTCCCGGACCCACCAACTCGCCAGGAGTGAGATAGTTGCCGCGGCGGAGGATGTACTGAGGCGACGGTTCGCCGCGATCCCACACGGCGCGGATCGTCACGGGCTCGTCCGCCGATGGCGGCACAACGCTGAGCAACGAGGCGGTGGCGTCTTGCGGCTGATCGGGACCGCCGGTGCGCGGCGCAACCCAGTCGTGTTCGTCGAGCGCGCCTTTGAAGACGGCGGCCAGCCGATAGTAGTCGCGCTGTGGGATGGGATCGAACTTGTGCGAATGGCACCGCGCGCACTTGATCGTCAGTCCCAGTACGGCCGAACTGAAGATTTCGATCTCGTCGTCGATCACCTCCAGGCGATCTGGAACGAAGCCGGTGATGGGCGCGTACGTCCCATCGGGGGCCATCCGCAAGAAGCCGGTCGCGACGAGATTGTCGTACACCTCTTGCGTGACCGATGCACCGGGGGTGTACTCGGCCAGTTCGTCGCCGGCGATTTGTTCCAACAAGAAGCGGTCGTATGGTTTGTCGTCGTTGAAGGCGCGAATGACGTAGTCGCGATATCGCCAGGCATTCGGACGAACATCGTCGGCGTTTTGGACGCCTTCGGAGTCCGAGTACCCCGCCACGTCGAGCCAATATTGCCCCCAGCGCTCGCCGTAATGCGGCGAAGCGAGCAGCCGATCGACGAGCCGTGCAAACGCGCGCGGCTCGGAATCGCTGACAAACATCTCTAGCTCTTCCGGCGTGGGTGGCAAACCGATCAGATCGAAATACGCCCGCCGTGCGAGCGTGGCGTGATCGGCTTCCGGCGAGAGGGTCAGTCCGCGCTGTTCGAGCTGGCGGAGCACAAACGCGTCGATCGGATTGCGGACGCGATCGATGTGTTCGACGTCCGGCACCGGCGCTGCGATGGGCGATTGAAACGACCAGAAGCTGCGCTCTTCATCCGTGACCAGCGGGTCGGGCACGGTCGTCGCCACGTCGGGCGCAATATCGACTTCTCGGGCGCCTGCGGCAATCCATTGCGAGAGCGTTTCGAATTCCTCGTCGGTGACGGGTTTGACCGAGTAAAAGGCCAAGGTCTCGCGGGGCGGCATTTCAGCGGCGCGGATCTTCTGGATGAGCAGACTCTCTTGCGGATGGCCCGGCACGACTGCCGGCCCCGACTCGCCGCCCTCGAGCATGCTCGCCACCGACCGCAAATCGAGTCCCGCCTCCTGTCGCTGGCGCCCGTGGCAAATGGCGCAGCGCAAAAGCACGATGGGCAACACGTCGTGCTGGGTGAGAGGCTCTTCAGCCGCTTCTCCGGATTCTGCCGGCAGCGGCGCACCGGCTTCGATCCAACTCGTGATGGCAGCGATCTCGCTGGCGGTGAGTGGCTTCTCGTCCTCGGGCGGCATGTACTCGTCTTGCACGTAGAGATACAGCGTCCCGTCGGCCGGATTGTCGGTATCGAAGATGTCGCCCGATTCGCCGCCTCGGCGAATGCCACGCGGCGAGCTGAGATCGAGCGAGGCCTTCTGTGTCTGTTGGCTGTGGCATTTGAAGCACTTTGCCGCCATGATCGGCCGGATCACTTCGTCGAAGTGGTTCGCATCGAGTTCCGGCGTTTCGTCAGCAATCGCCAGCGGCGCGCTGCCCAACAAGACTGTGAGCACGGCTGAAAGCACCCAACCAACGCGTCGACGGCGCGCGTCGCGGGCTGGGCCTGGGTATATGTTCGGGCGTGTTGTGAGTAGGCGGGTCACGTTGTCCTCGTGGCGACGACGTGATGTCAGGCGATGCTGCCAGCCAGGGCGTCGAGGGCGGCCTGCTTGCCGCCGACGCGGAAGGTATCGACGATTTGCTTGTGCTCCCGGTGCAACTCCATCAGATCCTCGTAGCTGCGGTGCGACTCCCAAAAGTGTGATCGCACGCGAGCCACGATGGCGGACCAGATGGCCTCCAGGTCCTTTTGTCCGGCGCGGCGAATGATGGAGCGATGGAAGGCGATGTCGCACTGCACGGTCGCGTTGCAGTCCTTGGCCTTGCATGCTTTCTTGAAGTCGGCCAGCAGTTCGTCCCAGTAGCGAAAGTCATCCTTAGTCAAGTCGTCGAAGATCAAGCCGAGCGCGAACGACTCCAAAGTACGCCGGATGGGCACGATCAACTCGCGGATCTCATCGGGCGGCGTGGCTGCGACGCGAACGCCACGATGAGGCTGCAGCTCGAGCAACCCCTCGTGACCGAGTTGCGCCAGCGCCTCGCGAATCGGCGTACGGCTCACGCCAAAGCGATCGACCAATTCCTGTTCGGAGAGCCGCTCACCCTCGCCGATCCGACCACAGAGCAGATCGTCGCGCAGTTGGTCGACGATCTGCTCTTTGAGCCCGTGTACCAGCGACGGTTTCTGATTCGTGATCATCGTCATCGTCTGCTCAGGCCGATTTGTCCGGCGACAAGACGCCTGTGAAACGCGGCACTGCTGCGCTTGGCTATGGCCGCTCGTTCAATCTGTTTGCACGTCGACCAGCGGCGAATCGCTTCAAACTGCTCATGGCGGACTTGGACCGCATGCCAGCAGATTGTATACAATATGCAACTCGTGTCAATAATCGACCTAAAAATCAGCGTTTTCGCCACCATTGCATGTCGCCTCTCGATTGGATCGTCGTCGTCGCGCTGAACGGGTCGATCATCGCCTTTGCGCTGTGGTGGGGCGGCGGGACGAAGACCAGCGGCGAGTGGTTTCTCGCCGGGCGCAGTCTGCCGTTCTGGATGGTGGGCCTCTCGATGTACGCCACGTTCATCGATGCCAGCGATCTGGTCGTCGACTCGGGCGGGGCCTATCAGTTCGGCGTCCGCATGTTCGTGCTCAACTGGGTTGGCGTGGTCGCCGGCTGGCTGCTGTTGGCGCACGTGGTCGGCCTGCCGATGTATCGCGCCGGCATGTATACGAACGCCGAGTATCTCGAAGCCCGTTTCGGGCCTGCCGCGCGGGTGATCAGCGTGTTGGTGCAGGTGCAGTTTCGCACCATGGTGCTCGGCATCATGGCGCGGGGCATCTTCCTGACGTTGACCATCGTGCTGGGCTGGAGCCAGGCGGCTTCGTGGGCGGCCGTGGTGGCGATCGCGCTGCTGGCGATCGTCTACACGATGAGTGGGGGACTGAAGGCCGTGGCGTTGACCGACGCCCTACAGTCGGTCGTGATGTTGGCCGCCAGCGTCGTCATCTTCTTGCTGGTCTACAACCACGTCGGTGGCTGGCGCGGCGTGGAGGCGAAACTCGCCGCCCACGACGGAGCCGAGGCGAAGCATCTCTTGCAAGTTGGTCACCCGCGCCTGGATCGCACCGATGTCTCAGGTGACCCACCGGAGCAAATTGAGCGTCGTTTGTTGCTGGGCGGGGAGTACGTCGATAGAGAAAAGTCTATTGTCCGTCGCACGCCCGCCTGGGTGTTTTGTCTGAGCCTGGTCATTGCCGGAATGGCGTATTCGATCGTCAACCACACGCAATCGATGCGGTTGCTCGGGGCGAGGAGCGAGTGGGACTTGAAGATGTCGGTCGTCGTGGCCGGCGGCGTGCTGATTGTGATGACCTTTGTGAATCTCTCCTTGGGCGTCATGGGCCGCGCACTGCATCCCGATGTGGCGCTGCTGGACGTTCCCGCGACGTTGCGAGGCGTGGACGCGATCTATCCCGTGCTGGTCCGCGATCTCACTGTGGCCGGAGTGCGCGGCATCGTGGTGGCGGGCCTCATTGCGGCGGCCTTCTCGACGTTCGATTCGATCGGCTCGGCGCTCGCCGCGCTGATCACACGTGATCTGTATGGCCGCGTGTTCGTGACCGATGCCGACGATCGACATTACCTACTGGTGGGCCGCTGGCTGACGCCCGTGATCATTCTCGGATCGTTTCTCTATCTGCCGCTATTGGATCAGGGCATGTTCGCCTTTTATCTGGAGATGGTGGCCGCCTTCGTCACGCCGCTGTTGACGGTCTACTTGATGGGCGTCATAACGCGCGTGCATCGCGCGAGCGCGACCGTCGGCTTGCTGGTCGGTGTGGCCTATGGCATCTGGGGGCTGGTGGCGTCTTGGGCGGCGGTGAATTACGGCGTCGCGCTGTTGCCGGCGGCGCTCGCCAATGCACACGTCGCGGCGCCGATGAGCGTGCTCGTCACGGCCGGAACGATGGTGCTCGTCTCGTTGTTTTATGGCTGGACGCCCTCGGGCGAGCTGCTGCACGAAGAACAACAGGCGTGGCTTCGCGCGAGCCAACAGCAGATTCGCGAGACGAGTCCCGAAGCGACCGGCCGCGCGCCGCTGTTGCTCGGCGGGCTTGTCTTGGCTGCCGGGCTGCTGCTCAGCTTCGTGATCTTCTGGTAGGCTGCCGCCTTCGACTTCCGCACTCCAACTTTGCAGACCCCCCTATGAAAATCACGGACATCGAATGTCACGTGCTGCTGATTCCCGACGTGAACAAGGAGGCCACGTCGTCGTCGCAGGATGACATCGTCGTGTTGGTACACACCGACGAGGGTGTGACCGGTATTGGCGAGTCGGACGTCAATCCCTGGATTGCCCGGGCGTGCATCGAGGCGCCGGGTACGCACACGATGGGGCAGGGGCTGAAGGAGATGCTCGTCGGCGAGTCGCCGCTGGAGCCGGAGCGTCTATGGGAAAAACTTTACGTCGGCAGCGCGATGAACGGGCGGCGCGGCGCCGTGATTTGTGCGATGGGCGCGCTCGACATGGCGTTGTGGGACATCTGCGGCAAGGTGGCCGGCAAACCGTGTTGGCAACTGCTGGGTGGGCAACCAGTCGAGGCGATCACGCCGTACGCGTCGCTGCAGCCGTCGGGGGGTAGCTTCGAGGAGTATCGCGATTCGCTGGTCGCGTGGGCCTCTCGGGCGAAAGATCTCGGCTTTCGCGCGGGCAAGATGGAAGTCAGCTTCGGTGGTCCTTACCGGCACGAGGGGATGACGCAGCCGGACGAGCGGATCACCGACGTGGTGGCCGCCTGTCGCAAGGCCGTCGGTCCTGACTTCACGATGATGGTCGACGTGCAATACACCTGGGACGATGCGGAGACGGCACTGCGCACGTTGCGCGATTGGCACGAGCTGGACGTTTACTTCGTCGAGACGCCGCTGACAATCGACAACATGGCCGGCTACGCGCGTCTGCACGAAGAGGCGCCGATGGCGATTGCCGCCGGCGAATGGCAGACGACCCGCTTCGAGTTTGCTGAACTGATGGACGTGGGAATGATCGACGTGGCACAACCCGACGTCGGTCGCGTGGGTGGACTGACCGAAGCCCGGCGGGTGTGCGACATGGCAGCCCAGCGCGGACGGCGGATCGTGCCGCACTGCTGGAAGACCGGCATCGGCATCGCGGCGACGGCGCACCTGGCGGCCGTCACACCGCACTGCCCGTTCATCGAGTTCCTGCCCGCCGAGCTGTGCGACTCCGCGCTGCGCCGCGAGCTGGTGACCGACGAGCTCGCCATCGAAGGCGGTCGGCTCCCGCTGCCCAAGCGGCCCGGACTAGGTTTTGAGTTGAACCGCGATGCGCTCAAGCGTTTCGCGGCGCCGTGATTCAGGCGCCGGCCACTAGCGTCGACTCGATCTCGTCGAAGCGCACGACTCTGCTCTCGCGGGCTGCCTTTTCGAGCCCGGTAGCCAGCAGATAGTTGGTACGCACGTCGGCGTGGGTGATGGGTACTTCCTCTTCGCCCCGCGCGCAACGGACGAAGCACTGTAGCTCGGCCAGGTAGGCCTGCTGATAGCGGGTGGGGAACGAGTACTCGATGGGCGCGCGGAGGCTTCCTCTTTCCGTGGATTGGGCGACGGTCGTCTGGCGTTGGTTCTCGGCCCGCAACATGCCGCCATCGCCAAAGGCCTCGATGCGCTGATCGTAACCGAAGACGCTCTTGCGATTGATGTCGATCGAGGCCATCGCGCCGCTGGGAAAGCTGAGCGTGGCGACGACGTTGTCGAAATCGTCGTACTTGCCGATGTCCGCGATGTAGCTGCTGGCGAAGGCGCTCATGTGGGTGGGCACCTCGCGGACGATGCGCGACACCATGTCCAGATCGTGCACCATGCAGTCGTGAAAGATGCCGCCGGAGGTGCGAATGTAGTCAGGCGTGGGCACGGGATTGTCCCGGGCCACGGAACGCACGAACTGGAGCTGCCCGATCTCGCCGGCGTGCACACCTTGCATCAGTGTGCGAAATGACGGATCAAAAATCCGCTGGTAGGCGACAAACAGCGGAGTCTCTTTGGCGGCCGCCTTCTCGAAGCAGGCATCGACCTGCGCCAACGTACTGCCCAGCGGTTTTTCGGAGAGCACCGGAACGCCCTGCTGCAGACAGAGGTCGACATACTCGAAGTGCGACTCAGTCGGCGAGGCGACGATCACAGCGTCCACTTTCTTGCTGGCGATCGCGTCTTGGACACTCTTGGCGGCTGCACAGTTGTACTGCTGCGCAACGGCCTCCGCTCGCGCCGTGTCAAAGTCGTAGACGTACGCCAGCCGCGCGTCTTCCATCATCCGCAGGCTCTGCAAGTGGAACCTGCCCGCCCGACCCAGGCCAATCAGACAGAGCCGTGTGGATGGGGTTGGCATGGCGGTGGTCCTCAGTGGTCGCTCACACCGGGAAAGCCCAGTGCACCAGAAGAAGATGGACGGCGAGTTCTTACTATGCGTTTTCCTGGCGCGCTCGATCCGCGACACTCTCACTAGACGCCGCCCCCGCACTCACTCTTCCAGCGACATAAGCAGGTCGCCGGTTTCGACGTGGGCTCCGGCTCGGACGTGGATTTCGGCGATGCGGCCTTCTTGTTCGGCGGCCACGATGGT
>CALKYM010000162.1 GCA_938003525.1 uncultured Planctomycetales bacterium | reverse complement strand
GATGGCGGAGTTGGGCTACTACAGCGGCGACCCGCATCTGCACTTTGAGCGGATGAGCGATGAGGCCGACGCGCTGCTGTTCGATCTGCTCGAAGCAGAAGACATCCGCTACGGCACGGCACTGGCCTACAACAACGATACAACGCGGTACACCGGGAGCATGACGGCACTGGAGTTCCCGCAGCGGCGGTTGGGTGCGGACTCGATCGCGACGCGAGGGTCGTATCACCTGCTCTCGGGCCAAGAGTATCGCAGTAGCGTTTACGGACACATGAACCTCTTCCTCCGCGATCGCCTGGCGCTGGAGGGGGCCGATCTCGATATCAACGGTTGGCCGGTGTTCGCCGTCGTGGCGGAAGAGACGCGCGAGCATGGCGGCAAGAGCGTGTACGCCCACGGTGGATACGCTCAAGAAATCTACGCCGATGTGGTGCAGGGCGCGATCGACGGTGTCGAGCTGTTTCAGTTCGGCATCTATCGCGGTATCGGGTTGGAAGCCTGGTACCGGATTCTCAACACGGGCTTTCGTCTTTCGGCGCATGGGGCCAGCGACTTCCCCGCCTGCCGCAAGCTGGGCGACTCGCGGACATACGTCCATCACGACGGTCCGCCGAGTTTTCCACAGTGGCTCGATGGTATGGCGGCGGGGCGGTCGTTCGTCAGCAGTGGACCGCTGTTATTGTTGGAAGTCGACGGGCAAATGCCGGGAGAAACGATTGCCCTGGAGGGCTCGGAGTCCGGCCGGCTGCCGGTCCGCATTCGCGTGCGCTCGGAAGTCGCGCCGGTGACGCACGTGCAGTTGATCGTGGGTGGCCGCGTTTTGCAGCAACTCGAAGTGCCTGCATCGTCGGGCCGCGGCGCGTGGATCGAATTGAATCACACGGTCGAGGTCGCCGAGTCGACGTGGATCGCAGCGCGGGCTTTCTCACGGGCGCCGGGCGGCGCGCCGGACGCCGACGCGCATACGAATCCCGTTTTCGTGGCGATGGACGGACGAGCGCCGTATGTGGCCGAAGACGTCGACTGGTTGATCGGGCAGATCGACGAACAGATTGCCTTTCACGAGAAGCGGATCTTCGAGCGGCAGCACGACGTGGTGGCCTATTTCCAGCGCTCGCGGGAGATCCTCACGGAGTTGAAAGCGCGCGGGGGCCGCCGCATCGATGAAGATCTCGCGAGTACCGCAGGGGATTCGGCCAACGAAACGACGCTGGAGAGCTTCGTGGAGCCAATTCCGCCCCGCGAGCCGGACGAGGCGCTGGCAATGTTTGAGACGATCGACGGTTTTCGCGTCGAGCAAGTGGCCTGCGAGTCGCTGGTGAGCGATCCGGTCGTGGCGGCGTTCGACGAAGACGGGCGGCTCTACGTGGGCGAGTTGATCGACTATCCGTTCAAGCCCAGCGACGGCGGCTTTCCGCTGGGACTTGTGCGGCGGCTGGAAGATGTCGACGGCGATGGTGTATTCGACCAAGGCACCGTGTTTGCCAACGAGTTGTTGTGGCCGACCGGTATCTGTCCCTGGCGGGGTGGAGTCTACATCGCCGCCGCGCCGGACATCTGGTACTTGAAAGATACGAACGGCGACGGCGCGGCCGACGAGCGGCGGCGGGTGTTCACGGGATTCGGGACGCAGAACCAACAGGGGATGCTGAACAACCTAGTCCTCAACGTTGACGGTTGGGTCTACGGTTCGGCGAGCGTCAATGGCGGGGTTATTCGCGGCGCCGATGATCCGGACAGTGAAGGCGTCGACGTCGCCGGAAGGGGCTTTCGCTTTCACCCCGACACGCTCGAGTTCGAGACGATTCCTGGCAACGCGCAGTTCGGCTGTAGTTTTGACGACTGGGGGCGGCGATTCACGTGCAGCGAGTCGACTCCCTTCATGCAGGCAATCTTCCCGCCGCGGTACCTGGGCCGAAATCCCCATGCCGGGTTCGTGCAGCAGATTCAGAACATCGCCGCCGGTGACACGCGCGTGTACCGCACGAGTCCCGTGGAACCATGGCGGCTGATTCGCAGCGAGCGCCGCGCCGCGTCGGGCTGGCGAGGGGCCGATGATCCTTCGGTGAGCCACGACCTGATCACGTCGGCGGCGGGCGTGACCGTGTACCGCGGCGCGGCGTATCCCGAGAGTTTTCGCGGCAACATCTTTATCGGCGCGTCGCAAACCAACGTGATTCATCGACGGGCGCTTGAGGGCGACGGGATCGTGCAAAGCGCCGTGCGGGCCGATGAAGGCACGGAATTCGTCAGGACGGCTGACACGTGGTTCCGGCCCGTGAACTTCGTCCATGCGCCCGACGGGACACTGTACGTGCTCGATCTGTATCGCGAGACGATTGAATCGGTACACATCCCGCTGGACGTCGTCGAGCATCTCGACTTGAGCAGCGGTCGCAATCGCGGGCGGATCTATCGGCTGGCGCCCGAGGAGTTCGAGAGCCCGCCGCCGCCCAACCTGTCGGCTGCGTCCGTCGCCGAACTCGTCGAGCATCTGGAGAGCCCACATGGTTGGTGGCGCGATACGGCCGGGCGATTGTTGATCGAGCGGGGCGACGCGACGGCCATTCCGCTGTTGCGCGAACTACTCGCGCGGACCGAAAGTTCGCTCGCACGGTGTCACGCGCTGTGGATGCTCGACGTGTTGCAGAGAGTCGAAGCGGCCGAGCTCGTTGACGCCCTGGCCGATAACGAGCCCGGCTTGCGCGTGGCTGCGCTCAAGATCGCCGATCAGTATTTGGGTTTAGATGCGCAGCCCGAGCTGATCGCGGCGTTGCCGCGCTTGGTCGATGATCCGAACGAGTGGGTGCGGATGCAACTGGCGTTCACACTTGGGGAGAGCGACGACCTGCAGGCGTTCGCTGCGCTGGCTCGGCTGTTGCGGCGCGACGTGGGGAACGCGTGGATCCGCGCGGCGGTTGATAGTTCGCTGGCGGATCATGCGGGACGGATGTTTGTCGAACTGGCCGGCGACGCGGCGTTTGCCGGAGATTCACAGGGCGCATCGTACTTGTCGTCGCTGGTGGGGATGATCGGACGGCGCAACGATCCGCAGGAGGTGCAACAGGCGCTCGACATCATCGCTGGAGCAGACGCCCTCGGCGGCGACGGTCGGCGGCGGCAGTTGTTGATTCAGCTCGGCGGCGCGGTGCGCGGCGCGGGCGGCAATCTGCTGGCCTCGACCGATCTGCCCGATAGTGCACGCGCGTTTCTCAATCAGCAAATGCAGTGGGCCAGCGACACGGCGCCCGCGGCAGCGGCCGGCGCAAGCGATCGCGTGGCCGCCTTGCGCATGTTGGCGTGGGGCGATGCGAGTGGGGCTCGCGCGGCATTAACGGCGGGACTCGATCGGGCAGCGCCGGAAGGCGTGCAGCGCGCGGCGCTCGACATGGCGGCGGCGATCGGCGATGAGGGATTTGCGGAACCCATCATCGCGGCTTGGAGTGAACTGACGCCGGCGGTCGCCGAGCGGGCCATCGAGCTGTTGTTGGCCCGGCGTGAATGGATCGTTCCGTTGCTTGACGCAGTGCGCTCCGGGCAGATCGCCGCCACTGCCCTGCCGGCGACGCGACAGCAAATGTTGCTCGAACACGATGACGCGGGGATCCGCGAACTTGCTGTTGCGGTGCTGAACTCGGCGACGCCGCGGGCAGCCGTTGTTCAAGATTATCAGGTCGTCGAACAACTGACGGGTGACGTTGCGCGGGGGGCGAAGCTGTTCGGCGAACATTGCCTGGCGTGTCACGTCTACGGCGGGCATGGGCATGAAATTGGTCCGAACCTGGCTGTGACCGAGCGACACACGGTGGGCGGGCTGCTGCAGGAGATCCTCGACCCGAACCGCAGCGTCAATCCGGCCTTCATGGAATACGTGGTGATCGACGCGCAGGGCCGGACGACAACCGGCATGTTGGCGGGGCAGTCGGCGACGCACGTCACGCTGCGTCGTGCGAAGGGCGAAGAGTCGACCGTGGCCCGCGATCAGATCGACGTGATGCGCAATTCGGGCCGGTCGCTGATGCCCGAGGGACTCGAAAAGGAGCTCGATCATCAACAGATGGCCGACCTGATCGCCTACGTGCTCGACATCCGTTACGACCGCGCTCGGACGAGCACGTTGCCGGGGCTGATCGAACCGGAGCCGGAAGACCCGTCTCCGCAGGCCCGCGTGTTGCGGCAGCTTGATCACTCACTGTCGACCTACACTTCCCGCGAGGCATGGCGTCGGCGGTGCGACGAGATTCGCGGCGGCTTTCTCCGCGCGGCGCAACTGGAGCGGCTCGTCGCCGGGCGCCGGGCGCCGGCCATTTCACATACTCGGCGGGTGTACGATGGGTACACCGTCGAGAACGTGGCGTTGGAGACGTGGCCGGGTTTCTTTTTGACGGGCAATCTCTATCGACCGGCGAATGCTGCGCGCGAGGTTCCCGCTGTGCTTTGCCCGCATGGGCACTTCGAAGAGGGGCGCTATCGGCCCGATCAGCAGATTCGCTGCGCGCAACTGGCGCGGATGGGCGCGGTCGTGCTTTCGTACAGCATGGTGGGGTGGCAGGACTCGGGGCAAACGACGCACGACGACCCGTTGGTACTGGCGCTACAGACTTACAACAGCCTGCGGGCGGTGGACTGGCTGATTGAAAGCGGCAAGGTCGACGCCGATCGCATCGCGGTGACGGGTGCTTCGGGCGGTGGGACGCAAACGCTTTACCTGGCGCTGGTGGATGAGCGGGTGAAGGCGGCGGCCCCGGCGGTGATCGTCTATCCGTGGTCGTGGTTCTCGCCGGCGTGCAACTGCGAAGGGGGACTGCCGGTGATGCGGGAGGCGAACACCAACGCGATCGAAGTTGCGGCGGCGCTGGCGCCGCGTCCGCAGTTGATCATGAGTTGCGGGAAGCTCCGCGCGGGCAATCCGGCTCCCGACCCGACGGCCGACTTCCCCGAGGTGGGCTGGCCGTTCGTGCGCGCGATGTATGCCCGCTCAGGTGCGCCCGATGCGGCGCAGCTCGCCCACTTCGCTGACGAGGCACATGACTACGGCCCCTCGAAGCGGGCGGCGCTATACGCCTTTGTTGAGGAGCATTTGCAGTTGGATAGCGTGCCTGAGGACCTGGAGCGGATCACGATTGAGCCGCCGGAGATGCTGCGGGCAATCGACGCCGCGCACCCCCTACCCTCGCATGCGCTGCACGGCGCAGAGGCGATCGCGGCTGCCTGGCGGCAACTGCAAGCGGCCGCGACGGAAGTCACAGAGGCTAATTGAGAACGGACGGCCAGCGACTATTCGCCGCTGTCGCGGACGAAGGTCTCTTGCCGCACGTTGGCGGGCTTGCCTTCGGCAAAGGCCACGGTCTCGGACTCGATCGTGTTTTCGTCGACGAAGCGCAAGGTCATCTCGTGAACGTGCAGGTCGACTTCGGCATCCATGTTCGTGCCGCCGTCGAAGACCATCTTGAGCGTGTTGGGCTCGTCACAGGCTTCGAAACGCATCCGCGGCTGGTTGCCCAACGCACAGTAGTGCGTGTGCAGCAGCCGGTCGGGGCCATCGAGGTGGAACATGCTGATCATTTCCATCTCGGTTCCGGCGAAGAACGTGGCCATCACGGCGCTGCCGGCGGCCGTCACGCGAAACAGCACCGGCGAGTGATCGTCTGCTGCGCTATCCTGTTCGACGGGCGCCCAACTGCCGCCCAACTGCGTGAGTTTCTCGAAAGCCGTTTGCGGCGTCAGCGTGGTACCGGGATCGCTGGGATCGGCTGCGGTCGCCGATGCACCGAGACAGAGAAGCATGGCGGCGAGTGCGGCAAGCAGAAGTTGGCAACGACGAGTCATCTTCGATTCTCCGAGACTTGAGGAGTCGACGTCGGCCGCCTGCCGGACGGCCGCGAGAGAGACGGGCTAGGGGCGATTGTTCCCCAGCCGGCGATGGAAGTCCAGCAACTACATCGAGAAGACCTGCTGATCTGGCTTTCGCGCGGCTCAATCCGGATTGCCGACCAAGACGAAACTGGCCCAGAAGAACGGGTGGGCGGCCCCGTACTCTTCGCGGCGCTCGGCGATGACGGTCCGCTGAGCATCGCGGAAGGCGTCGAGCTTGGTGCTGCCGGCTGCCAGGCTGGGGTAAAAATGCTGCATCAGCCGCTGCGTGTCTTCATCCGGAACCTTGTAGAGGCTGGTGATGAGCGTTTCGGCGCCGGCGTGCAAGAACGCGCGACGCAATCCCGACACTCCCTCGCCCTGCCGCACGTCGCCCAGCCCCGTTTCGCATGCACTGAGCACGACGAGCTCGGTACCCTGCAAGTCGACGGCCACCGCGATCTCTTCAGCGGTGATCCAACCGTCGTCGAGAACCGTGGTGGTATCGATGGCGTCATTATCGCCCGCAGAGAGTGCGTTCGCGCCGGCCAGGACGATGCCCGATCGCAAGAGCGGATTTTCGCTTTCGCGGAGCGTGGCAAGCTGGCGCGAGGCGGTCATCGTGCCGCCCATATCACCGGCGGAATCGGCGCGCTCCGACTGCACGACGACGCCGCCTGCGGCGAAGGACGCCTCGCGCGACTCGCGCTCGACGTCGGGCAGATAAAAGCCGTGCGTGGCCAGGTGCAGCAGACGCGGTTTGTTGACCGAGCGCAGCAAGCCTTCCAGCGCGTTGATGCCGGTGTAGGCCACGACCGGACCATACTCGCGATGATCGCCAAAGAGCGCCGCGATCTGCTCCGCTTCGCGAGCGGTGGCCGGCAGCGGATCCCACGATAGTCCGCGCAGGGCGCGGGAAACCAGTTCGGTGGAAACATAATCGGCATCGGCCGTGGCGGCGTCGTCATCGCTTTGGACCAGGGTAGTGGGCACCTTGATGTTCAGGTTGTAGTCGGGAGCGGCGAACACGACCGAACCCCGCGTGGCGGACTTGGCCGACCGCACCAGGTCGCCGCCGCTGGAGAGATAGGCGATGCGGTACTTCTCGACGAGGTAGCGGTTCTCATCGTCGACGATCGCCTCGAAGGCGATGCGGCTCAGTTCGCCGTCGGGCGAGAAGTAGATCGTGTTGATGCCATCGAGCATCTCGCGCCACGGGGCGACGATGCTCGCGTAAACGGGCTGGCAGGCCTCGCGGTACTCTTCGACGAGCCCCTCTTCACTGGCAAACCGCAACTGCCGCGGCACGTCGATGACCAGTTCGCGGAGTTCGGCCAACTGTTGTTCGATCGGCTCGGCTTCGCCCAAATCGAAGATGCGCGGTCGGCGCGCCGTATCGCCCGGGACGACCAGCACCACGTAGTGGGGATCGCCCCATTGAAAGTCGTCGGGCCCGCCATGAAAGTTGAACGGTTCGACCAACACGAAGTCGACGAGCACGGCATCGTCGGGCACGACCTGGCGTACCTCTTCGATGCCCACGTCGAGCTGTCCGCCATCGCTGAGTGCCACGGCGAGCTGGCCGTTGATTTTCGTCTCGCGGCTCTGAATCGCGGCGGCGAGCTGCTGGCGCTTGGCTTCGAGCTCCGCCGGCGCGAGATCGACGGGCGGGCGGAGGGTGAGGTCGGTGAGCTGGTCGCGATCGGCTTGCTGCTGGGCAATCAGAGCGGCAAACTCGGGATCGCTAGCGCGGCGGCGCTCGACCTGTCGCAACCGGACGAGCGTGTCGAGGATGACCGTCTTCCGTTTGAGCACGGCATCCCAGGCGGTGGCGGCGGCTGCGGGAACTTCGTCGCCCGCCAGCAGAGCCAGGCTGAGCAGCACGTCGAGCGACGCCTCGCGTTCGTTGGCGTAGGCGTGCATGGTCTGCTCCGAAGAGGCGACCATCACGTCGACCAGGTTCTGCTGTTCGATGGCAAAGGAGCGCTGGAGGGAGTCAAACGCCTTCTGCAGTTCTCCGGTCGCGGCGTAAAGGCGTCCGAGCTGGTCGTACGAATAGATCTGGTCGGGATGCCCCCCAGGGTAGCGATCGGGCGGATAGAGCGCCTGGCGCATGGCGAGTGCTTTCTCAAACTGAACGCGCGCCTCGTCGTGCAACCCCATCCGCAAGAGCAGATTGCCGAGGTTGTTGATGCCGATCGCCAGCCACGGGTGTCCGTCGGGATATTGGTCTGCCGAGTACAGCTCCTGATAGATGGCGAGCGCCTCTTCACTCACCTCGCGGGCCGCCTGAAAGTCGTCGTCCAGTTGGTAGAGATACGAAAGGTTTCCGAGCACAGTGGCCACGCTGTCCTGCGTCTGTTCCGTCTTTTGGACGGCCACTTGCTTGCGCGCCATCTCCAGTGCGCGTCTCCAGTACCGGCGGGCGTCGCTGAACCGGCCGAGCGACAAGCTGACCTGCCCGAGATTGTTGAGAACCACCGTCAACGAGGGGTGACCGTTGGGATAGGTCGACTCGGGATAGAGCTTGGTGCGCATTTCCAAAGTCGCGGCGTAGTAGGCATGTGCAGCCTCGAATTCGCCTAGCGTACTGAGGACGCTGGCCAGATTGTTCATGCTCTGCGCCAAGTCGGAATGTCCGTTGGGATACTCCGACTCGGGAAACAGCTTTTGCCGCATGGCAAGGGCGCGCTCGTAGTAGCTCCGTGCTGCCGCGTAGTCACCTTCGTCGTCAAATGCAGCGCCCAGGTACCAGAGGACATCGGCAATATCTTCGTGCCCTTCGGCGTAGTCGTCGACGGGGTAAAGTTTCTCGTTCATGGCCAGCGCCTGCTGCAGGTAGTTGCGGGCCTCGTCGCGTCGCCCTTGTGCGTCCCATAGAAACCCGATGTTTTGCAGTGCCAGGGCGATCTCTTCATGGCCGCGGGGGTATTCTGTTTCAGGGAACATGCTGCGCCGCATGTCGAGTGCTTCCTGCATGTACTGATGGGCCGTTTCAAACAGCCGCAGCCTCATGTGTACATGCCCGACGGAGTCGAGATTCATGACGAGCTCTTCGTGACCGTCGGGATAGTCCTCCGGCGGATAAAGCTTCCGCAACATGGCGAGCGAATCTTCGTGATAGGCGCGGGCCTCTTCATAGCGGGCCTGCGTCGACATCAGCCACCCCAGCGAGCGCAACTGGGACGCGATGCGAACATGACCTTGCGGATGCTCATCGGCCGGTAACAACTCGCGCAGCATGTCCAAGCAGGCTTCGTGGTGTTGTTGGGCATCGTCGTAGCGCATCAGAGATTCGGCCGTGTATCCGAGCGCCGCCAGGGCGTAGGTGATGTTGTCGTGGCCGCGCGGGTATTCGTCCTGCGGATAAAGGCGACGGAGCATTGCCAGTTCGCGTCCGTAGTACTCGTAGGCGGCGGCATCGTTGTCTTGGTCGTCGTAAAGACTGCCCAGGTCATGCAGACAATTGGCATGCAACTCACTGCCCTGCGGATAGTCCTTGGGCGGGTAAAGTCGCTCGACCATCTCGACGGCGCGGAGGAGATACGTTTCGGCCTCGGCGAACTTGCCTTCGGCTTTGGCGACGCCCGCGAGATCGACGATGGTCTCGACGATCGTCTCGTGACCTTGCGGCGACGTATCGGGCGAGTAGAGACGCTCGTACATTGCCAGCGCGCGCTCGTACGCCTGGCGCGCCTCATCGTACCTTTCCAGATAAACGGCCTGGTCGGCCGCGTCGCCCAGCGCGCTGGCGACATCGGGATGGCCGTTGGGGTACTCATCGGGTGGGTAGAGCCGCTCGTACATGTCGGCCGCGCGCGCGTAGTGCTCGTAGGCCGTCGCGGAGTCGTCCTGCGCCGAAGCCAGGAATCCTAAGTCGGTGAAACAGTCGGCCAGATCTTCGTGGCCCCGGGGGTAGTCTTCGGGCGGGTAGAGCTGCTCGTAGATGTCGAGTAGTTCTTGCGTATAAACCGCCGCGCGGGCAAACCGTTCGTTCCCGTAGCCATCGACCCAACTCACAAACGACAGGCTGTCGAGGCACTGGATGATCTCGTAGTTACCGGTTGGATACTCTTTGGGAGGAAAGAGCCGGCGCTGCATGGCGAGCGCTTGCTCGTAGTACTCCGTCGCCTGGGAATACTCCTCCATACTCTGATAGAGGTATCCCAGGCGACGCAGCGCCTGGGCGAGATCTTCATGGCCGGCCGGATATTCGTCGGGAGCGTAGAGCCGGCCATACATGGCTACCGCCTGCTCGAGGTACTCGATCGCTTCGTCGTTGAAGTCGAGATAGTCGGCCTGTTGCGCGGCGTTGGACAGCGCGCGAGCAAGCTTCTCGTGGCCGGCCGGGTAGTCATCGGGCGGATAGAGCTGCCGATACAGCTCAACAGTCTGCTGGTACATGTCGTAAGCCGTCTGGTAATCCTCCTGCATGGATGTCAGGAAGCCGAGGTCGTCGAGACAGCTCGCGGTCTCCGAGAGACCCTCGGGATAGCCTTCCTCTGGATAGAGCTGTTGGTAGATGCCCAACAACTGCTCGGCATAGTTTTGCGCCTTGGGATAGCCCTGGCCCGTATCGTCACTAATCCAGGCGACGAATGAGAGGCCTTTCAGGCACTGAACGATCTCGTAGGTGCCGGCCGGGTAATCATCGGGCGGGTAAAGTCGCCGCAGCATGGCCAGCGCCTCTTCGTAGAACTGGGTCGCCTGCTCGTACTCTTCCAGTTCCTCATAGAGGTCGGCGATGTAGCGCAGGGAGTAGGCAATGTCGGTGTGGCCGTCGGGGTGCTCTTCGGCGGGACGAAGTTGCCGACTCAGCGCCAGTGAGCGCTGGTGGAATTCGAGCGCCTCGTCGGGTTCCCCCAAATCCTCAGACACCCATGCCCGCAGCGTGAAGGTCCAGGCGGTATCGGCGTGTCCGTCCGGATAAACCCGCTCGAACATGGCCAGCGCGCGATCGAAGGATTCGGCCGCGTGTTCAGGGCGGCGGGCATCGCGCAACAAACTGCCGCGGGTGCGATAAAGATTGGCGATCTCTGGATGACCGTCGCTATAGCGCGACGCGGGGCAGATTCGCTCCCAGGCGGCCAGCGCCACTTCGGTGGCGGCCAGCCCCTCGTCGGTTGTCTCGTTCAAGTAGTGCAGGCCGCACAAGCGTGTGGCGGCCTGAGCGATGAGGCGACCGTCTTCCCTGAGCAAGCCCTTGAAGATCCGCAGCACCTTCTCGGTGAGGTCGATGGCTTCGACAAACTGCTCGTCGCCGGAGAGATCGTAGGTGTGCTCGAGATTGCGCTGAGCCTGCCGGATCGCGTTTCTTTGCGGAGGCCGCAGACGAGCCATCGTCTGCACGTCCACGAGCACGCTCGCCGCATCGGCGACTTTGTAGTGGCGGCGACCGTGCACCGCGGCCGTCGTCTGCAATTGAAGGTCGGCGTGACGTACGCCACGCTCGAGGTCATCGCCCTTCACGCAGACGATGACCAGTGCGTCGAGCGTAATCAGCAACTCGGGATGATCTTCGCCGAGAAGTTCGAGCTCGATGCGCAAGCATTCTTCCAGCAGCCTGATCGAGCGCTGGTAGTCTCCATCGCCGTTGGCTTCGACGGCGGCCGACCAGACCTCGTTGCGGCGCTCGATGGTCGTCTCGCCTTGCGGCTCTTGTTGCCGCTTCTTGCCGCCCAACTTGTTCTTGAGATTGTCCAGCGTTTGAGCCGACGAAGCACTACACACGAGGAACGCAACGGCGAGTGCGACGACGACAATGCGATTGGCCATACCCGATGAATACGCTTTGCCAGACGCGAGAGGGGCGCTCATAACGGTTTCACTTTCGGCATTGGAAAGGTCGCGACTACGATGGCGGGTATAGCGCGCTTGAAGAGCCTGCCTGGTTGAGTTCGGCGACAACTGCGCCCGCACGGGGCAGTGCCTTGCACGAGACCAGCACTGCTGGGCCTGGCACGAGACCGGCACTGCTGGGCAAGCCAGCAGTGGCACCCAACCAGAGTCCTGGCGCCTGCTCTGGTAGTCCAGTTTACCGATCGACACGGGTCAATGCGTACCAGAATGGCGAGAATTGTGCTGGCCGAGATTCAGCGCCCCTGCACACTGATAGAACACCACTGCGTTGGTCTCTTGCGCAGCAGAAAAAGTTCACTGTGGGAAGGGATAGTCGCGCTGGCCGGCGGCCGGTTCGACAGGACCTGCTGGCAGCTCTTGCTGCCAGGCCAGCACTTGGGTCGCCAGGCGCTCGGCGATTTCCGCGTGTTTCTCTGCCTGATTGGCCAACTCGGTGGGGTCGCTCTCGACGTTGTAGAGTTCGACGCGGCTGCGGTCGGCGTTCATGAGCAGCTTCCACGGCCCCTCGCGAATGGCCAACATCGGGCTGCGGTGAAACGGCTCGCCGGCGATGTTGAACCGCCACTCCCACATCAAAGGGCGCGCGCGGTTACGGGATGTGCCGAGCAGCACGTCGGTGGCATCTTCGCCGTCGAGAGCGTGGTCGCCGGGAATCTCGGCGCCGGCCAGCCGACAGACCGTCGGCAGCCAATCGACGCCAGCTACGACGGCTTCGCTCTCGACGCGGCCGGCGGGTACCTGTCCCGGCCAGTAGGCGATTCCGGGCACGCGAATGCCGCCCTCGTACAAGCTTCGCTTGCGGCCGCGAAAGGGTCCTGCGCTACCGATGCCGCTGTGCCCCGCGTTGCGGACGTGAATGTCTTCGGGTCCATTGTCGCTGGAAAAGAGTATCAACGTGTTTTTGGCCAACCCCAACTCTTCGATGCCCGCGACGAGGCGACCGATCTGCGCGTCGAGATCGGTGACGGTGCCGTAGTAGGTTTCGGCCGCGCTGTGGTGGGGAAAGTTGGCGCCGCCCGGCTTGAAGCGCCGGTACGGTTGCATCTGCTCGTCGGTGGGGTTGAGTGTGGCGTGCGGCACGAGCGTCCAGAGTTGCAGATAGAACGGGCCGTCTTTGTGCTGGCCGATGAACTCCAGCGCCTCGTCGACGAATAGCGCAGTGGATCGCGCGCGAAAGTATGGATCGCCCGGCGGCCCGGCGGCGCTACCCACTTCGCTGGTGCCGACGAAGTCGAAGCCGTATTGATCGGTGGCCGGCCCATTGGCATCGTTGCCCAGATGCCACTTGCCGACGTGAGCCGTGGCGTAGCCCGCTGTCTTGAGCAGACGTGCCACGTTGGGAACTTGCGGGTCGAGCCAGCTACTCATGCCGCGCCGTTCGTTGCGCTCGCGGGTCGAGTAATGCCCGTGAATGCGGTGCCTGGCCGGGTACTGGCCGGTGAAGAACGCGCAGCGGCTGGGGGAGCAGACCGAGCCGTTCACATAGAAGTGCGTGAATAACGTGCCACCGGCCGCCAACCGATCCAGCGCCGGCGTCTTGATGTGCGGATGCCCATAACACCCCAAATCACCCCAGCCCAAATCGTCGGCCAGCACAAAGACAATGTTGGGCGGCTCGGCCGAAGCGGCGGGGGCAGCCGCAACGGCGAGCATCGCTACCAGTGCGAGCGCGGCATATTTCATAGCGTCTCAGAGACCCTTTACGCTGCATGCAGCCAACTCATTCGACTCGGTCGGGTGTAAGAATGATGGGGGCCACTATAGCGGCGATCTGGCTAGCGACCCATTCATTTCCGGCCGAGCTGAGATGTCGTTGATCTTGGGCTGTGATACTTGCGATTGCTTCATCGCTAAATTCTTTGGCCATCTGGGAGGCGAGATTCAAGACCGGGATCCCGCGCGCCGTGGCAGCTTCAACCAGCGGCGTGAATTCCTCGGATTGACTCGCGAAACTGCCACTGATTCCGACGCTACCCTGCAGGACGATGACCAAATCCGTCTCTGCTCGGGCGCATCGGTCTGACAGCCGCGCTACCAGATGGCGGGCAACGGTCATGCAATCGGTCGGCATCGTGGGCTCGAACCAATGCAATCCGAGCACAGCATCTGCGGGAAGTGCGCTACACAGAATCTGGTGCGCGAAGTAGCTGTGATCCAAGAGATCCAGCCACATAGAGTCTGGCGGAGGAGGAGGCGCGCCAATTGATGCTTCGTGGAAAACGAGTGAGCCATCTTCCACTGTGAAATACGGCTTCCAGCGGCCGAACTTGAAGCACTTCTCACAGCGCGCGATGTCATCCGTGATGAGGCCCACGATCAACAGATCAACGTCATTCTGGGCCATGATCTCTTCGGCCCGCAACACGATCTGATCGAAGCCGTACGCGCCGACGCCAGCGTTTTCGACGTGTACGCCCAGCAGTCGTTCGAGAAAGGCCGGCCACGTCTCGTGGTCTTCGACTCCAACGCCCCAGGTATAGCTGTCCCCAACTGCAACGATGACGGGCTCTTCTTCGAAATCGCCGGCGCCGTTGGAACGATTCTCCGACGGCACCCAGCCGAGGCGCCGATCCAGTTTTTCATACTGGTCAGATGTCAGCTCAGCCAATGTTGCAGCTCGAGGGCTTTCCGTCGAGGTTAGCTTGCCCAGCGAGAGCCGCACAACTAGCTCAGCAACGACCAAAATGAAGCAGGGGATCACGAAGCAGATTGATACAACAACAAGCGACCGCTTGAGCAGCCGGCTGGCGTTTCGAGCGCGCGTGCCCGTTTCCATCTCCGTGCCCCTGGTGGGAGGAAACGATCGAGTCTCGATGCTTGTTGAGAACGGGTCTGGGTATTTGGTCCGCTAGAAGCAGTTTCAGAACGTGAGTTCCGCTGGTTGAGCAGGCCAATTGCTCAAGCGACAGCGGGTTCTCGTTCGCCGAAGTCGGGTTCTGTAACCGGTTCTAGCCAAAACGGTCCCCGCGTTGCGCTGAAAGCTGAGTGAACAGGAGAAATCGAAAAGCTTGATCGCTACCTCGCTTCATGCCGCGTCGGGCTTGTTGGGGCGTGCTCCGCGGAGGACGTCGACGGCTGCGGTGATCCCGTCGAGCGTGAGCTCGTACATGGGGAATACGCTGCGGATCATGCGGATGGTGGGTTCCATCCAGCGGCGCTGGGGCTCTGGATTGAGCCAAAGCGAGTTGGGCACGCGCTGGCGGATGCGTTTCAGCCAGGTGAAGCCCGAGACGTCGTTCTGGTGATTGAGATCGATGGCGCCGCCGCGATGCGTGAGCTCGTAGGGCGCCATCCAGGCATCACCCACAAAGATCACGGTCCATGTCTCGTCCAGGTTCTTGAGCATTTCGCTCGTGCGGTCGCCGCGCCAATGATAGATGTCGTCGTACAACAGCGCGTAGACACAGTTGTGGAAGAAGCGATACTCGAACTTCTTGAAGTGGCTCGCCGCGTGGGCCGCGCTGAACAACCGCTCGCAGAGGTGCGCATGCGGATCCATCGAGCCGCCCACGTCCATCAACAGCAGCAGCTTGATGCGGTTGCGGCGCGGCGGGCCGAAGACCAGCTCGATCTCACCGGCATTGCGGGCCGAAGCGTCGATGGTCCGCTCGAGCTGCAGTTCTTCAGGCCCGTCGTCGTTGGCCAGTCGTTTGAGCCGCCGCAGCGCCATGCCGATCTGCCGCGTATCGAGAATGCGGTCGGAGCGGAGATTGCGAAAGCGGCGCTCGTTGGCAACTTGCACGGCCGAACGACCACCGCCCGGTCCGCCCACGCGAATGCCGGCGGGATGTTGGCCACTGTGACCAAAGGGTGACGTGCCGCCGGTGCCGATCCAGCGATTGCCGCCGTCGTGCCGCTCGGTCTGCTCGTCGAGCAAATCCTGGAAGCGTTTGAGCAGTTCGTCGAAATCGAAGTGTTGGAACTCCTGTCGCTGCGCTTCGCTCAGCTCAGGCAATACCGGGTCGCTGAGCCAGTCGAGCAGCTCGTCGGAGATGTCGAACTGCTCTTCGATGCCGGAGAAGAAGGCGGCGAAGGCGCGATCGTAGGTGTCGTAGTCGGTCTCCCGCTTCACCAGCAGGCTGCGGGCCAGGTGATAGAAGGTGTTCAGGTTCGCTCGGCTGTAGCCCATGGCCAGCGCGCGAATCACGGCCAGCCACTCGGTGGTGGTGACTTTGAGTCCGCAGGCTCGCAGGTGATAGAGGAAGTCGACAAACATGGAAGTCGGTTCGGTAGCGGTTCGTATCAGGCAATCCGGCCGAAGCGGCGGCCGTTGAGCACCATCTCCAGATCGGTTTCGCGCTTGAGCAGCACGCCGAGGAAAGGGAGCTTCTTCTCAATCGACTTGGGGCTCAAGCCTCCGCGGCGCAGCGCCGCAATCCAATCGATCAACTCGCTCGTCGAGGGGCGCTTGCGGAGCTCCGGAAGATCGCGGAGCCAGTAGAAGCGGGCCAGGGCCTGTTCGAGCAAGGCATCCTCCACGTCGGGATGGTGAATTCGCATGATGCGGGCCATCGTCTCTTCATCCGGAAATGCTATGTAGTGGAACACGCAGCGGCGCAAGAAGGCGTCGGGGAGTTCCTTCTCGTTGTTCGACGTGATCACCACCACCGGCCGATGCGCGGCGGTGAACGTCTCGCCGGTTTCCGAGATGGAGAAGCTCATGCGATCGAGCTCGTGCAGCAGATCGTTGGGAAACTCCATATCGGCTTTGTCGATCTCGTCGATGAGCAGCACAACGCGCTGCTCGCTGGTGAGCGCGCGACCGAGTGGCCCCGGCTTGATGTAGCTGCCGATGTCGCGGACGTCGCCGTCGCCGAAGCGGGAATCGTTGAGTCGCTGCACGGTATCGTAGACGTAGAGCCCCTCTTGGGCCTTGGTGCTGGACTTGATGTTCCAGGGGATCAGCTCCATCTGGGTACTCTCGGCGATGGCTTCGGCCAGCACCGTCTTGCCGGTGCCCGGCTCACCGCGAATCAAGAGCGGCTTTTCCAGCGCCATGGCAACATTCACGGCCTCGTGCAGCTCGGGAGTAACGAGATAGGAATCGGTCTCGCGAAATCGATCGAGTGACATACTGCGTCCGCGTGTGAGTGGAAGTGTGGCGAATCCGTCAATGATAACGACCAGCGGTGCCGTGGCGAACGCTCAGGCGATCATTTCATCGACGACGTGGCCTTCGGCCACCAGCGGCAGTGGCCGGCCCAGGCGATCGGGAATGGTGGTCGTCGGATCGACGCCCAACAAGTGATAAAGCGTGGCCAGCACGTCTTTCGGAGAAACAGGCCGCTGGGCGACGTCGCCGCCGTGACGATCGGTGCGGCCGACCACTCGGCCCGGCGCGATGCCACCGCCGGCAAACAGCCCGCAGTAGGCGCGCGACCAGTGCTCGCGACCGGCACCGCGCGAATCGCTGATCTTGGGCGTGCGCCCATGTTCGCCGATGCAGGCGACGACCGTTTCGTCCAGCAGGCCGCGCTGTTCGAGATCGAGCACCAACGAGGAGAAGGCGTGATCGAGTCCCGGCAAGAGTTCGTTCTTGAGCCGGGCGAAGTGGTTGAAGTGCGTGTCCCAAGCCGAGTTGGCGGTGCCGATCTCATCCCAGAAAACAGTGACCAACCGCGCGCCGGCTTCGACCAAACGCCGCGCGGCCAGCGTGGCCTGACCGAAGAGGTTCATCCCGTAGCGCTCACGCAATTCCATCGGCTCGCGCTCTAGGTCCAGCGCCTGGCGCATGCCCTGCGAGCCGATCAGCGAGTAGGCCATTTGTTGAAAGCGATCGTGTGCGCGCGAGAACTGCGGGTCGAGCCGGCCGCGGCGTTCGTCGTCGAACTGTTCGAGCAAAGTTCGGCGATTCGCGAGCCGGTCGAGCGTGATCTCGGCGGGAAGCTCCGAACCCTCGGCCAAGACGAAGCGGCCTGCGGGGTCGATGGCGGCGAACGGCTCGGCGATTTCCTGATCGCGATCGGACCGCCAGCGCTTCACGGTGCGCGTGGCGTCCCCGACGAACTCGGTCCAGACGGGATTGAAGCCTTGCCCCAGAAACGCCGCGTACGGCCCCGCGCGGTCGAATTCAGCGCAGCGACTGCTGAAAGGGAACGGCAGCGCGATATCGCGCGGCACCGGCGGAGGCGGCATGTTCGGCCGGGCCGACTGTTCGAGGTAGTCGAGCACCGAACCGATGAACGGCCAGTGGCGATTGTCGTGCGGGCCGAGCTCCATCGGAATATCGACGTGGCCGATGCCCGTCAATGAATAAGCCACCGAATGAATGTTGTAGGGGTGCGTGAGCGAACGGACCACGGTGGCGCGGTCGAGCACATCGGCAATCCGCGGCAAATGCTCGATGATCTGCGCGCCCGGCACGCGCGTATCGATCGTCTCGAACTCGCCCCGAATCTCGATCGGCGCGTCGGGTTTGGGATCGTAAAGCTCAAGTTGGCTGGGCGCGCCATACAGAAAGAGGATGATGCACGACTTGGCCTGTCCGAAGCCGTGCGACGGTCGAGCCGCTTGTTCGGCCGCCTGTGCGTCGTGCGCGCGAAGCAAGTGATCGAGCGTCAGCCCGCCGGCGCTAAGCGCCCCGGCGCGTAACAATTCCCGCCGCGTAACGCGGTCACAGAGCTTTCGGCGGCTTCCTAAAACACGCAGCATGCGGGGCAATACAGAACAGGAGACGTTGGGCTCGTGGCTGCCCCAATTAACCCAGATTGGACAGCAGAATGCAATTCTTCGCGCGATCGCTCTCACGAAATGCTGGGCGTCGCATTCGCGCCGCACGCTTTCTGCAGAATGACACTACGGAGTTACGCGTCGAATCAGTGCCCTGCTGAACTGTCAATCTCCGGTGGCGCTTGCCAGAGCAGGACTTCGCCACTTCCATCGGCCGCCTCACCGAGTGTGGCGAGATAGTCGCCTTCCGGCGAGAATACAACGGCCGTCACCGCGCCCGCATGTTCGGCCAGGTCCAACAACTCCTGACCAGTCGCCACGTCCCACAATTTCAGGTGACCGCTATCGTCGGCGGTCACCAGGGTTGTATTGTCCGGCGCGTAAGCCAACGCGTTCACGGCCGCGTCGTGCCCTCGTAGCGTTGCATGGGCGCGTCCAGTCACAACATCCCAGATTCTGATCGTGCGGTCGTGCCCGGCGGCCGCTAGGTATTGCCCGCGACGCGAGAACGCCACGCATCGAGCCTGAGATCGATGGCCAGGTAGCGTGAAGACTTCCTCTCCCGACGCTGCGTCCCACAGCTTGACCGATTGATCTTGGCTGCCAGACGCGAGGTATCTCGAATCCGGCGAGTACGCCAGGCACTCGATGCCACTCTGATGCGCCTCAAAGCGGCATGACACCCGGCGTGTGCGTATGTCATACAGCACAATTTCACTTCCCGTCGCGGCTGCAAGAAGATTGCCTTGGGGGTTGAGCGCGAGCGCGGAATAACTGAGCGGTTCTCCGCGCAAGGCGACGTCGTGCTCTCCGGTCTGCGGATTCCACAACAGGGCTCGATGGCCACCGCGGTCGTCGGTCATCGCGACAAGGGCGCGACAGGCTGAACTCGTCAGCACCCGCATCGTCGTTATGAGGTCGTCCTTGATCAGCCAAGAACTGCGATCGTGGGGATCGCCGAACACAAGGTTGCCGCTCGGCGATCCAAGCACCATCGTTGTTCCGTCAGGTAGGATTGTCATGCACCGCTCTGCCACACGTGTGCCGGGCGGAAGCCGGACGCGCGACGGCGTTCGCTCCGAAGTGTCCCAGAGCTTGACGGTGCCATCGGCGCCCCCCGTGGCGACCCGCTCTCCGTCGCGCGAAAAGACGGCGGACCAGGCTCGGCCCGCATGACCGGCAAAGACATTCAAGGTGTTGCCTGAGGCAACATCCCATACTCGCACGGTTCTGTCTTTGCTGGCGGTCACGAGTTGCTGTCCTTCTGGGGAGAAGCTCAATGACTGAACAACGTTGACATGGCCCGAGTAGGTGCTACGCAGCGAGCCGGTGGCGACTTCCCAGAGGTTGACACACCGGTCCTCGTCGGCGGTGGCGATTGTTTGACAGTCCGGCGCAAACTCGACGTCGCTGACGTTGCCGGCCAGGTCGTCTATTGTCAGCACCTCGGAAAACGTGCTCACGCGCCATACCTTGACCCGCGACTTCGAGTCGCCGGAGGCCAACATCTGTCCGTCGCGAGAGAAGGTGACCGTGCTGATTCCGCCGCGATGACCCTGCAAAGCCGCCACCTCTTGGCCCGTAGTGGTGTCCCAGAGTCTGACCAGAGAGTCTTCGCCCCCGCTAGCCAACAGCGAACCATCCGGCGAGTAAGCCAGGCAGCGCGAACCACCAACATGTCCCGACAGGTGGACCGATGGAGCGCCAGAATGACCATCCCACACTCTGACAGTGCCGTCGTCGCTGCACGTGGCGAGTGTCTGCCCGTCGGGCGCGAACTCGACCTCGTTCACTTCATTCGTATGACCGACGAGCACAAAGACCTGTTTTCCCTGTGAGACGTTCCACACCCGAGCCGTCCCGTCGCGCCCGGCCGAGGCCAGCAGCTTGCCGTCGGGTGAATAGGCGACCGCGTACACGTCACCCTCGTGTCCAGATAGCGCGGCCAGTTCGCGGTGGCAGCAATTCCAGAGTAAGCGCCATGCAAATCCCGGCGTATTCTGTCCGGGCGCCGATACACGATGTCGACCCAGCAACTCTAACGCTTGAGCAAGATCCGCGCTGCGCCACGCCTGATAGGCAAGTCGCATATCCGCCGCATAGCGGAACTGCGCCACGCGCGCGTCGCGCGACTCGGCAAGCTCCGCCTGCGTCTGCAGCTCAGTACGCCATTGCGCGGCGTCGTCGCGGGCCGATAGGCTTTGCAGATGCAAACCTCGCACCCAAGGGATGCTCGCCACGGCCAACAGCAGAAATACGACCGAGCCCGACGTCGCGGGGTGACGACGAACCCACCGTGTGGCGCGGCGCCAGCGACGTAAGGGACGCGCCTGGGTACTTCGGCCTGTTAAGAAGCGTTGAAGATCGTCGTGCAACCCGGCTGCATCGGGATAGCGTCGTACGGGTTCCTTCTCGATGCATTTCAGGCAGATGGCTTCCAGATCTCGCGGCAGGGCGCGATCGACGCTGCGCAACGGCGTTGGGCTCTCTGACACCACACGCCGCAGCGTGTCCAGCGCCGTCGCGCCGCGATATGGTGTGCGGCGCGTTAACAACTCATAGAGAAGCACGCCCAGAGCGTGTACATCCGTTGCACGACAGATGTCATCAGTTCGGCCTTCGGCCTGTTCCGGTGCCATGTACTGCGGGGTGCCCAAGATGATGCCGCTACGCGTCTGGTCGTCGCTGGTTTGCAGCACTTTGGCCAACCCAAAGTCAGTCAGCCGAGGCACAAACGGCGGGGCACCATCATCTGCTTTGGCGGCCTCGTTCTCTCTTGACTCCAGCAGGATGTTGGCCGGCTTGATGTCGCGATGGAGGATTCCGCGATCGTGCGCGTGCGCGACGGCGTCCGCCAACATCGACACGATGCGTGCGGCTAGTTCGGGAGGTGTCGCGCTGGGGCATGCGTCAAGCCATGCGCGAAGTGTCGGGCCGCCGCAGTAGGAAGTCGCGATGTAGCAGACCGGGCCCAAGTCGGAGGCTTCGAGCACGCGAACGATATGCGGGTGGTCGAGGCCCGCTGCGGCCTGGGCCTCGCGGAGAAAGCGGCGGCGCAGGTCAGGAGTCACCAACGTGTCGGGCCGTGGCACTTTGATCGCGACCTTGCGGCCCAGCACCGGATCGGTAGCCAAGAAGACGATGCCGTATCCGCCGCGACCCAACTCTCGCTGGATCTGAAAGCGACCGAGATGCGCGGGTGGCTCGCCTTGCGCGGACGTAATCAGCGTTTCTAACGCGTCGGCCAGCGCCCCGGATCCACTCAAACTGCCCAGGCGGCGGACATGTTCCAGCAATTCAAGGCAATCAGCGGCCCCAGCCAGCCGCGCCCCGAGCGCTTCGTCCGACTCGATCGCCGCGTCGATAACGTCGCCCGTCGCGCCGCCGGCCTCGAGCGCCTCGTCGTAGGCGGCAAGATAGTCTGAGAATTGCTGATCGTCGGGTTCGCGATCACTGCGGCTCATTTCGTCCGCACCCGCTGTCTAGCGCCGCCATCTCGCCGCTTGCTATTCGCGAGTCGCCTCGGCGCCCCGCTCGGCAGGTGGCCGAGCGTCGCCGATTTGCTGACGAAGCTGTTCGACGGCCCGCGACCAGAGCTTCCTAGCGGCCTCCGCTGAGCAATCCATCGCGTTGCCGATCTCGGCAAACGAGCACCTCTGCCAGTTGCGTAGATCGATGACTTGCGCGTAGTGCGGCGGCAGATCTGCCAGCGCTTGCTGCAATGCCTGAACGTCTTCGCGAGCGATGACGTGCCCACTGGGCGACAGCGTACCGGCGGCGGGCGCCAATCGACCGTCGGACGAATCACCCGCAAGTGGCACCTCGCGCGATGCAGCTCTTTTGTTGGTGCGGAGTGCGCGTTCAAAGTTCGAGAGGTTGTTCAACAGGATGCGCCGCAG
The DNA here is from genome assembly GCA_938003525.1 of uncultured Planctomycetales bacterium. Taxonomy (GTDB): domain Bacteria; phylum Planctomycetota; class Planctomycetia; order Pirellulales; family JAEUIK01; genus CALKYM01. The sequence continues at coordinate 15,140 of CALKYM010000162.1, read as the reverse complement.
CCAGGCAAGCAGCTCCGCTTCTGACTGGCCGCGGAACTGTGGAAACTTGCACTGCGCATGCAGAAACGCCTCCTGCACGACGTCCGACGCGCCGCCTTTGGCACGTAGTGCCGGATCTAACTCCCTGTTCGCCACCAGCAGCAGATAGTCGCGGCAGTACTCGAGCAACTGGCCGAGCGCCTCTCCCGAGCCTTCCTTCGCGTCGGCGATGCATTCCGTCACGTCCAAGGACCGGTGAGCCGAGGTCGACGGCGACTTGGCCATGGTCGCTAGCCCCGAAGACACGTACCTCGGCAGAAGCGGACACACCCCTCATCAACATGATCGATGAGCGCGTGTTGGTCGTCAATTAAGCCAAGTGAATTGCCACCATAGACATGCAGGTTCCTGCCCCCTGTTTGGCTTTGCCAATCATTAGTCGCAGTTCACGACCGCTTCCGATCGCATTGGTGTCTAAGGGCCTTGAAGGTAAAGCGCCAGACGCTCACAGGCCAAACAGCGCGATTCAGGAAAGCTTAGCGCCCAGGCTCGGCCGTCTCGACAGGTGACCGGCTGGCTTCACCACACCTTTGTTCTTGAATTCTCTACGTTTCATTCGTTGTGAAAGGCGCGCTAATGCTTTGCTCAATGTACATTCGACGGACGGTCGCCGGTCTCTTGGTCGCGGCCATGATGTTTGGCTTCACGACGACTGTATCTTCGGCGAGCATCGGATCTGGTACGTGGACGACGCTGTCGCCGATGAACACGGCGCGGTTAGCGCCTTTTGTGACCGCTATCGGCGGCAAGCTCTACGTCGCCGGCGGCACCGACGGTGGAGCGCTCGGCACGTTGGAGCGCTACGATCCGTTGACCGACAGCTGGACGACGCTGAGCTCGATGCCCACGGCCCGCTACCAGGGCGGAGTTGCTGCAGTCGGCGACAAGATCTATGTGCTCGGCGGTTGGAATGCCCCGGCAGGGTTCATCCCGACGACGACTGTCCAGATCTACGACACGGTCACCGACTCCTGGTCATTTGGCCCCAGCATGCCGATTCTGAGCAGCAGCGGTCCGACCGGCGTCATCAACGGCAAAATCTACAAGCATACGGCTGAACACGGATTCGCCTCCCCATCGCAGCAACTACACGTCTTTGATCCAGTAGCCGGAACGTGGACGGCTCTGGCAAATCTCCCGGCCGATCATGGTGGCGGCGCGGCCGGTGTCGTGAACGACAAGCTCTACGTGGCTTCCGGTTGGCGTTGGCAGGGCGGCACTACCGTGGCCGACGCGCAGGTCCACGCCTACGATCCATTGACCAACTCCTGGTCGACATTGACAACGGGTCCGACAGCGCGGGCGGGCGTTGCAGGCGCGGTGCTTGACGACCACCTGTTCGTCGCCGGTGGAGGCAATTCCACCAACCCGGTGTTGGACGTGTTCGAGGCGTACGACGTCGCCAACGATCTCTGGATTGCCCTGCCATCGATGCCCACGGCGATAACAGGGGCCGGTGGTGCCGTCATAGGCGATACGTTCTACGTCGTGGGCGGCAATGACATCAACGGCACGACCAACACACTGCAGGCCTACACGGTTCCCGAGCCGAGCACGTTCGCGATGGCTGGCGTGGGGCTCGCCGCCTTTCTCCTACATGCTCGGCGAAGACGAAAAGTCTGGCGAAGTGGTGCGACGTCTTGCATGAAGTCGACCTAGCCAGACTCACGGCGCAGGTGAATCGGCAGACAAGTGCAACCGGGGTCCAACGCGAAGCTGATAACCGGCGGGCAAGCAGCGCGACCGGCTGCGACTCATGTTTCACCGAGTCGGCTAAAACGCGCGAAGAGTTTGCGGTTGGTGCGGTAGGTGGCCAGGAACGTAGCGAACATTTCGTCGTAGATGCGGCGGTTGCTTGGTGTGGGCGAGTAGGTCTCGGCGATCTCGACCAAGCCGGGAATGTCGCCCAGGCAAATCTTCTCCAGCGCCATGAGTCCGGCGAACGCGGCGCCGCGGACGATGGCCCAGGTGGGATCGGCGACTTGTTTGATAGGACGATCGAGTACGTCGGCCAGGATTTGACACCAGAGTGATGAACGGGCACCGCCGCCGATGAAGTTGATCTCGGCAAACGGGCGTCCGATGAAACGCTCGACGGCGCCGTTGAGCCAACGGAGGTTGTAGGCTACGCCCTCCATCACCGCGCGAAAGGCGTGGGCCGCGTCGGTGTTGATCGACTGATTCAGAAACCCGCCGCGGGCCGCATCATCGGCGGCGGGCGGCCCAGCGCCGCGGAGCCAGGGCAGAAACAACAGCCCATCGCTGCCCGGCGCGACTCTTTCGGCGCCGCGTTGCAACTCGACGTAGGCGTCTGCATGGGCCGGCTGTCGGGTTCCGTCGGCCGCTGCGCGGAGCCAGCGTTCGACGAGCAGTTCGAGCAATTTGCCCGCTAGGCCCTGTTCGGCCACCACCATATTGCGGCCGCGAACGGCCGAGGGCATGGTCGCCACGAAGCGCCCTAGATCGGTCTTCTTGAACGGCACGTGACAGGTAAGCCAGGAAGAAGTGCCGACCGAGAGATGGCCGCGGAAGTCTTCGACCGCGCCCGAGCCCAACACGGCGGCCTGGCTGTCGCTGGTGGCTGCGACGACGGGGGTTTGTGGATTGAGACCCCACTCGTTGGCGACGGCAACGCACAGTGGCCCCAGCACCGAGCCGACTGGAATGAGCTCGGGCAACTTCTCGCGCTGGATGCCGGCGAATCGCAGCAGGGATTCCTGGTAGGCGATGTTGCGGTTGTCGCGATTGTCAGTCAGCAGGTAAGGGAAGATCGTGCCCTGCGACGCTGCGACGCGGCCGGTGAGCCGCAGGTTGATGTAGTCGGCCGGTTCGAGAAACGCGCGCGTCTGCTGATACACCTCGGGTTGTTCATGCTTGATGTACAGGATGTGCGCGAGCACATCGGCGCCAGAATGGGTGGGCGCTCCGCCGGTGTAGCGCAGCCAGGTCAGTAGCCGCCGCAGTCCGTACCCCTGCACCTTGATCAGGCCACCGGTGAGCGCTTTGGTGTAGGGAGCGCCACGGGTATCGGTCCAATGCACGGCCCGCATGAGATGCTGGCCGCGCTCGTCGACCGGCACGGTGACCGACCACTGGGCCGTGCAGCTCACCGCGGCGATCCGTGTGCGGTCGACTGTTGGAGATTCGAGCACCTCGCGAACGCCGGAGGTGATGGTCTGCCACCACTCTTCGGGATCCTGTTCCGCACCGCCGCGGGGCAGATAGTGCGTGGCGATCGACCGGCTGGTTCGCGCGAGGAACTCTCCGCGAGCCGAGACCACCGCCACTTTGGGACCGCCGCCACCCAGGTCAATCGCCAGCACACAGTTGTCGGCGTCGACCATGGCAGTGGCTAAGAGCGTGAAGTGAAAATCGAGCAGGGCCGCGTGTTCAACGCCCTCGATACAACGAGCGACTACTCGCTGCCGGGCGCGAGTACGGTATCGGTGGGGGCGACTTCCTGCATCGAATCCATGAGTTGGGCGAGGACCTCTTTGACCATCTCGCGCATCTCCGGCATCCCTTCGGGGACGCCACCGTAGATGGCGGCCGACGTGGGCATCTCATCGGCGTGTTCGACGGCGTACGGCACCGCCGCGGCAAGATCCTCGGCGAACTTTTCGACCACTCCCGGCTGAGCTTGCGGCCGGGTGACGCACATGTGGACGGCGTTGGGATACTGCTGGCCGTTGAAACGCCAGCCGCGCTGTTTCATGAAGTCGTTGATGTGGTAGATGTCGAACTGCTCCGACGTGATCGAGAAGCAGAAGGTGGGCCGGCCCATGATGCGGAGCTCAGGATGGCGGCTCACCACGTCCTGCATGGCGAAGCTGGTCTCGAAGATCGACTTCGCATGATGGAGGTACCCTTCGCGACCCAGGCTGACCATCGACGCCCACGTGGCAGCCAACAAACCTCCGGAGCGGCTGCCCGCCAGTCCTGGCGAACAATACTTGCCGCCGGGCCACGACTCGCTGGTGAAGTATTGATGGCGCCGCAGCGCGCGGTCGCGATAGAGCACGACGCTGGAGCCCTTGAGACTGAAGCCGAACTTGTGCGTATCGGCCGAGATGCTCGTCACGCCGGGCAGGCGAAAGTCGAACACCGGGATGTCGTAACCGAGCTGCTCGCCGAACGGCAGAATGAACCCGCCCAGACAGCCGTCGACGTGCAGTCCCACGCCCCGCTCGACGGCCAGCGCCGAGAGTTCCTCGATCGGATCGATCGTGCCGTAAGGGTAGTTGCCCGCCGAACCGACTAGCGCGACGGTTTGGTCGTTGATGTGGTCGCGCACGAAGTCCAGATCGACCAACGTGGTCTCGGGATCGACCGGCGCGTGGACGACCTCGATGCCGAAAAGGTGTGACCCCTTCTCGAAGGCGGGATGGGCGGTGACAGGAAGGATGATCTGGGGCTCACGAATGCCGCGCTCGTGACGTCCGTGTTCGCGGTACACGAGCAAGGCCGTGATAATGCTCTCGGTGCCGCCGGAGGTGATCGCCCCGCAGGGCTGCTTGCCGTCTTGCACGGCCGAGGCGTGCATCAGGTCGAGTGCCATCGCGGCGACCTCGCCTTCGAACCGGGTGGCGCTGGGGCACATGTCGCGCTGCAGCGCGTTCATGTGCGAGTAGAGCGAGAAGGCCTCGTTCAAGAAGGCGTAGTGCTCGACGTCACCGCAGTACATCGTGCCCGAGCATTTGCCGGTCTGCCAATCGCCATCCTCTTCGCGGGCCATCTCGCGCAGCTCGCGCAGGACCTCCTCTCGCGGCCGCCCCTCTTCCGGCAAGGATGAGATGACGCCGTATCGCTCGGCGTAGGGGTACAGATCGCCGAATGGACTGCCTTCGCCGCTGGCCATGATGAGTCGCTCCTGTCGATCCGATGTTGGCAGATGTCATGCTACCTAGCAGCCGTAGTCGCTCACAGTGGCGGGCCGCTCGGATTGCCCCGGCCCGGCTCATTTCGACGAATCGCAGCATTCGCTTGATCGGCGTTCTGCGGGAGTTAGACTACGCACATGGATCGGGTGGCGGGTCGTCTGATCTCCTGCCCTGCCGCAAACGTCGACACGTATTTCTTTTTCTTCTTGATGCGAGTTGCCTGTGCAGGTGGTCTGAAGCGTCGGCGCTTTTGAGCGCATCGCGCAACTGCACGCAGTGACACGATCGACTGATCGTTAGGCTCTCGCTAAACCTCAGCCCTCTCTCAGGGTCGCGTCGTACTCAGTCGCCCGCGTGGCGCATGGCCGCGCTTCTGACCTCTTCATCACCACGTTCTGGTCCGGTCGTATTCGCCGCTGACCGCCCTGCCGGGAGTTTTCCCTGCTCGACGTGCGCGCGGGCCGAATCCCACGCCGGACTTACCCTCCCACCAGCGACAGGCCAGATGAACATCTCAGTCAGAAGCAGTAACACGATTGCTACGGCATTGTTTGGTGTCGTCATCCTCGGCGCGCCGGCGACGGCAGCTCCGTTGACTTATGCGCAGGCCGTGGCGGCCGACAACCCGATTGCGTATTGGCGGCTGGGCGAAACCAGCGGCGCAACGACGGCCGTGGATGAAACAGGACTGCACAACGGCACGTATTCCGCCACCGGGATCGCGCTCGAACAGCCCGGGCTAGGTGGCGGCGATACGGGGGCGTTGTTCGATGGACTGGGCACCGGCCGCATCGTGGTGCCGCACTCCGACACGTTGCACGTGACAAGGATCACGATGGAGAGCGTCTTTCGCTGGGACGGCCCCACCGGCGAGCCGCAGCAGCGAATCATCGAGAAGTCGACCGAACCGGGGTCGACGCGGCCGGTGTTCAGCCTGCAAGTTCTCAGCACTGGTCACGTGCAAGTCGAGTTGGGATTCCTGGGGATCGAGGGTGAGGTGATCGAGCTCGTCAGCAACGGGACCGTGCCGGTCGGTTTGACTACGTGCGTGACGTCGACATTCGACGGGACGGAGGTCGCCATCTATCTGAACGGAGCGCTCGACGGTTCGCTGCCCTTCGTGGGCGACATCCGCACGGACACCGCGCAACCTGCCGGCATCGGCAATCAGGCGCTTCGCGACCGACCGTTCAACGGTGTGATCGACGAAGTCGCGCTGTTCGCCGAGGCCCTCGACGCCGACCGGATCGAGGCCCATTGTGCTGCGGTGCCCGAGCCTTCAACGTGGCTGATGATGACACTTGGTGCAGCGCTGCTCGCCATGGGACCAGTGCGGCGCGGGGCTATTTCGAGCATCGCGCTATCTGCGCCATTGAGCACCGTGCGTTCGGCCGAGAACGAGCGGCCGTGATGGCCTGCATATCGCCTGTTTCGCACGGTAATTCTCTACCACAGCGAACGGGTCCGTTCACTCTTCGATCGCGGCGATGACGCGGCTGGCGAACTCTGCTTCGTGGATCGTATCGATCCAACGGACGACAACCACCATGTCGTGCTCGGGATCGATCCAGACCAGGTTTGTACCGGCGCCCACCGCGTAGAAACAGCTCGCCGGGGCACTGCTACTGCGCCGCTGGTCGGTGTTAAGCCACCACATGTATCCATACGTCGGCTTGATTTCGGTCGGCTGCGTCATCTGCTCAATCCATTGTTCGGAGATGAGCTGGCGATCTTTCCACCTGCCGCGCCGCAGAAAGAGGTAGCCGAAGCGCGCGTGATCGCGGGTACTGATCCAGAGTCCGCCGCCCCAATGCCCGCCGCCGCTGACCGACTGCATTTTCGCGCCGTCGATCGACACCCAGGAGTTTTCGTAGCCGTGCCAGCGCCAAGTGGGCGACGCGCCGATGGGATCCATGACGTGCTGCTTGAGTACCTTCGGCAGCGGCTCGCGCCAGAGATGCAAGAGAGCCAGCGCGAGCACGTTGACGCGGACGTCGTTGTACAACCAGTGGGTGCCCGGTTCGTGGAGCTCGCGCAGTTGCTGGCCGTTCCAGACCGGCGCCCAGTCGGGTTTATCCCACAGCGTGCCTTCCCATTCGCTGGTCTGATTGAGCAACATGTGCCAGGTGATCTTGGCGTTGTGCGGCGAGTCGAAGTGACCCGTCATGACCGACTGGCGCACGGGCTCGTCCAGGTCGCGAATGAGTCCCCGGTCCCAGCCGAGCCCGGCGACGGTGGAAAGGTAGCTCTTCGTGGCGCTGAACGTCATGTCGACCCGGGCGGTGTCGCCCCATTCCGCGGCAATGTATCCGTGCCGGATGATGACGCCGTTCAGGCTGCCCCGTGGTTTCGTCGGACCGATCAGCTCGTCGTGCGTTTGTCGCGAGATGCCCATGCGGATGGCGAGGTCGAGATCCTTGGGGCGTTTCGTTTCGTGGGCGATCGAATAGTCAACCGCCTCGCGCAGCCGCGCGGCATTGAAACCGAGTTCGGCGGGATCGCGCTTCTCCCAGTCGCCCCAGTTGCCTGGGAAATAGGGCTGTTCGTCGCCGAATGTATGCGCGACCTGTGTGAACGCGGCGAGACTCAGAATCGAAGTGACGATCCAATGCGCGACCCGCCTCGTCATCGGTCGTTGTGCGATCATGGTCTGCTTTCTGCGCGTCGCTGGTCGCACGAGGCGGCCAGCTTGTCGCATCTGATGCGGCGGCTAGGCAGGTGGTTCGATGGCTGCCAGGATGCGGCGAAACACTTGCTCGATGTAGGGACCAAATCCGCCCCGCGCGCTGTGTCCCAGCCGGACAATCACCACGTCGCGCGAGGGAATGATGGCGGTCATTTGACCGTGATGACCTGACGCCCAATAGAGATCGCGGGGCAGCGAGTCATAGGTGCCACCGCGATTGAGCCAAAACAGGCCGCCGTAGTTCTCGTTCGCCGCAGCCGGCGCCGGCGTGCGGACAAAGTCGACCCAGCCCTCGGGCAAAATGCGATCGGAGTTCCAAACGCCATCGTGCAGATGCAACAGCCCGAAACGCGCCCAATCGCGGGCCGTTCCGTATTCGTAGCCGGTCATGATGAAGTTGCCGTGCGTGTCGGGCTCAAGCACCATGTGACGAATGCCGATCTTGTCGAACAGCGCGCGTTGCGGGAATGACAAGTACTCCTCGCCGCCGGCCTCCACGGTCTGGCGGATGATCTTGCCCAGCGTGAGCGGGTCGCAGTTGCGGTAGCGCCATTTCGTCCCCGGCTCGAACGCCAGTTTCCGATCGATGGAATGTTCGAAGACGTCGGTGGCGGCGAAGTAGACGTAGCGGTGGTCGTCGCGATTGGTGTACAGCGTGCGGTCGAGCGGCGTGCCCATGTGAAAGTCGAGCCCGCCGCTCATCTGCAGGAGATGGGCCATCGTGATGGCGCCACGAGGATCACCGGCCTGATGCCACAAGGCAATCGGCGCCGGATCATCGACGTCGAAGTGACCTTGCCCGACAAGAATGCCGATGAGCGCCGACGTGATGCTCTTGCCCATCGACCAACAAATGTGCCGGGTATCGCGATCGAAACCCGGCGCGTACCCCTCGGCGATCAAGCGGTCTTTGTAAACAACGACGATCGCGCGCGTGTTTTGCGGATGCTCGGAGTCGGGCTCACTGAAGGCGTAATCCATGGCAGCTTGCAGCCGACCTTTGTCGACTTCGCGCGGCAAGGGATCTTCGGAGAGGCGATCGCCGGTCGGCCAGTATTGGCTGGCGGCGTCGGGTAGCGCGGGAAGCACGTCGACCGGTTCAAACAGCACGTCGTCTTGGCCGACGGGCAATAGCGTGCAACCTTGGCTTCCGTTGTAAACAGCGGTGCGCGGCGGAAGCTCCGGCGCGCTGAGCGTGACCGACTTGCGGTTGCGGTCAACGTCGACGGTGATCTCGTCCCAGCCCGGTGCGATCGGTGGTTCGCGCTGGAGATCGTGGGCGATGAACTCGTCTGCATCGCGACCGACGACGAAAACGCCTGAGCACAACAGTTTCGCGTGGGCAGCCAGGCTGTTCTCGGCAACTTGCCGCTCGACGGCGTCTGCATACCGCGGCTGCTGAGCGCGAGCCAACGAGCCCCAGATAGCCCAAACGACCAGCAGTGCAACTGAGACAGCACGCATCGAAAAACTCCACGCCTGCAAACCTGCGAACCACGTTCGGCGAGATCAAAAAAGCCAGTCAAATGTCGCATGCAAGAATACCCGACGTCGACGCCGGGATCGACAAAATACTCGTGGTAGCGCCGCGTCTCGTACCGCGGGTCTCCTACACAGGCAGCGCATGACTTGATTTAGCGCAGGACGACGATAGACACTGAATAGGTGCTGCGCAGTTTGCAAGTTGATGGGATGATCGAACGACGATGCCGACGCGTTGCCTGCAACCACTGATGCGGATCGTGTTGGCCCTTGCGCTTCACTCGCAGATTCAGGAGGCGATTGCTGTTGAGCCTGTCTTGCCGGCGGACAACTTGCCGCGCGTGTTGGCTCTGGACGCCGTCCCGCTCGGCTTAGCGGGGCTTGCCAATGACGATCTGCCCGTGCGCGCGCAAGTGGAGTTGGGACGGCGGTTGTTCTTCGATGGAGTGCTGTCGGGCAATGGCAAGGTCAGTTGCGCGAGCTGCCATGATCCCGGGCGTGGATTTGCTTCGGCAGACCTATTGGCTGTCGGCATCGGCGGCGAGCGCGGCCGGCGACACGCACCGGCACTCATCAATCGCCGGTTTGGTAGGGCGTTCTTCTGGGATGGCCGAGCCGCCACGCTCGAAGAACAGGCTCTCAAACCGATCGCCAGTGAGAAAGAACTGGGCAGTAGCGTGGCGGAGGTGCTCACGCGGCTCGGCGAGGATGCAACGTATCGCGAGGCGTTCGCTACGGCGTTCGAAGATGGCTTGACGGCTGCGAATCTCGCGCGAGCGTTGGCCAGCTTTCAGCGGGCGATTGTCTCGGGCAGCAGCCCGGTCGATCGCTTCATCCACGGTGAGGTAGCTGCCTTGACGGACGCGCAGCGGCAGGGGCTGTGGTTGTTCGAGAGTCGCGGCGGCTGCTGGAAGTGCCACTCCGGCGCGAACTACACGGACGAAGCCTTTCACAACACCGGCGTCAGTTGGGGCCGTGAGCCGCTCGACCTCGGACGGTATGAGGTGACGCGCAACGATGACGATCGCGGCCGATTCAAGACGCCTACGCTACGCAGCGTTGCGCTTTCGCCGCCCTACATGCACGACGGCAGCCTGCCGACTCTGCGGTCGGTCGTGGAGTTCTACAACCGTGGTGGCGTGAAGAACCCCCATCTCGATCGAGCGATGCAGCCACTCGATCTTTCGGCTGCGCAAGTCGATCAGCTCGTGGCGTTTCTCGAAGCGCTCACCGGCGCGCCGCTGAAAGATGCCGGCGATCTGGATCGTGCGAAGAACGATTGACGCTTGTCATCGCGTCCCGCGCTATTCGTCGCCTTACTGCTCGTCTTCGGGCGCGGCCTCGGGCACGTCGACGCCCATCGCCAGCAGCAGCGTGTCGATGGCTTCATCCATGGCCTCACCTCGGACGTCCTTGTAACGGATGACGCCTTCGTGATCGAGCACGTAGATCGTCGGCCAGCCGCTGACGTTCCACTCGGTGGCGATGGGGCCACCGGTGCCGCCCCCATCCCACCAACTGCGCCAGGTGATCTCTTCTTCTTCGAGCACGTCTTTGAGGGCTTCGCGATCCCGGTCGCTGTTGATCCCCAACAGGGCGAAAGGCGCGCCGGCAAGACGTTTGACGAGCGACCGCTCGTGCGGGTACATGGCCCGGCAGGGGCCTCACCAGTTGCCCCAGAAGTCGAGCACCACCACCTTCCCGCGATAGTCGCTCAGCTTGAAGGGCACGCCGTCGATGTCTTCGCCTTCGATCTCCGGCGCCACTTTGCCGATAGCCAGGTAACGAATCTCGAACAGATCGCGCTCGGCAAGATCGCCCAAGGTTCGGTTGCCCTGATACGCCAAATCGCCGAATTCGTCGACGACGCGCTCGAAGAGGGCTTCGACCTCTTCCTCGAGCTTGGCGAGCCCTTCGTCTTCGATCCGCTGTGCGAATTCCTCGCCGTAGTAGTTCGCGACGTAGGCGGACAGCTCCGGGCGGGTCTCCACGGCCCGCACCAAGTCGGCGCGCTGGCTACAGTACTTGGCGAGCGCGAAGCAGGCATTGCCCCGCACTTTTTCGTGGGGGCTTTCCTCCAGCAGCCTGATCAAGAATGGTTCGACCGCTGGCGACCGCGCGTAGATCAAGCGAATCGCCACCTGGGCAAGCTGGGGGCTGTCGCTGTGATGTTCGCCCAAGATCTCGAGCGCCTCGCCGACGCCGCTTCCACCGCGGGCGTTGCTGATGACCCACACCAGGGCATCGACTGCGACCGGGTCCTCGGCAATTTCGCGGGCCAAGTCGAGCATCTTCGCGGCATACTCTTCGGCGTCCGGGTAGAGCTCGTTGAGGATCTGCTGTCGCTCTTCGTCCGTTTCCGCTTTGCGGTACTCTTGGCTGAACTCCTGTTGCGCCGTGTTGTACTCATCCGTAATCGCCTGAAGCCGCTCGGACGGGCTCGCGTCCGATTGGCCGTTCGCCGGATCGTCCGCAGCCAACCGCGCAAGCACGACGAGCGAAATGGAGAGCGCCACCGCCAACGACCAGAAAAGTGCCCTGCGCATGAGACTGCCTCCTTCGAATTGGGGAGCCGGTGGCGTTGCCAAACCTCGCGTGGCGGCTCTTGCTGCAGCGCAAGGAGAATATGAACGCGAGCCGCACAGTGACAGCGCCGGATGTAATATACCGGCGCCACAATGGCGCGGGCAAAACAATCTTCCAGTTCGCGCCCGGCAGATCGACCGGGACGGGCAGACTACGCGCCCTGGTGCCAATAGTCGGGCAATGCGGGCACCGTATCGCGAAGAATTTCGAGAAGCACGCGGCGCTGCTCGATGGATAGATGCGCAAAATCATCGCTCGCGGCGGCGGCTGTGAGAACTTCCCAGAGTTGCTGATACACATAGTCGAGCATCGGCTCAGGGAGCGCGGCAAAGGCCTCGCTGTAGATCAAGTAACTGCAAGGATGCTCGAACAGACGCTCCTTGAGATTGAGTTGCCGCAGCGAACGACCACCAGCTGTGAATGGCCCTTGCGCGGCGAATTCGACGGCAAAGTCGCTGGTTCCGCGAATCGCATCGACCAGCGGCGCCTCGTCGACGAACAGCATGTAGCGCAGCAGCCGATCGCCGGCGGTGGCGATCCGCCTTTGCGTCGAGTCGCTGAGTTCGCCGGGCTCGCGCTCGAGTAGATTGTCCATGATGGCGGCATCGCGCAGCGCGAAGCGAGCCGCGTAGTTGGCGCAAGTGATCAGGTTGTGCATCTCCGACTGATGTTCCAGCACCATCAACGCGACCAGATCGCTGTGCGTCGAGAGATAGCCGCCAGCCGGGAAACGATCGGCCAGATCGGTGACGTTCGCGCCTTCGTCGAGATCGAAGCTGCGGGCTTCACTGCGGTCGGCGATGACGACATTGCCCATGTGACGCTGGCGACCGTGGGTGCCGGTGACGTACCATCCTCCCCAGCGCTCCTTGAGCGGACTGCTGTGGTTGGTACGAAACGTCCCGACGCCGAAGTGCGGCATGCCATTGGGGGCCGTGTAGACCGATCGCACTGTGTGTCCGGGCACACCTTGCGTGTTGCTGGAAGCGTGACACGCCATGCAGTTGCCCTGATCGCGGATGAAGGTCGGCTGATCCATCTCCGCCTGATCGAGCGTGTAGAACACCGCTCCCAACTGAGGATCGACGGCCGTGACTTCCATGACATCGCCGCCGCGCACCCAGCCCACGTAGACCTTGTCGTTGAAGTACAACGCGCGAGGGTTGCGCGGCGAAATGCGACTCGCCTGGAAACTGGTCTTGGAGAAAACCAGCATCTGCGACGACGGCATTACCTGAAGCTGCTCGAGCACGGCATCCAGGTAGCCGCGCTCGGGGTGAAAGTCGAGCGTGACATCGTCGGCGTCTATGCGCGCTTGCAGCTCTGTGACGGCATTGTCCGCCGCAGCCGTATAGTAGTTGACCGGCTCGCGCTCGAACGCGAGCTGCGCATGAGTCACAGAGGCGTGAGCCATCAGCAGCACGGCCACGGCGCCGCCGACCCAGGTTCTAAGCACGTGCGTCAACAGTTGATGGCGGTCAATCACTGATCTCAGCTCCGTTGGCCCGTCGCGCACAAGGGGCTCGTTCGACCCTCGTGCGCGACAAGCTCGGCCAGGGTCGTCTCTTGAAAGATCGTCTCGACGCCCTCCAGCGCCTCGTCGAGCCGCCGGTGCAAGGGGCAGAGCTGCCCGCTATGGGCGTCGAGATTCAACGGGCAGCGGCGAATCCGCTGGATGGGGTCGACGGCCTGCACCACATCCCAGACGGTCAGCTCGGCCGGATCCTTGGTGATCGTGAAGCCGCCGTTGACTCCTCGCCGCGAGCGGAGCAGCCCTGCCCGGACTAGGCCCTGCATCACCTTTGCCAAATAGGGCGACGGCACATCAATCGCCCGGGCGATATCCCGCGACGACCGCAGCAGCGCATCGTGCCGCGCGAGAATGACCATCGCGCGGAGGGCATACTCAACAGTCTGTGAGATCATGGCGTGACGTCCGGCCGAGGTGCCGACGGGCATCTTGAATTCAGGACCTGAATGTCCTTTTTAGCTGCTCGTCGTCGGCCCGGCAAGGATACGGCGAAAAAAACGGCGCGACAGGCCGCAGGGCGGCCGAGCAAGCATCCGACATGGCAGCCGTTTATGGGCTGCGTCGCTTTGATTCGACCGACCGCAAAGATCACTGATACTTCCGACCCGCGGGTCGCTTCGGTTCGCGTTGTGGTCGAGGTGGTGAGTGGGCCGCGTCGAGATAACTGGCCAGCCGCGCGGCGACTTCCGGACGGTCGGCCGCAAGATTTTTCGACTCGCCGGGGTCGGTTTCGAGATCGTAGAGTTCGACGTTTTCGTCCGGCTTCCAGCGGATCGCCTTCCACCGCCCGGAGCGCACGGCCCGCGCGCCTTCATCCTCCCAGTACAGATACTCGTGCTGCGGCTGCTCGTTTCCGCCCAGCAAAGTGGGCGCGAGCGAAAGTCCATCGATCATTGGCGGCACCTCCGCGTTACCAATTTCCGCCAGAGTGGGCATGACATCCGCAAAGTAGCCGATCTGATTGGTCAATACTCCGGCGGGAACCTTGCCCGGCCAGCGCACCAACATCGGCACGCGGAGGCCACCTTCCCACAGCGATCCCTTGTAGCCACGCAATGGTCCACAGGCATCGAAGAAATCCGGATCGCTTGGCCCCGGCGTCGCGCCGTTGTCACTGGTGAAGAACACAATCGTATGGTCGGCCACCTTCAACTCATCCAACAGTGCGAGCAACCGACCGACATTGCGATCCATCCGCGTGATCATGGCAGCCGTCGCCGCTTTGGGCATCGCTTGCTTGGCGTAGTCATGCGGATACCCCGTGGGTCGTCCCAGGCGACCTTCATAGGGCGTCTCAGGAAATCTACCGGCGTACTCGGCCAGAGAATCCTCCGGCACGAGCAATTCGTAATGCGGCACTGCGAACGGAAGATAGAGGAAGAACTGTTCGTCGCGATGCCGCCGGACGAAGTCAAGCGCCTGCGCGACGATCTCGTCGTGCGTGTACTGCTCCCGCGCGCCGTCACGATTGCCGGACAGCGGATAACGTTCGTCGTTGCGCCAGAGGTACTCCGGATAGTAGAAGTGGGCGTGAATCTGGTGCAGGTAGCCAAAGAACTCGTCGAATCCCTGCCGGTTGGGCACGCCGGTCGTGCCGTGCTCGCCCAATCCCCACTTGCCAAACAGCCCGGTGCGATAGCCGGCCGCGCGCAATACTTCAGCGACCGTGACGTCGTCGTCGGCAAGCGGAATTCCGCCGGTATTGCCACGCACGGCCGCATGGCCACCATGAAAGCCCGTCATCAAGACACTTCGCGACGGCGCGCACACGCACGCGCCCGCATAGAAATTCGTAAATCGCATCCCCTGCCCCGCCAACCGATCCAGGTGCGGCGTCGCAATCTTCGTCTGCCCATAACACCCCAGATGCGCATACCCCAGGTCATCCGCCATGATCAGTACGATATTGGGTGGGGTCGCCAGATCGGCACCATCT